>JAISMB010000084.1 GCA_031276945.1 Spirochaetaceae bacterium | reverse complement strand
ATCAGCAAGATAGACCTTTGGACGGCATGCCGGGGATACGCCGCCTTCTTACAAGACGCGTAAAGCGCCTCAGGCGCAGGGCAGCGGCATTCTTGCGGATGCCGCCGCCCTTCCGGGTCCCAGCCCTGCTCATATCCTATTCAATTCACCGAGGTCTGACCTATGGGGATGGAGGGCGAGGTCTCAGAGGAGAAGCTTGAGGTCTGTCCGCCAAGCTGTTGAATTATTGTGGTATTGACATAATATAAAACGCAGCGTAATGTCACATTTATGGATTGAAATGATCATACGATGTACCGGCAAGGTTATTTCTCCCTGGTCCGTTTATACAAAACGGATCAACAAATAAAACTCATTCGTTTATACAAAATAACTCTACTGTAAACGTCAGCCTTGGCGCTTATGACCGGAACCTCCCGCATTATAACCGGAGGATTAGCCATTATAACGGCGACTTGGACGGTATAAACCGCAACAATCAACGTTAAACTGCCGGTATTCTCCGTTATAACATGAATTATCTACAGTATAACCCGAATATTTGGCAAGCCGTTTTTTTAATACTAGACTTAAACCATAATTAAAGAGTTAAGGTAGTTATCCCACCCAAGTGGAAGGTGGCACGGACTTATGACAAAGAGCTGTATAAGAAGCGCCATCTTATTGAGAATATGTTTCGGTGGCTCAAACAGTGAAGAGGTAGTGCTGCTCGCTCTGCTCAACGCTCTGATTGCATACTAGCCGGCTTATATAAAATAAGCTATGCTTATTTTCGACTTATGAAACAGAATCAAGCTTTTTCTCTGGTGTATGAAGATGCTCATATCGTGGTGGTTAATAAGGCATCTGGTATTGCAGTCGGCGGCGATCGGTGGGATAGCTCAAAAGACAGACTAGATAGACTTTTAGCGCCGGTCTGGGTAGTGCACCGGATTGATAAGGATACATCAGGTCTTGTGGTTTTTGCCAAAGATGCAGGCACTCACAAAAACTTGTCTTGTGCATTTGAACAGCACAAGGTCAATAAAACTTACCACGCCATTGTCAACGGCAGACCCTCATGGAAGGAAACTTCCTGTGAATTGCCCTTGGTCGTTGATGGTGATAAGCAACATCGTACTATAGTCGACAAATACCAAGGGAAAAAAGCACTGACGCATTGTAAGGTTCTGAGCTTCGCCGGTAATTACAGTGTAGTGGAGTTAAGACCGCAGACAGGTCGTACCCACCAAATCCGCGTACATCTTGCCTCTTTAGGGCATCCGGTTGTGTGTGATCCGCTCTACGGTACTATGAAACCGGTCTATCTTTCGCAGTTTAAGCGTGCTTGGCATGGCGATTTAGCGCGTGAACGCCCTCTTTTATCTCGGCTCGGACTGCACGCATCAAGCCTGCAAATTCCCGGTTATGATGTATTTAATGCTCCACTCTCTCGTGATATGCAGGCGCTCTTTGCCCAAATGAACAAGTGGGGTTACCGTTTTAACTATACTTGTGAACACTAACATTCTCTCAAACTTCGTACTGTATAACCTTCTCGCCTTCTACCTTAAAGGTAGACACGTTATCTGACAAAAGCGACACGTTGTCTCGTGTCTCATTAATAATGCTTTCAAGGTTTTTTATAATATGACTAATATCGTCAACTTTAGCAGTTACTTCGTTAACCTCTCCGCTCATAACCTTTGTCGTTTCGTTCAAATGTTCCATTTCATTTATAATTGAAGCGCTGCTGTGCATCATTGAACCGGCACCGTTTTTCACTTCGTTGGTAATCGTCTTTATTTTCTGCATTGCTTGCAGAACTTGAATACTACCCGTATCCTGTTCCTTCATAGCATTTTTGATAATCTGCTCTTGTTCTTGTACTTCCTCAACAAGTTCCAGAATAAGATTGAAATGTTCCTGCGATCTATCTGAAAGCATGGTCGCCGTATTGATCTGCTTCCGTAAATTAACTAAAACCTTGCTGATTGACTTTCCTTGAGTTGAAGAACTTTCCGCTAATTTACTGATTTCATCAGCAACAACGGCAAAACCTTTACCGGCTTCGCCTGCATGAGCTGCTTCAATAGCTGCGTTTAGTGAAAGCAGATTGGTTTGTTGAGCTATACTTTGTATCATGGTCGTTGCCTTAATAAGACCGTCTGAAGCAGCGACTAAGAGTTTCATTATATCGGTTACTTGTTGAATACTTTCTTTGCCGGATTCAGAAGCTTTTTGTAATTCACCAATGGTTTCTGAATTTTTACCCAGCGTCTCAGCTACCGATTTGATATTGGCAACCATCTCTTCAATAGCAGAAGAAGATTGTACAACGGCTAAACTTTGATTTTCGATTGAGCCATTCACTTGTTCAATATGATGCTTGATGTCATCAATAGTGTCATGGATACCTTTCACTGCTTTCACCTGATCGGCGGTTTTCTCTTTGGTATTGATAACCGTATCGTTAATATGGTTTGCAGATGCGATGGTTTGATCCATGGTCTCAGATAATTGATATACAATATTGCCTAATTTTGACGAAGCATCCTTAGTGATAGTAATTGTTTGCGCCAGATTAGTAATAGAACTGTTAAAGTTCTGTGAGATCATACCGATTTCGTCTAAAGAATGCACATAGATTCGCTCTGTTAAATTGCCTTCAGCCATGCTTTTAAGCACCGGAAGCATAGCTTTAAGCGGACTGGTAATGAATTTGCCTATGATCGAGGCAATAAAAGCCCCCCCTACCATAAAAATAAGGGTGCATAAAATAACCCAGCCGTGCAGCTTGTGCAGACCGCTTGAGAATTCTTTTTCTTCAAGTGCAAGAATAAGGTACCAGTTGTTGAGGTCTACCGCCGAAAACCCTATATACATATTTTTCCCTTCAAACCGATAGCGGGTAGTACCATTCCTTATGAAAGGAATACGCTTTAGAGCCTGCGCTAAAGAATTGAACGATTTATCCAATGATGCCTGAGTAACCGGATTGAATTGTTCCAGTACATAGTTTACCTGCGGATGAGCAATAATTATCCCCGCCCCGTTTATCATATAAGAATAACCGGTACTCCCAAAATTCACATTGCGCGTTATTTCATTCAAGGTCGTGGCGTCTTTTCTGCCCAGCAGAGCGCCTACCACAACATTATTGACTTTAATAGGCACAGCAAGCATGAGAACCGGCTTATTAATAACTCTGCTGATAATAATATCTGAGATTGACGGCGTTCCGGAGAGAGCTTTTATGATATACTCACGATCTGAGAGGTCGGCGCTGTTCCCTTCTATTATATAATGAGCGATGCCTTGCATATCAACAATGCCAAATTCTAAATAACTATGCGCATTAATAGCTTCAAGAAGGTTTTCCCGTTGTGTGTACCAGTCCATGTTTTTTATTTCTGAGCGGTTTGCAATATCTTGTAAGATGGTCAACTGCGCCTGTAGTGTCGTGCGGGTCAGGTATACGCCCAACTTTGCTTGATTTAAGAGCGCTGTAATCGTAGTAGTTTGAATAAGCCTTGAGGAAATGCTCAAAGTAATAATGCTTATAAAGAGCGCAACTACTAATACCAAAGCGCCGACAAGTACGGTTATCTTTGCTGATAAGGTCATCTGTTTGGCGCTCTGTTCGAGCAAAGACCATAACGCCGCCATTCTTTTAGGCATTTTCATAAAAACCTCCTGCACGCCACAAGGCTTGCGCATGCTTGCGTGTTTCGCACTTGCCTTTAGCCTCGGTAAATCTTCAGTGAGCTACCCCCCACCGCTCAAGCGATGGGCTTCTTGTTTCACAGACTAAACTTAAACCGACAAAGCAAGCCCCTGCCAATAAGTGCGGTTTCAGCCTCCGCAAGCATTGTATTCTTGCGCCCCGCAAGAATCTTTATTCTTTGCACCTTATATCCACAAGCCTAAAGGCTTGGGCTTTACCGCAACCTTTTGTAAAAAACCCTATAATCAGGGGTGCTACGGCGCGACACTCTTCTACTTACCGTTGCTTCCTTCCGAACCTGGCGGGGTTAGGCAGCGTGTGTCCGCATAGTTCCTGATTACAGGGTTCTCCTTATAATACTATAAGCTTTTTTCTCTGTCAAGCAAGTTTTATTCTTTGTCCTCTTTAATAACCGGCACGAACGGCGCTGCCCCGATTTTCTCTTGCTCTGTTCCGCTCCTCCTCCTCTTGTTTATTCTTTTACCAAAAGCCTGAATCAAAAACCATGTTGACGGTTTTATAAAATCATACGGATCATTTTATAAAACCATACGGACAATTCTTTGAAATCATACGGATCATTTTATGAAATCATACGGACAATTCTTTGAAATCATACGGATGGGTAAGTCAGACCTCGGTCAGGGGTAAGTCAGACCTCGGTCAGGGGTAAGTCAGACCTCGGTCGGGGTAAGTCAGACCTCGGTCGGGGTAAGTCAGACCTCGGTCGGGGTAAGTCAGACCTCGGTCGGGGTAAGTCAGACCTCGGTCAGGGGTAGGTCAGACCTCGGTCAGGGGTAAGTCAGACCTCGGTCGGGGTAAGTCAGACCTCAAAGGTGAATTCAAGATCGTGCGGGGGAGGGAGGGCTAAAACGCTCAAGCCTTGCGTAATGACGGGGAGGAGAGGTATACTGTGCGTATGAATCCGCGTTTTCAACGACTGGCACTGATTACGGGTGCTGAAACAATTGAGCTTCTGGCGCAGACTACCGTAGCCATTGTGGGACTAGGCGGTGTCGGCAGTTGGTGTGCTGAGGCTTTAGTGCGTTCAGGACTGGCAAATCTCGTGCTTATCGATTCTGATACGGTCTGTATTACCAACATTAACCGGCAGGTGCAGGCAACCGGATTAACCATCGGGCAGCCAAAAGTCTTGGCGCTCGAGCAGCGACTCTTAGCAATAAATCCAGACTGTACCGTCAAGACTTTTGAAGCGGTCTTCAAAGCGGAAAATGCCGGTCTCTTTTGTCTTGAAAAAGCGGACTATATTATTGATGCTATTGACAGCATACAGTATAAACTCGATCTCATCGAAACAGCTTTTAGTGTCGGAAGCACCGTCTTTTCTTCCATGGGAACCGCGCAAAAACTCGACCCGACCCGCTTAAAAGTAGCCGATATTTGGCAGACTTCTGTCTGTCCTTTGGCACGGCTCGTGCGCTCAGGACTGCGCGCCCGCGGCTTTCACCATTCTTTTCCTGTCGTCTACAGCGAAGAGCGACTCCCGCTCCACGCAGAGCAATCTCTTGCCTGCGGCTTGGGACAGTGCCTTTGTCCGGCGCGCCGTTCTCCCGATGCCGTTGACTGGTGTTCCGCCAAGAAAATTATAAACGGCAGCGCCGTAACGGTTACGGCAAGCGCCGGCATGATTCTCGCAAGCCTTGTCATGCGAGACCTTGCGGCAAAAGCCCTGCCGTCCGCTCTATAAAATCCTTTTGTCATTCCCTTCAAAGTCTTAGTATCTTTACTGCATGATTCCTAATTACCCTGAGTTTATTCCTCTGTCGCTTGAACTCAAAACAGAAATGCACCCGCGTCTTGCGCTCACACCAGACGGTGTGTCTGAATATACGTTTTCCAATCTTTATTTGTTTCGCCAGCGCTACTGCTACCGTGTTTCAAAGGATGATGCGGGGATTTTAATTATTTCAGGTCAGCGGGAAGGCAAACGGTTCTTTATGACACCATGCGCAGCGCCCGGACGGGAAGTTTTAGAAGATCTCTTGAAAAATCATGATTATTGGAAAGGTATATCGGACTCTGTCCTCAGTCCTCAGCGGGTGCGATTAGAGCAATACGGCATAACGGTCGTTGAGGACCGGGATAATTTCGACTACCTTTACCTGCGGACAGACCTCGCAATATTATCCGGAAAGAAGTACCATAAAAAGCGGAACTTGGTGAATACCTTTATCAATTCCTATCATTATGAACAGCAGCTCTTGACCGCAGACCTTATTCCGCAGGCGGTGGAAGTCTTGGAGCGGTGGCGGCAGGATAAAAATGAAGAGGCTGATTATGCCGCCGCCCGTGAAGCTCTTGACCGGTTTGCTGAATTGAACATGAAAGGGGCTTTGTACTTTGTTGACGGCAAGCCGGCTGGCTGGTGTCTGGGTGAAAGTCTTGCAAAAGGGCGTATGTTTGCGATTCATTTTGAGAAAGGCATTGATGAATACAAAGGCATTTATCAGTTTATAAACCAAGCTTTTGCAGCTACGCTGCCGCGTTTTTTTATTCATATTAACCGTGAACAAGATTTAGGAGACGCAGGTATGCGTCAGGCAAAGATGACCTACCGCCCCTGCGGTTTTGTGCGAAAATATTTAGGCAGGCTCGGTGCGCCCTAAAGGGCAGTGGATAAGGATGGACCGGCAAAGCCCGCTCTTGTAAGAGCCGCCGGTTCATGCTTTGTTTTAAGTTTTTTTAAGAGGAGAGCGTTATGATACTGGTTGTACTTGCAGCCGGCATGGGAAGCCGCTATGGTGGACTGAAACAAATGGAGGCATTCGGGCAGGGGGGAGAGGCGTTGTTGGATTATTCTGTCTTTGATGCGCTGCAAGCAGGCTTTGACAAGGTGGTATTTGTAATCCGTAAGGACCTTGAAACGGACTTTCGCGCTACGGTTTTGAAGCGGCTGGGCGCGAAACTGCACTGTGCCCTTGCGTTTCAAGAGCGTTCCAGTTTTATCCCGCCGCGTATCGCCGCTCACACTGCACGGCGCACTAAACCGTGGGGGACGGGACACGCCCTGCTCTGCGCGGCGCACGCGCTTGATTCCGCCTTTACCGTTATCAATGCGGATGATTTTTATGGTCGTGAGGCTTTTGCCGTGATGGGAAAACACCTTGCCGCCGCCCCCAATCAGGCGGCGCTGGTCCCGTATCCGGTGGTCAAGACGTTGAGTCCGCAAGGGGGTGTTGCCCGCGCTTTGTGCCATATACAGGATGGCTATCTGCTTGCCAGTTATGAAATGACCTGCATTGCCCAAGAAGCTGCGGGGATATTCAACACAAACTCTGACGGGACTAAAACACAAATGCAGCCTGATACGCCGGTTTCCATGAACATTTGGGGATTTCCGCCGAGTGTTCTCGCTGATTTACAGACTTATTTTGATGAATTCCTTGAAAGCATACCTGATGTTTTGAGAAGTGAATGTTACCTGCCTTCTTTTGCAAATTGGTTGATAGCCACGAAGCGTCAAACCATCCGCGCCTTGCCCGCTGACTCCGAATGGTTCGGCGTTACCTACCAAGGGGATCGCGCAACTGCGCGTGCGCGTATTGCTGCGCTGACCGCAAGCGGCGTATACCCGCACAAGTTATGGTAGGTCAGACCTCGGTCAGGGGTAGGTCAGACCTCGGTCAGGGGTAGGTCAGACCTCGGTCAGGGGTAGGTCAGACCTCGGTCAGGGGTAGGTCAGACCTCGGTCAGGGGTAGGTC
>JAISMB010000062.1 GCA_031276945.1 Spirochaetaceae bacterium | reverse complement strand
TGAGCAAATAGGGGTATATACCGGGCTTTTTGGTAACATCGTCGTCCATCAGGAGCGTTTTAATCCGGTTTTCCATTTCAGCGGAATCAAATTTTTCTTTACCAAACGTATTGTACAATAAGAAGGGACAGGGAAACGGGGGCTGATGGCACAGGACAATAGACGGTTTATCAACGGCAGTATCGTGGATTATCAGAACAAATTCAGGCTGGAGGACAGAAGGTATATGTGCGGATGCGGACACGCTGAAGAGAAGATAGGAAAGCGGTATACGACAAGCAGGAATACAATGCTGCGGAGGCTGAAACCGCACTTATTGATAAGGCTTGCTCTGTCGGTTAAATTTGGTCTGTGAAACAAGAAGCCCACCGCTAAAAGCCTTGGGGTAGCTTACAAAACTAGCCTTAACAATGCGATAATGACGATAAGAAACTATGACATCAGATAGAAAATTACAGTATCCGGTTATATTAGTGCATGGTATTATCGCCCATGACCGGAAAGGACTTATTGGTTTTTGGGGACGTATTCCTGATGTTCTTAAAGAACATGGGGTCGCTGTTTTTCTGGGCAATACCGATGCGTGGGGTCCGTATGAGTCAAATGCCGAACTACTCAAAACAACGGTAGAACAGGTGCTTGTTGAAACTGGTGCTGAAAAGGTAAATATCATCGCCCATTCAAAAGGCGGTATTGATTCTCGGTATATGATTTGGCGCTACGACTTTGGTAACAAAGTTGCAAGTTTGACCACTCTATCAACGCCGCATCATGGAGCAGAACTAGCCGATTCTATTTATGCGCAGAAAATAATTCATACAAAACTAGCCAAAAGGATTTGGGAAGTTTTGGGTGAATGGTGGGGTGATGCAAAGCCTGATGTGTATCGTGTTGCCTATCAATTAACGACCGCCCACATGAAAGAATTTAACCAGAAGGTGCTGCCTGATCCACGTGTTTATTATCAGAGCTGGTACAGTACCATGCGCGATGCACTTGATGATATATGGCTTGCTGAACCGTACCGGTATATACAAGAAGCAGGCGGTGGAGCTAATGATGGTATGGTAAGCGCCCGGTCAACTTTTTGGAGTGATCACGTTGTTGAGATAGCCGGCGGTATTTCACATCATGAAATTGTTGACATGAAAAAAACAAAAGTTTCCGGCATCGATATTCCTTTTATTTATCTTGGTATTATCCACGAGCTGATTGACAAAGGCTTCTAAATACAAGTATAGGGTGTTTCACAGAGTTACGGCATTGTATCAAAGCGAAGCATGATTTTACCTGCAAACCCCCGCGGTAGAAGAAGGGATAAACCTCAAAGCAGTCTAGTTCGGTCAGCCCTCGCCGTCAAGGAAACAGCCCTTACCGCCATGGAAACAAAGTCTGCCACCAAGGAAACAGAGTCTGCCGCCAAGGAAACAGACCTTACCGCCATGGAAATAAAGTCTGCCGCCATGGAAACAGACCTTGCCCTCTGAACCATGTCATTTCAGCTTACTAAACCGACACATAAGTCAGACTTCGCCCGCTGAACCGACCTATTTCAGTCTGCTGAACCGACCCATGTCAGCCTACTGAACCGAGCCATTTCAGTCTGCTGAACCAACCTATTTCAGCCCGCTGAACCGAGCAGGGTAAGTCAGACCTCGGCGCTGTGCCAAGAAGCTGGCAGCTCCCTGCCCATGTAGTTACCAGATCCTTTACCGCGTACGCGGTGTACATGATTTCGTTATTTCGGTAGGAAGAACTGTTTCTGTGGATGAAAATGATGAAGGTGAAATAAGCGGGATAATTAGTCGCGCTTCCGATGGAAGAATTATAGCCGTCAATAAAATAAAGAAACTATAGAACATGGTAAAATGAGCTTACGGGCAAAGGCGCATAACAGGACTGTTTACGCTTCGCCGCCTGCCAGCGACTCGGGCTTCCGCTATGGGTAGGTCAGTCGCTACGCTCCTTCCCAGACAAAAGCCCGTTCCGCAATGTCTCATAAACTCTTGGAGAATACCCGCACGCTGCGTTGCTGCTCTTTTATCCTTTCTTTATGCGGTTTTTCAGCAGTTCTGCAAAGGGGTTATACAGAGTACCATCATCATCTTTGGGAGGGCGTTTATACGATTGGGTATCAGGGCGCGGCGCACGAGTCTGTTCAGGCTTTTTCTGTGCCGCCGCTGATTGTCCGTGCTTATCGCTGGGCATACGCCTCTCATGCGCGGGCGTTCTTTGTCCTTCAGCTTGTAAGTGCACCGAAGGCTCAGACTGCTTTTTATTTTCTGCCGAACAATCGCTTTTCCGTGATAAGCTGATACGCCGCCGCTCATAATCAATAGCTTTGATAGAAAATTCCAGCACATCGCCGACTTTTACTAATGCAAAAGGGTCTTTTACAAAATGATCGCTTAGCTCAGAGATATGTACTAAGGCAGTCTCTTTGACCCCTAAGTCAACAAAGGCGCCAAAATCAACGACATTTTTGATCTTGCCGGTAAGTTTCATGCCTTCACGGAGGTCTTCAAAACTGAGCATGCCCTTTTGTAAAAGAGGTTTAGGGTATCCTTCACGCGGATCTCTGCCGGGACGTTTCAGCTCAGTAACAATATCAGTAATAGTCGACTCGCCTACACCGTACTGCTCTTTAAGAGAGAGCAGTATAACGCTGCTTACCGTGCCGGTTTGGGTCAGCGTTTCGTTAATCTGCCGTGCAATAGCATAATTTTCAGGATGCACCCAGGTATTATCCAGAGGTTCGCTGCTTTCCGGTAT
Organism: Spirochaetaceae bacterium; assembly: GCA_031276945.1. Classification (GTDB taxonomy): domain Bacteria; phylum Spirochaetota; class Spirochaetia; order Treponematales; family Breznakiellaceae; genus BOBG01. The sequence goes on along the minus strand of JAISMB010000062.1, from coordinate 5,325 downwards.
TTTAAGGAACCCGGCACATTGCTCAAAACTCTTAGGTCCCATACCGGGAACCTGCAAAAGCTCATGGCGGCTCTGTATTTTCCCCTGCTCTTCGCGGTACTTGACAATCTTATGCGCTAATCCGCCGTTGATCCCCGAAACATACCGTAGCAGCGAGCTGCTTGCAGTATTCAAATTAACGCCGACATTGTTCACAACACTAAAGACCACTTCGTCCAACGATTTTGAGAGCCGTTCTTGGTTGACATCATGCTGGTATAACCCTACACCGATAGCCTTAGGGTCTATCTTTACCAACTCGGCAAGCGGATCCTGGAGCCTGCGTCCTATGGAAATTGCCCCGCGAATAGTGAGGTCAAGGTCAGGGAATTCTTCCCGTGCAATATCAGAAGCCGAATATACCGATGCGCCTTCTTCATCAACCACGGTGTACAAAACCGCCAACGCATTATCAGCAATAACACTGGTAACAATATTCTGTACTTCTTGCGTGCCTGTTCCATTACCAACCGCAATAAGCTGGAGATCGTAAAGACGAATCGCTTTAAGAATTGCATGTTTAGCTTCTTCAATCTTGTGGTTGTAAATAACAAAGCTGCCCAGATATTTTCCGGTATCGTCAAGGCAGGCGCATTTACTGCCGGTGCGGATACCGGGGTCTATGCCTAGCACTCTGGTCCCTTTAATAGGCTGCTGCAACAGTAAATTTTTTACGTTGGTGCTGAAGGTAGCGATACTGTGTTCATCGGCAAGCTCTTCCTGATCGCCGCGTATTTCACGGATAAGAGCCGGCGCTAACAGCCGTTTTACGCCGTCTTCAATAGCTTTTTTATGGTAGGTATTATACAGCTCGTAATTTTTCTGTACGAGCGCACCGGCGGCGTTGAAGTCAAGGTCAAAGTGCATTTCAAGCATCTGTTCACGCTCACCGCGGTTAATAGCCAATATCCGATGCGGCTTAATGTGCGAAAGCTTTTCTGTGTAATCCCAATACATCTGATAAACTGATGTCTTTTTTTCTTCTTCAGTGCCGATACCTTTAACCGTGATAGAACCTTCGGCAAGAAAAAGAGCTTTAACACTCGCCCGGTTAGCCGGGTCTTGAGCTATTCTTTCGGCTATAATATCCATAGCGCCCTGCAAGGCATCCTCGGCTGTTGCTACTGATAATGCCGGATCAGCCGGCATAAGAGCGATAAAAGCATCGGCTTTGGCACGAATACCGGCATCATCGAGTTCCTGCATGGCTAAAGCCAAAGGCTCTAAGCCGCGCTCAACGGCAAGCATAGCGCGTGTTTTCTTCTTACGCTTGTACGGCGTATATATATCTTCCAGTTCTGCTAAAGTTGCAGCGCCGCTTATATTCTGGTAGAGAGGGTCTGTTAAGACGCCCTGCTTAAAGAGGGTGCGGGTAATTTCAAGGCGGCGCTCTTCAAGATTTTTTGCACGGGCAAAGCTGTGCTCAATCTCACGAATCTGCGTTTCGTCAAGATTACCCGTTTTTTCTTTACGATACCGGGCAATAAAAGGAACAGTGTTCCCTTCCGCAAAAAGCCCGATGACCGCGGCTACCTGCTCTTTAGTAATATTCAGTTTTTCTGCGATATGCCTCATCACCAGAGGCTCGTCAACCGTCAACTGTTCAATGAATGTCTGTGTCAATTCCATAGTTAAAGATAGTATACCTGCGAGGCAGTAGAGTGCAAGAGTAGCCCGCCGACCTTCCAAGCTTTATAACCGGTTAAACCGGTCAGACCTCGGACTTTCAAGCGCTTTGCCGCCGTCCTCTATGCACGCGGAATCCTCGTGCTGGATAATCCCGAAACCCTGTATGCAAGTACAGAAAGCCAGTGCGGTTCCCCGTATGGATACGAGACCCTATAACACATTTTCCATTCATGCGCCGCTTTACAAGACCTTGCAGACCCTATAGCATGGGGGCTATGGCTGTATCTGAGACCTTCCGTACCAACCTCCCCTGTTCCGCTGCCAACCTTTCCAACACTACTTATGAAAATACCGACTATTTGACCCGGCAAATCATCACCTATATCGGGAACAAGCGCGCGCTTTTGGACTTTATTACCCAGGGGATACACCTGGTCCAAAAACGCCTGCACAAGGATAAACTGGATATTTTTGATGTTTTTACCGGCTCAGGCATTGTAGCCCGGCATTGTAAACAATTTTCCCGGCTTCTCATGGTGAATGATTTGGAAAAATACGCCGCGGTTACCGGGGAATGTTATTTGTCGAACAAAACCGAGGTGGATATGCCGTTCTTACAAGACCTGTATCAGGGGCTCCTTGCGGAAACCGTGGGCAAGCCCTGGAAAGATGGAATCATCGCCGGGTTGTATGCGCCCAAGGATGATGAGGATATCCAAAAAGATGAACGGGTTTTTTATACCCGAAGGAACGCCCGGTATATTGATACGATCCGCAGCCTTATCGACGGGGTTCCAGGGGCGTATCAAAAGTATTTTCTTGGGCCCCTCATGGCGGAAGCCTCGATTCACGCCAATACCTCCGGCGTATTTAAGGGTTTTCATAAAAACAGAAAAACCGGCGTCGGACAATTCGGCGGCAGTAACGCCGACGCGCTTTTGCGGATCAAGGGGGAAATACACCTGCCCTTTCCGGTCTTTAGCAATTTTACCTGTGCGTATACGGTGTATAACGGCGATGCCAATCGTATCGTACGAGAAGCGCCTGAGGTTGATTTAGCCTATCTTGATCCGCCGTACAATCAGCACCCCTACGGGTCAAATTATTTTATGCTCAATGTGATCCTTGAAAACCGGCATCCTGAAAGGCTCAGTAAGGTTTCGGGAATCCCTAATGACTGGAACCGCTCGGCATATAACCAAAAACACCGCGCCTATGCGGCGTTATCCGATTTAGTTGCCGCTATAAAAGCAAAATTCGTGCTTATATCCTTCAATTCCGAAGGGTTCATCTCCCTGGATGCGATGAAAGGCATGTTGGAAAAGATGGGCAAGGTTCAGGTTTTGGAGACAAGCTATAACACCTTTCGCGGCTGCCGGAATCTTTCCCGCCTTGCCGAACAGGGGTCCCGGGCTATTCATGTTACTGAGTATCTGTATGTACTGGAGAAATAATAGGGCGCATAAAGACGCATTGCGGAATCAGCGGGCTGGAACCATCATTAATGTAAAATCAAAAAGAATGGAGCAAGCAGGGCATCGGCGTTTACCCTTCGAGGCATAAAAGGCTGTTTACGCGTCGCCGTGGGCAGCCTGAGATCAGGGCGAACCGCAGGCTCGCAACAGTGAGCTTATCAGGCGTAACTTCCCGCAATTTATTGAGAATGAAGAATTGACCCTGTATAAAAGCTGTATACAGTTAAAGGCTCGGGGAGAGCCTTGATAATGAGATGGGATCTGTCGTTCTTTTCACTGTATGTATTACGAGCTGTGCGACACCGTTTGATGGTTATGATGATTCAAATATCATAATTAATAAAACAAATTATAGGCAGATGAGAGGTCTGACCTACCCCGTTTGAGGTCTGGCTAACCACCAAGATCTGACCATGCGTGAGACTTTGATTCCTAGGGGGTGTCGTCAAAAGGAAGGAAATAAAGTAAGATAACAAGATGAAAGAAAACGGAAAAGCACTGCACAGACACGACATCAGTGATAGGCTGTGGGAAAAGATAAAAGACTTACTACCATGAGGGACAGGTAAACAGGGTCGAATGGCTCATGACAATCAACGCTTTATCAATGCTGTATCCTGGATTATCAGAACCGGTGTTCCAGACAGAGATTTACCACCTCGGCGACTGGAAAAATACACACCGAAGGTTTTCCCGCTGGCGGGATAGAGATGTCTGGAAAACAATAGCCTCTGAAGTTATCGGGGAAGTGTATACAATGTGGCTTATGATGGATGCAACGTATAGCAAAGTCCATACGGACGGATGCGGAACGTTTGGAGGAAATCAAGCAATAGGGCGTACAAAAGGGGCTCAATCTGAAAATCCATCTTGCTATAGATAAGCGGGGAAAACCAGTACGTATCATAGTTTCAGCAGGGCAGGAGGCGAATTGCACCTATGCGTTGCCTTTAATGGCAGGTTTATCAGTAAAAGTCTTGATTGCCGATAGAGGGTATGACGTGAACCAGGTAATAGACACAGCCTGTGCAGGAGGTATTAAGGTAGTTATTCCTTCCAAGCGTAATCGGAAGGTGGTAAGGACTTATGAGGACTTATGACACAGAGCTGTATAAGAAGCGCCATCTCATTGAGAGTATATTTCGGTGGCTTAAACAGTGGAGAGGTATTGCTACTCGGTATGCTAAACGCTCTGATTCCTTTCTTGCCGCTCTCTATCTCAGATCTATCTTCCTTCCTTTTGACGACACTCCCTAAGGCGTGTCGTGTCGCCAAAAGACAAGGAAGATAGATCTCGCCGTCAAAAATAAATAAAAATATTGTGCTCTCAATTGAATCAAAACGCAGAGTCGGTTCCATAGAGGTATTATGTCTAGTCATAATTTGCCCAGAGGGCTTACAGACCAAGGTCTGACCTATCATGTTACTTCGGCAGTGAACCGGAACGCTTTTGAATTAGAGCCGGATGAGATGAAAAAACTCTTTCTCACCGTGATTGGAGAAGCAAAAACCTCCAAAGGCTTCAAGTTTAAGCTATGGAACTTCTGCATCATGGACAATCATTTTCACTTTCTCATCACGCCTGAAAAAAGGCAGAATCTCTCTGAGATATTAAAGTGGATTAAGATGGTTTTCGCTATCAGGTGGAATAAGAAGCACCATAAGACTGGTCATTTCTGGGGAGATCGCTTTTATTCACGCGAGATCAAGGACAAGAAAGACTTTTGGAACGTCTACAATTACATAGATCAAAATCCGGTTACGGCAGGATTGATACAAAAGCCTGAAGCATGGCAGTACAGCGGCGCATACCATAGAGAACACAGTATTGTCAGCATTGTCTCGCTGGTAACTGACACAGCTTGGAGGACAGACCTCAAGCTTCTTCTATGAGACCTCGTCCCCATAGGTCGGTAGGTCAGACCTCACCTCCTCAAGTGCAGGAGGGCTTAACACGAGTCAAATAAATAGAGTAGGCTGTTTTTATAGTCAAATACCAAACCGACAAATCAAGGAGTATGAATTATGAATAGAATTGTTGTTAAAACACAAGAGGCCGATCTGAGAATCAGCCGGCATATTTACGGTCATTTTTCCGAACATCTGGGTCGCTGTATCTACGGCGGCTATTGGGTGGGCAATGACCCGGATCTGGCTGCGGCAGTACCCAATACCAGAGGCA
>JAISMB010000052.1 GCA_031276945.1 Spirochaetaceae bacterium | reverse complement strand
TATATGTGCGTCATTATTGTTTGTATATGCGTCTCTATCGCTTTATGTACATCAATAGTGTTTATATTGACGCACATAGTGCTTATATGTACGCACATAGTGCTTATATTGGCGCATAGCATGACGCCTTCATTGAGCGTAAAGGCGCATATATCCCCGCTCTTGACGCAGAGCAGAGGCGCAAACATAGTCTCGCAGGCACATAGGTCAGACCTCGCCTTCATTGAGCGATATAGGTCAGACCTCGCCGTCAAAATAGGAACAGACCTTGCCTTCAGAGTCCGTCCTTATTGGAATCAAAAGTAAGTCAGTCCTTGGATTAGCTGGAGGTCAGACCTCGACCTATATAGGTCAGACCTCGCCTTCAAATAAGCGGAGGCGTAAGAGAAGCGGCTCACGATTGGCTGCTCTTGCTGATTGAGATGCGCCAGTTTTCTTCACCGGCGTTAATGAGAACGGCGTCTTCTGAAAATTCACCCCAGAGAGCTTCAGATGCCAATACTTCCGCAGCGGCAAAGCTTGAAAAATGCTCCCACGCCGCTTTAAGCCGCGGCGAACCGTTTACCCGCAGGATAATCCTATCGCTGACCGCAAAGCCCGTCTCTTTACGCAGGTTTTGTACTCCGCGGATAAGGTCCCGTATGTCCCCTTCTTCCGCAAGTTCAGGGCTTATCTGCGTGTCAAGGGCAACGGTGAGCGTTCCTTCGTTCAAGACCTTAAAGCCCGCCTTTTCAAGACGCCGAATGATAACCTTGTCCGCCGTAAGCGGCACGGTCCGCCCCGCAACCGTCAGCGTCAGGCGCTGCCCGTTAAGGAGGCTTTGAATAGCATCGTGTCCCAAAGTTTCAAGGGCAGCCGCCGCAGCCTGCATATCCTTCCCCAGCTCTTTACCGAGGATGCGGAAATTCGCCTTGACCTCGTAATGCACCACTTCTTCTTCGTTATCACGGAACAAGACCTGTTTCACATTAAGCTCTTCACGTATGCTCTCTTCCATGCTTAAAAGCGCATCCTTTTCCGCCGCATTGCGGGTGATTAGTTCAACCGTGCTTAAAGGTTGACGGACTTTGATGCCGTGCAGCGAGCGCAACGCTCTGCCCATAGAGACCGCATGCTGAACCGCCGCCATCCTGTATTCCAAGGCGGGATTGCGCCTATCCTTATGCAGCGCCGGAAAGTCCGCCAAATGAACGGAGAGCGGCTCATGCGCCAAGCGGAGGTTTTGCCAGATCGCATCGGTGATAAAGGGCATAAAAGGAGCTGAAACGGTAATAAGCGTCTTGAGCGCACTATAAAGCGACTGGTACGCCTGCAGCTTGTCAGTATCATGCTCTGATTTCCAGAATCGGCGCCTCGATCTTCTTATATACCAATTATTGAGCAGATCAATAAAATTGAGGAGCGGATCAACCGCCCGTGAAAGATCGTAAGCGTCGAGGGCGGCGCCTACCGTTTCGACCAAGGTTTCAGAGGCTGATAATATCCATTGATCCAGCGGATTGAGAATAGCTTCTTCCGGAGCGCCTGAAGGCTGAATACCGTCAATAGTCGCATAGGTAACAAAGAAACTATACGCATTCCACAGGGGAATAAGGAAGGATTTAAGCACTTCACGCATACCTTCATCGCTGTAGCGCAAATCATCAGCTTTTACCACGCTTGAATGCACCAAAAAGAGACGCAGGGCATCGGCGCCGAAGGTATTGATAACCTCAAGAGGATCCGAATAATTATTGAGGGATTTAGACATCTTTTTACCGTCCGCGGCGAGTACGATACCTGATACGATACAGTACTTAAAAGCCGGCTTTTTGAAGAGAGCCGCCGCCAGTATGGTCAAGGTATAAAACCAGCCGCGGGTCTGATCAAGCCCTTCGTTGATAAAATCAGCCGGAAAGTGCGCATCAAAGAACGCCTTGTTTTCAAAAGGATAATGGTTCTGTCCGTAAGGCATAGCGCCTGATTCAAACCAGCAGTCAAGCACTTCCGGTACTCGGCGCATGGAAGCGCCGCAGGTGCAGGGAATGGTAAGCTCATCAACAAAATGCTTGTGCATGTCCTGCACTTCAACGCCTGAGCGTTCTTTAAGTTCAGCCCTGCTGCCGATACAGATCATTTTTTTGCAGTCCGGACATTTCCATATCGGCAAAGGATTGCCCCAGTAGCGGTTTCGGCTTATAGCCCAATCCCGCGCCCCTGAGAGCCATTTTCCAAACCTGCCTGTTTTAATATGCTCCGGTACCCAGGTGATCTGCTCGTTTGCCGCAAGCATAAGCTCTTTGATTTTCTGTACATCCACAAACCAACTATCAACCGCCCGGTAAATAAGAGGGTGCCCGCAGCGCCAACAGTGCGGATACGCATGGAGTATCTGCTCCCGCTTGACAAGCTTGCCTTCAGCTTTAAGCCGCTCAATAATTGCCTTGTCCGCATCCTTGACAAAGACGCCGGCATAATCCTTGACCAAAGCAGTAAAGCGGCATTCGGCATCAACCGGACAGATAACCGGCACGCCGCTGCCTTTGAGCACCCGCTGATCATCCTCACCAAAGCCCGGCGCTGTATGCACGATACCGGTGCCTTCTTGGGTTGAAACAAAATCGCCTGCATAGATTCTAAATGCAGATGGCGCATCTGCAAAATACGGAAAGAGCGGCTCGTATGTTATGCCAACGAGCTGCGCTCCGGTCTGTCTGCACAAAACAGTATAATCCTGCGGATCCTTATAGTACGCCTCAAGACGGGAGGAGGCAAGAATATAGCGTTCCGCGCCGTCTTGCACCAGCGCATATTCAATCTCAGGACCAACGGTTAAAGCGAGATTTGAAGGCAGGGTCCACGGTGTTGTCGTCCATGCAAGCAGATACGTGGCGCCATCGGCAAGACTTGCATTGAGCGGATTTGACGCCGCCTGTGTACCGGAGGCAATGCCGGTTATTTTGAACCGTACGGTAATTGCCGGATCGTGTACGTCTTGGTATCCGCCGAGATTCAGTTCATGGTTAGACAAGACAGTAGCGCAGCGCGGGCAGTAAGGTAGTATGTAGTGTCCTTCGTACAAAAGTTCCTTTTCCCAGAGCGATTTTATGACCCACCAGATGGTTTCCATATAATCCGGGTCCATGGTTTTGTAGTCATGATCAAAATCTACCCAGCGCCCCAGCCTTGTAATGACAGAGCGCCATTCGCGGACGTAGCGCAATACAGCTTTCCGGCACGCCTCGTTAAAAGCAGCTACGCCGTAGCGTTCAATATCCGTTTTGGAATTAAGCCCCAGCTCTTTTTCGATAAGATTTTCTACAGGCAGTCCGTGGCAGTCCCAGCCGAACCGGCGCTCGACTCTCTTGCCGCGCATAGTCTTGTAGCGCGGAATAATATCTTTTATGGTTGACGGCACAAAGTGTCCGAAGTGAGGCATTCCGGTTGCAAAGGGAGGACCGTCATAAAAAGAAAAATCATCAGCGCCTTCACGCTGCGCTATTGATTGTTCAAAAATATGGTGTTCCTGCCAGAAAGCTAATATTTCTTCTTCAAGTTTAGGAAAATTGACCGCATGGTCTACAGGCTTGTACATAAAAACTCCTTCGCTAAGGAGTATAGCGAAGGAGTTTGAAAAAGTGAAGGGGAAGAGAAGGAAGACGCCCTCCTCTTCTTTTGTATCTTACTACCGATACTTTACCGCCTCAGCTTCAATCGCAGCTGCAGCTTGACTTGGAGTCTGTTCCCCTTTGAGAACTTTGATTACAGCTTGATTCAGAGGCGCATAGAGGTCCATGAGTTTGGGCCAGACGAAGCGCGCATCGGTTTCCTTGCCGGTATTCAAAGCAAGAAATGCGTTAGCGTGCTGATCCGAGAGTGTAATGGGGAAGTTTATCATGGGGAAATAGCCTGTAGGCAGGTTTTCTGACGCAAGGGTTGCTCCTTCACGGGAAGCAAGCCATGCGAGGAAGTCCCGGCACTCCTGCGGATACTTTGTTGCCCGGTTGTACGTGATTGCCAAGTCAGGATGGAAGGTAATACGGTTTGGATTACCCTGCGGAGCCGGCACGGCAAAAACACTCCATTCAAACGGCAGAGACGGGTATGCTTCAATCGACCACGAACCGTCAATAACCATAACCGCCTGCTGGGTGCTGAATAAAACCTGCGAATCATTGTACGTTACCGACTCAAATCCTTTGGGAAGGTAGGGCGCGCTATCTTTCATCGCCTGAAAGCAGGCGGTAAATGCCGCATCATTAAAGTGTTTTACTCCGGTTTCATACTGAAGGCGCTCGGCGCTGCCCCCGACATAGTTAGGAACGAGGGCAAGGAAAAATACTTCAAGAATATCCCATTCATCAGCTACACCGTTAGCAAGCGGAGTGTAGCCTTTTTGCTGTAAGGTCTTACAGAGGGTGAGAAAATCCTCCCAAGTCTGCGGCACGGACAGACCTTCCTTGATGAAAATATCCTGATTGTAATAGACCGCGTGTGAAACAGCTGCAAACGGTACGGCAAAAACCGTCTTGCCATCAGGCATCTGCCAAGGGGCAAGGTTAGAAGCGACAAAGTTTTCTTTTACACCCGGAATATCGGTACAGTCGGCAAAATACCCGGCGTTAAACAATTCCTGCCCTGTTGCGTATGAGCGGGCATACATCAAATCGGGACCTGTGCCGCTTTCTAATTGCAGGCGCACTGTAGCGTTATATTCAGGCGGATTGACCGGTCTGAATTGTATCTCTACATTCGGCTTAATTTTCTGATACTCAGCTAGGAATTTGTTCATCTGAACAGCATCATCTGTCCGCCACGATCCCATAGTTAACACTACCTTACTAGACCCCTGAGTGCCAGTCGCCTCCCGAGTGCCTTTTGCATATACCGGCAGCATGGCTGCGGTAATCAACGCAAGTATGATTAGTTTTTTCATACTTTCCTCCTAAACAATAATACATACATAGTGAGCTACTCACCGCTCAAGCGGTGGGCTTCTTGTTTCACAGACCAAACTGAGACTGACAGAGCAAACCCTGTCAATAAGTGCGGTTCAGTCTCCACAAGAATCTTTAATCTTTCCCATAGTATACTTTTCTATCTTTCTTTTCAAGTCTTATGTCCCTCTGTTGTTACCTATCTTTATCGTTGCGGCTTATTCCTTTACGAAGAGTAGGAAGTAGGACAGTAGGACAGACCTCGAAGGCAGGGTAGGTCAGACCTCCAGCGGCGGCGGCACACAAAAAAACTTTCAAAATAGCCTTGACAGAATCGCAAGACTGATGTATATATTATTTAAGCAAAAAAAAGGCGGACAATAACCGTTCGCAGACTATGAAACAGATGAAGATTTAGGTTTTCTTAATTTACTTTGTGTTTAAGAGGACCGCAG
>JAISMB010000024.1 GCA_031276945.1 Spirochaetaceae bacterium | reverse complement strand
CTATCCCGCCAGCGGGAAAATCTTCGGTGTGTATTTTTCCAGTTGCCGTATTCAGGAGGTAAATCTCTGTCTGGAACACCGGTTCTGATAATCCAAGATACAGCATTGATAAAGCGTCGGTTGTCCTGAGCCATTCGACCCTGTTCACCTGCCGCTCCTGGCAGTAAGTCTTTTATCTTTCCCACAGGTTATCACTGATGTCATGTCTGTGCAGTGTTTTTCCGTTTTCTTTCATCTTGTTATCTTACTTTATTTCATGTCCTATCTATGACACCCCCTAGGGGGTGTCATAGATAGGACAGACCTCGCTGTCAAAAATAAATAAAAAATATTTCGCTCTGATTGAATCAAAAAGCAGAGTCAGCTCCATTATAGGTATTATGGCATCACATAATTTGCCTCGTGGACTCACAGACCAAGGTCTGACCTATCATGTTACTTCGGCAGTGAACCGGAACGCTTTTGAATTACAGCCGGCTGAAATGAAAAAACTCTTTCTCACTGTGATTGGAGAAGCTAAAACCTCCAAAGGCTTCAAGTTTAAGCTGTGGAACTTCTGTATCATGGACAATCATTTTCACTTTCTCATTACGCCTGAAAAAGGGCAGAGTCTCTCTGAGATACTCAAGTGGATCAAGATGGTTTTTGCTATCAGATGGAATAAAAAGCACAATAAGACCGGTCATTTTTGGGGAGATCGGTTTTATTCGCGGGAGATCAAGGACGAGAAGGACTTCTGGACTGTCTATAACTACATTGATCAAAATCCGGTTGCAGCAGGATTAGTGAAAAAACCTCAAGACTGGCAGTACAGCGGCGCATACCATCGGGAACATGGCATTGTCAGCATTGTCTCGCTGGTAACTGATACAGCTTGGAGGACAGACCTCAAGCTGCTTCTGTGAAAGTGGAGAGGTAGTACTACTCGCTTTACTCAACGTTCTGCTTCCTTTCTTGCTGCTCTCTATCTCAGATCTATCTCCCTCTCCTTTTGACGACACACCTTAAGATGGATAAGGGTTTTATGTTGTTGTGGATTTCCTCTATCACAGACTGGCACATTTAACTTGAGAGGACTGTGATTTCACAGTCTTCAAAGACTTCCTGTTTCTTAATGTTGACAGTTTTTGTCTTATAATCAAAGGCATATATAGCTTCTGATGCGATAACGGCGTTTCTAAACCACTTTTTTTCAAGGAAGAGTCCTTCTTTTCTTGTGAGAGGCGGGAAGCGCAGGCAGGTCAGACCTCAACCTCAAAATAGGTCAGACCTTGCCGTCAGTATATACGCCCTCCCTTTTCAGACATCCTTTTGCTCCTCTCTTATCTATCTTTCTTGACAAGTCTTATTTTACTATTCTAGTATCTATATTACTTGTCAAGTCTTATTTCTCTATGTTTTACCTATCTTTATCGTTGCGCATTATTTCCTTTACGGCGACCTTTTGTAAAGGTTTGTGCTGCGCACTTTTTTGTCGATGGTATAGGTAGACTTGATTTTTACAGGAGTAATAATGACACGCTTTGAAACAGCGAAAGGCTTGTATGCCGACTATGGTGTTGATGTTGAGACGGCTCTAAAACTCCTTTCCGGAGTGAGGATTTCCATGCAGTGTTGGCAGGGGGACGATGTTACCGGTTTTGAACAGAGAGGGACTTTGTCCGGAGGAATTGCAGCAACAGGCAGCTATCCGGGTAAGGCGCGAAATTATGCAGAACTTATGGCTGATATTGACAAGGCGTTGAGCCTTATTCCCGGCAAGCATAAGATCAGCTTGCATGCCACGTATGCGGTTACGGATAAAAAGGTTGACCGCGATGCGCTTGAACCGTGCCATTTTTCAGCATGGGGTGATTTTGCCGCTGAACGAGGGCTGGGGCTTGATTTTAACCCGACCTTCTTTTCACACCCCCAAGCAGCCGATAATCTCACCTTGTCCCATCCGGATCCGTCAATCAGGCGCTTTTGGATAGATCACGGGAAGGCAGCGCGGCGTATTGCAGAACATTGGGGGAAAACCTTGAAAATACCGGCGCTCAACAATATCTGGGTGCCTGACGGATACAAGAATATCCCCGCCGACCGCTTAAGCCCGCGCGCCCGACTGAAAGCCTCGCTGGATGAGATATTCTCAGAACAATACGATAAAGAATGGCTCATTGACAGTCTAGAAGGCAAAGTCTTTGGACTGGGGCTTGAGTCTTATACAGTCGGCTCTCACGAATTTTATATGAACTATGCGGCAAAAAACGGCGTGCTGTGCTTATTGGATACCGGACATTTTCACTGTGCAGAATTCGTTTCCGATAAGATTGCGAGCTTTCTGCTTTTCTATGATAAGCTCGCCCTCCATGTCTCACGCCCCGTCCGCTGGGATAGTGATCATGTGATTATCTTTGATGATGAGCTTAAGGAGATCGCTCAAGAAATCGTGCGGTGCAATGCCTTAGACCGGGTCTTGATCGGGCTTGATTTCTTTGACGCAAGCATCAACCGCATTGCAGCATGGGTAAGCGGCATGAGAACTATGCAAAAAGCGCTCTTATACGCACTCCTTATGCCCATTCCAAAACTCGCAGCGCTTCAGGAAGAAGGCGATTTTACGGCTATCATGGTGCTTATGGAGGAGTTCAAATTCCTTCCTTTCGCCGCTATTTGGGACAGGTTCTGTGAGATGCACAACGTGCCGCCGCGGGATGGCTGGTTTAACACGGTCAAAGAATATGAAAAGACGGTCTTGGCAGGACGAGCTTGACTTAGTTATGGAGGACTAAAGGTATGACTATGCTTGATTTTTCTTTTATGCAGGGTTTTATACGCCTTGTTGGTGATGGTTTTGCCAAAGGTTGGCATGAGCGTAACGGCGGCAACTTGAGTTACCGGCTCAAGGAGGATGACGTTCATGCGGTAGCGCCTTTCTTACACGATAAGGGCGTGTATCAGACTATAGGCGCCGCTGTCCCCGATCTTGCCGGCGAGTGTTTTTTAGTAACCGGCAGCGGCAAATTTATGCGTAACGTGCCGCTTGAGCCGGCAGCGACCCTTGCCCTCATTACACTGGACTCGGCGGGTGAGAACTACCGTATCGTGTGGGGGCTTGAACAGGGCGGGCGTCCTACCAGTGAATTGCCCACGCATTTAATGAACCACGAGATCAAAAAACGGCAAACCGGCGGCGCTCATCGGGTGATTTACCATGCCCACACGCCCAATCTTATTGCCATGACCTTCGTGCTGCCCCTAACCGATCGGGATTTTACCCGTGCCTTATGGGAGATGGCAACTGAATGCCCGGTCGTGTTTCCGCAGGGGGTTGGTGTGCTGCCGTGGATGGTGCCGGGCGGTGATGCTATTGCGCTGGCAACCGGCAGACTCATGGAACAGTACCATGTTGTTGTCTGGGCGCACCACGGTCTTTTCTGCTCTGGCGCTGATTTTGATGAAACCTTTGGTCTCATGGACACGGTGGAAAAGTCGGCTGAGATTTTTGTTAAGGTGCATGCTATGGGCGGTAAAAAGCAAAGCATTACCTGCGACAATTTTCGTGATCTGGCGCGGGCATTCAAGGTGAAACTGCCTGACAGATTCTTGGATTGATGCGTTACTCCAGCACGGAGTGTGAGCCTTCACCCGAGACGAGTGTGGGTCTTCACCTGAGACAAGTGTGAGCCTTCACCTGAGACGAGTGTGGGTCTTCACCTGAGACGAGTGTGGGTCTTCACCTGAGACAAGTGTGAGCCTTCACCTGAGACGAGTGTGAGCCTTCACCTGAGACGAGTGTGAGCCTTCACCTGAGACGAGTGTGGGTCTTCACCTGAGACGAGTGTGGGTCTTCACCAAGACTGGGTGTAAGGTCTGGGTATGAGGTCTGACCTCTTTTAATTTGACGGCGGAAACAGACTACGGGTATGCACAGGACGTAAAGGAGAGAAAAAGATGAAGACACAAAAGTTTTTTAGTATCGGAGCTGCTTTTATGGTGATGGCGGCGTTGGTTTGGGCAAAGGACAGCACGAGCATTGCTGATGCGATAGATGATTATGCCTCTGATCTTATTCTTTTTATCCCTTCTAAAAATAAAAGTATAGCGGTAGTAGCCTTCGAAACAAACAGCAAAGAATTAATGAAATATTTCTTTGACATTATGGAAGAAAAAATATGGGAAAAAGGGAAGAATACAATCATTATTTATGAGAGAAGAAAACTTGAGAAACTTCAAGATGAATTAAACTTTTCTTTAACCGGTGCCGTAAGTGATGAAACAGCCCAACACATAGGACGTTTTGTTGGAGTAAGTGTCGTAATATATGGTTCAACGAACCATATCGGCGATACGTACAGAATGGCGATTAGAACCACTGTCGTAGAAACCGGACAGATAATATTTCCTAAATCATATCTATTACAAATGGATGACGTATTAGCCGGTTTACTCGGTATACCTTACCCTGCCCCTGACTCTCGCAAAACACCCCTTCCTTCTATACCCTTTAGCCTGAAAGACATTGGCGACTTTACCGTTGGCGGGTGGTTTGCTTTTTCCAACGTTACCGGCGCTAATAACGGCGACCTGCGCGTTGGTATAGAGCCTTACATCTCCTTTAACAGGTCATTTTCCGAAACCTTTGGCTTGAACATTCAATTAGGCAATTATAGCGGCATCCTCACCGGAGATACGGCGAAAAACTATACGGATAACGGTTTTTCTCCCGTCAAGGATTATTTTTATCTGAGTATTACGCCACGGTTTAGCAACTTGCCGGTAGGTCCTGGCATATTAGCCTTGTCTTTGGAGTTTATGCCGGTGTTTTACCTTGCGGACAATTACGATTTCTTTGGGGAATACTACAGCCACGATATTCCCCCTACGTTTATCTTTAACCCTGCTATCAGATACAGTCTACCTTTGTTTGGCTGGCTGCACTTTGACTTAGGTACCGGCAGCATGGGAATTGCCAAAGGCGCGGACTATGATAAAGATACCCAAGAATACAAGTACGGTCTTTGGGTAGAAGACTTGTACGTTAATATCGAGCTTTATAACCTATTAGGTACGGGCATTGCTCTCTGGCTTACCCCTTACTTCTTCATTAGCACCAACGACCACCAAAGCAACAGCTATTTCCGTAAACTTCGCTTGGGGATGGGTTATTACGGACTTAAAGATTTCAGTTTTGGTCTTAGGGTTGACTTCCCTATCGGCGTTGAGATTAACAAGACTACTATGGAGTACCAAGGCGTTAGTCTTTCCCCTTATGTGAGAGCCACATTCGGCGCCATTGGTATAACGGCAAACTTTTATGTTTACCATATCGGCGCGAATACCGACTACAACGAAGTTACCATAACGCCCGAAATCGGCATTTCCTACAGCTTTTAGGAAGTGTGGACCTTCACTCGGTTCGAGGTCTGACCTAAAGGGAGGGTGAGGTCTGACCCAAAGGGAGGGTGAGGTCTGACCCAAAGGAGAGGGTGAGGTCTGACCTAAAGGAGAGGGCGAGGTCTGACCTATCTTTCTCAGTCGGTCTGACTGGGCGCGGTCAGGGTGACTGACTGGGTGCGGTCAGAGTGACTGACAGGATGCAGTCAGAGTGGCTGACAGGATGCGGTCAGGGTGCAGTCAGAATGTACCCCAAGCCGAGCTTTCGAGGTCTGACCTACCCAGCCTGCGAGGTCTGACCTATGGTAGCTAAAGCTGTTGAGAGGGCTGTTAAACGTGAGGCGGCGGCGCTTTCTCAGTACAGCCTGTGGACTGTAAAGTGAAAAAGAGAAAGTCGCAATGGGTTTTGTGCTTATTTGGCATTTTGAGGACCACAAAGCCCATTCCTCGTTTAACAGCCCTCTCAACAGGAGGAGTCAAAAGACTCCTCCTTCCCTTCAAAGGCAGTTATTTTTACTTATAAAACATA
Organism: Spirochaetaceae bacterium; assembly: GCA_031276945.1. Lineage (GTDB taxonomy): Bacteria > Spirochaetota > Spirochaetia > Treponematales > Breznakiellaceae > BOBG01. The sequence goes on along the minus strand of JAISMB010000024.1, from coordinate 5,935 downwards.
AAACATTAGTAAATTTTTACGCCGCTGTAATCAATAACAATCTTTGCAATATCGCCGACTTTGTCTGTGTCGTCTTCATAAGCGGCGTACTCTGCAATCTCAAGCGTGATGATCTTTGAATTAGCGCCGCTCCAAAGAAGTATTCCACTGTTCGGACTGGCAGTGAGACTATTTGCAGGATACACTCTCCATTTATACGGTAGTATCGCTGTATCCGTCGGTATGCATAAGTTGTCATAATCGCTTGATTTAACAGGAGCAGCTAAGTCAGCAGGAGTAGTCTTAACAAGATCCCAACCGGTATAATACCGCAGGGCTTCATTGGTATTTTTTATACCATAAATCGCAGCTGAATCAGTAAATACTGCACTCAAATTAAGCGTCAGATCAGCCCATTTACCACTTGGCGCTTCGTCTCCTTTTGTACCCCAAAGCAGATTCTCTGCATCACCAGTAAAACGATCCGTACCGGAGAGCGATGTCCCTTTCCTTGACGTTACCGTGATGTAGACAGTTCCATCCGCTGTGCTTTGCTTGGCGGTAATGTCCAAATTACTAGGCTGTCCGATTGTAGCAACGCTCTCACCGGTTCCAAGAAAATAATCATCGATAACATCATTGAAAGTTTCTGGAGCGTCTCCTCCTGCCTCTGCGGGGCAAGAAGAAAAGAGGAAGCCGGCTATTACCACCACAGCAATAGCAGAGAAAAAAGAACTCTTTTTCATAGATGAGTCCTCCTTAAAGAATATGTTCAAGCACAAGCCCAAACGTATAAATAAGAGGACACACACGAAGTACGCGTTGACGGAAAATATCGTTGTCGGTATATTTGGTCTCTGCACTTCGTGTGCGACTTTACCGTAGCCAGAAGCACTTTGGTCGGTGAATGCTGGCTGCGGTCCTCTTAAACACAAAGTAAATTAAGAAAACCTAAATCTTCATCTGTTTTATAGTCTGCGAACTCTTCTTGTCCGCCTTTCTTTTTACTATGATTAATATATACACCACTCTTGCAATTCTGTCAAGGTTATTCTGAAAGTTTTTTTTGAGGTCTGACCCATGGGCGAGGTCTGTCCCAAAGGGAGGGCGGGATACCTTGTAGACAAGCATGAGAAAAAAGTAGAAACTAACCGAACGGAACAGACTGTCCGCTAGTCTCAGGTGCGGTCTATAAAACACAAGAAGCCCCGCGCAGAAGGCGTTGAGGAAAAGCTCAAGAAGAGCAGGAGGAGGGTATGATACAATGGGAATTAACCGACAAGACGAGGCTGCCTATACAGTCGTGGTGCCGGGATATTGAAACAGAGGCTTTAGAGCAGGCTTGTAATCTGGCAAATCATCCGGTAACACGGGAGCATATTGCCCTTATGCCGGATGCTCATACCGGATACGGTATGCCCATAGGCGGGGTTATTGCCTGTGAGGCGGCGGTTATACCCAATGCGGTCGGCGTCGATATTGGCTGCGGTATGGGCGCCATCAAAACGAATCTTGCAGCAGATACTCTCAGCGCTCTGGCGCTGCGCCACTCGCTTATTGAGGAGATCAAAGCTCATATTCCAGTCGGGGAGGGACATTCCCGTAAAGAGCCTCTAGCATGGGAGGGTTTTAGCCAATGGTATGATTTGCTGGACGGCAATGAGCCTGACTGGTATGCCGACAGCGCCAGCCATAAACTTGACCGGTGTAATTTAGGCACACTGGGCGGCGGCAATCATTTTATTGAATTACAGACAAGCGAAGACGGCGCTTTATGGCTCATGCTCCATTCCGGCTCGCGTAACCTCGGCTACCGTATTGCCTCTTTTTATCACCGGCAGGCGGCGCTTTTGAATCAGACTATGGGCGTTGAGCTGCCGGATAAAGACCTTGCCTATTTGCCGGTTGACCATGAATGGGGAAAAGCTTATGTTCGTGATATGAATCACGCATTGCGTTATGCACAGGAAAACCGCCGTATTATGATGAACTGCCTGAAAGAGATCATGTATGACCATTTTCCTTCTATAAAATTTGAGCTTGAGATCAATATTCACCATAATTATGCCGCGGCGGAACAGCACGCCGGCGCTCTCCTCTGGATACACAGAAAAGGCGCAACAAGCGCCCGCAAAGATGAGCTAGGCATCATCCCCGGCAGTATGGGGACAGCTTCGTACATAGTCTGCGGCTTGGGGAATGAAGCATCGTTTTCTTCCTGTTCACACGGTGCCGGACGGCGTATGGGGCGCATGGATGCGTGCCGGCGTTTAACCAGTAAAGAATGTGATGAGGCTATGACCGGTATTGTCTTTGACCGGTGGAAACGCTCGTCCATTAAAGATAGAGCTTCAGGAAAGAGGTTGCCTGATTTAAGTGAAGCGCCGGCTGCATACAAAAATATTGATACCGTGATCGCCGCGGAATCTGATTTAGTGCGTCCGGTTGTCAGACTGCGACCACTTGCGGTGGTGAAAGGATAATCTTATGAGAAAAACTGTTGATGCGCTGAAAATTGCGCAGCTTGCCGGGGTATCACGGGCAACGGTGAGCCGGGTTGTTAATAGCTATGCTTTTGTAAAGCCTGAAACGAGAAAGCGGGTTTTGGAAATAATAGAACAGTACGCCTACTCACCGAATTTCTCGGCTCAGATTTTAGCCGGAAAAAAGTCAAATACCATAGGACTGTTTCAGGTCATCACCGATTGTACCGGTTCAAGGAGCCGGCTGGAAGATACGCATGTCAATTTTATCATGCAGCAGGTTATCAATACGCTCATGCTCGCCGGGTTTTATGTCTTGGTGTACAATGTGCGGGATACGGAACGGTTTGAAGAAAAGAAAAAAATCAGCGATATGTTTAACCAAAGCCGTATTGATGCCGGTATATTTATCGGTTTTCCGCCTACCTGCCGGTTACTCGAAGAGCTTGTAGCGCACGGTTTTATTGTGGGGATTTTTAACCATCAGAACACTGATAAGACCGAAGCGAACCGTATCGTGGTGCGCCTCGATTATGCCGGGATTAAAAAACAGGTAGAGTATGCGGTCAGTCTTGGACATAAAGATATTATGTTCATCGGCAGCGCTGCCATCCGCCAATCAGGGGCAGATATGTGCAGTATATTTCGGGAAGGGATGGACAGGCACGGACTTGCAGTCAGGGACGAGTGTATCTTATCAGCTTCTGCCTTTACCAAAACTCACGCCCGTGAGGTATTTTCAGGTTTCATAGAGTCCGGCTTACCCCTGCCCACCTGCATCATCTGCGGCAACGACATCATGGCGTTAGGGGTCATGGAAGTATTGCATGAGAAGAGTATCCGGGTCCCTGATGATATTTCGATAATCGGCTCTGATGATATACTGGTCAGCCAGTATTTTAATCCGCCCTTAACGACTATGCGCTACGACTTTGACGGTATGATACGGACCTTAAGCTCCAAAGTAGTAGAATGTATAGACCATCCTTTTACCACCCAGTTTGTAAAGACCTATTCAGGGGAACTAGTCATTCGTAATTCCTGTAAAGACCTCAAGCACTAACCGTATTATTCAAGAGGCAGCCGGTAGATACTATCGCCATTGTGCAGCGAACTAAAACCGACATTGTCCAGATACACAAGAGAACCGGCAGAGACGGGGGTTAAAGATACCAAGAGAATTAAATGTTCCAGCGTGTCTTTCGGCGCCGGATTGAGCGGTTTAAGCGGAATACTAACCGTTGCTTTCATCAATCCGCTCTCAGGCATGACCGTGAAATCCTTGCCGGTAACAATAGTCCGAGGAATAAGATCGGGCCACCAGTTCATAGCATCAGGATTGCCTTGGTGTGCATACTGGAAAATCGGTTTTACGACAAAAAGCGCCTCATCATCCCCGGCAGTCAAAACCGGTAAGTAAAGATCAAACGTGAAAGTGCGGTAAATACCATACAGAAAGTTTTGTGAAAAAAACTGGAGGCGGTTATCCCATACCCCCTTGGCACTCATGCCGGTAATCGCTGCCACGCCGTTCCCGCTATACTCTGCCGGCTTAAGAGCAAGAGCCGGATTGGGGTTATCGGCATTAAGAGCAAACTTGCCCAGATCACCCCGTTCAAAGTCGCGCATGAGCGCAGAATCGGTGTAGAGAGGGACAGTCTCCCCGCGGAGCATTGCCCGTACAAAACGACCAGTAATGGAAAGCTCAGTATCCCAATCCCAGTTTGGTATTCCATCATCATCAGTATCCACCGGCAAGGCGGGGGTGCTTTCCAAGGTTGCTGAGAAAAAGGTATCTTTTCGTGTCAGCGACCACGATACCCAGCTAATGTTCTGTTCAGCTAAGAAGGTAAGCCAGCGGAGAGAGAAATCAATAAAGGGACCAAGCGAGGTCTGTCCGTCATTCGCCGAGGGATAGGGGAGAAAGTCTGCCCTCCATTCGGTACAAATTACCGCCAGACGACCGTCAAGAGCATTAAGCACCTTGTGCCGCATCTGGTACTGTTCCAAAGTATCGTAGCCTGTATCATCTGTCCCCGCATGAAAATGCACGCTGTACATAATCTGATCTTTTGTATCCTGTACCGGAGCATGCACCGGTACGTCAATAAACCTGCTCCAGTTATCAGTAGCGCAGATAATGATGTTATCGAATTGGTCGGCATCATAATCACGAATTGTGTACACTAAGCTTTGTGAATAGGGCAGGAATTTATTCTGCCATACTTCTCGTGCGGTTTCTTCGCTACTGTTTCCCTGCGGTTTACCGGCTATTTCCCAGAGTATATTAGGAAGATGCCCGTATTTTTGCGAAAGATAGGCGAAAAACAGTTGCGGACCATTGTATTCAGGATGTGCTTGCCTGATTTGTGCATAGTGCGGCAGATTTTTACCGGCATCAAGGTACTGCGGAGAAAAAGGATCGCCCGGTGAAAAGACATGCCAATCAACCATGACATATAAACCGCGCTTATTCGCTAATTCTATGCCTTTTTCAACTTTTGCTAAAAGTTCAGCCGGCTTTGCCGCATAGCCCTGCTCAGTAATGTCTACCACAAGCCGTACGCTATCACTGCGCCAATCGTAAGCTAAAACATCAAAGACAGCCTCAGTGAGTATCCAGTCGCCTTCTGCGCCGTGCAACCCAAAAGAACTTATACCCTGTAATTGCAGGGGATTCCCCCGTTCATCGCAGAGCTGTCTGCGCGGCGCCGTTGAAGGATCAGCATCATGGTCAAAATCAGCGACCTGAAGCCTCCCGTACCGTTCAACCGGTGTAATAAAGTCCGCCGGTTTCTGTATAGCATGAGAAGGGTCGTCTATAACAAACGCTTCTTCGCAGAGATCGGGGAGGTCTGTCCCCTTTTCCATCAGCGCCGAATCAGGATCAGTACCCGTCTCCTGCTCCGAGATACTACCCTTCTCTTCAAGAGGCGCCGGTTCAAGAGCAGTACCTGTCTCAGGCTCTAAGATACGAGTCGTTTCTTCAAGAACTGTCGGTTTATGGGCGCAAGCAAACAGTACGAATACACAAGAAATTGCGATAAGTATTTCTTTCATCAATAAACAGAGCCTCCTCTATTTTCTTTATATCTGCTCACTATGAATTGTTACAGTAAATATACAATTCATATACTATTCTGTCAATTTTGGGAGATGATTAATACCCTGCCACCGAGGTCTGACTTACCCCGCCTCAGAGGTCTGTCCCACCCTGCCTTAGAGGTCTGTCCCACCCTGCCTTAGAGGTCTGTCCCACCCTGCCTAGAGGTCTGACTCACCCTGCCTTAGAGGTCTGACCCACCCTGCCTTAGAGGTCTGTCCCACCCTGCCTAGAGGTCTGACTCACCCTGCCTTAGAGGTCTGACCCACCCTGCCTCAGAGGTCTGACCCACCCCGCCTCAGAGGTCTGACGTACCCTGCCACAGAGGTCTGACGTACCCTGCCACCTAGGTCTGACGTACCCTGCCTTA
>JAISMB010000006.1 GCA_031276945.1 Spirochaetaceae bacterium | reverse complement strand
AAACCTTGGGATTCCCGTGCTATCTCTTTAATATCCCGCGCCACTTCCTGTAAACCGCTGCTGCCGACTTCAGAAGCTTGAGCCAGCTTAGTAACATTGCCGCTATTCTTGACGAGGGTTTGGGTTACGCTTTGGATATTAGCGAGCATTTGTTCTACTGCCGAAGAGGACTGACTCACGCAGTCCGTCTGCTTCTGAATCTGAGTGTTGATACGGTCAATATGCGCAACAATCTGACCCATGCTCGTAGTAGCGCCTTTGACGCTTATTGCCTGCTTGGTGGTTTGAGATTTGATACTCTGGATGGTGGCGTTAATTTGGTTGATGGAAGCTGCGGTTTCAGTCATGTTAGTGGCAAGGTCCGCGCCGGTTTGGGAAAGCAGATCTGCCTCTTTCCTGATGGACAAGACAAGACACTTGATTTTGTCTACGGTGAAGTTGAGATGACCGACAAGCTCGCCTAGTTCATCCTTGGATAGTACGGCGATCTCTTTGGTGAGGTTTCCTTGGGCAATATCTTTGAGTATATTCATGGTGTAGGCGATGGGGTTGCTAATGGAGTGGGCGGTAAAGATGACCCCTGCGGACATAAGGACAATAGTAAGGAACCCGATGATAAGGGATAAGCGGATCATGCGGTAGACCGGCGCCATGATGGTGTTGCGCATGACCCCGACGACCAATGTCCACGGTTGCGGGGAACGCCCAATGGTGAACGGTACCGCATAGTACTGAATAACGCTCGTTGATTGGGGGGGATGGTATGAAAAAGCGGCGGGAGTTCCGGCAGTAACCGCCTCAACCATAGTATCAAGGTGGGGACCGAAGGTATCCTGCTCCGACTCCCGTATGTCCTTCCCCAGCCGCGCTGGGTCGGTGTGGGCGGCGATTAAACCGCCTGAACTGAACAGAAAGGCTTGACCATCCCCGAAGGGTTTGATTTCACTCACCATCGTCTGTATTGTTGATAACTCAAGACCAATGCCTATAAGCCCTATGGTCTTTTCGTTTTCTCTTATGGCACTGCCCATGTGTGTTATTAATATATCGCCGTAGGTTCTTGAGGTATACACAGAAGGATCGTATATATAATCTGCGTCTATATTACTCGACATAGCAACCCAGCCATCCTGCGCCGCGCTTGCCAGAGGACTGACGCTAATTTCATTATTGCGTACAGCCCATGAAGGGACAAACCGACCGGTTTCATCGTGTCCGGGAGTATTGGCATAGTCCGCATCCATACCGTCAAGCCCATTCGGAGACCAGGTGGCATACACGCCGGTAATTTTCGGATTTGCTATAAGCGCCTGCTTGAGCATCAGGTTGAAATAGCCGCGGCGCTCTACAGGGGGTATTTCTTGGTAGCCTTCCATTATTTGCGCAAGGGAGCGCGAGAGACCAAGGTACGCTTCAAACCAATTCTTTATCTTCTCGCCCTGCTGAAGCGCTATGGTTTGCGCCTCTTCATCCACGAGGCGTCTAATTTCCTGCCGCGATTCAATAATTGTAAGCCCGGCTAAAAGACCTATACCGATGATGTTAATAATGCTGATGATAAGCACCAGCCTAATGCCGATTTTCATAATGAACTCCTTTTGAAAATGAGCTGCCCAACGCTAAAGCGAAGGACTTCTTGTTTCACAGACCAAACTTAAACTGATAGAGCAAGCCCTGTCAAGCCAGCGGTTTCAGCCTCCGCAAGAAGCTTTATTCCTTCCTGTAGTATACTGTGCGCCGCTTTTCTATCCCTGTCTTCTGAATATCCGCATCCGCACGTATACCTCCTCTCTTTCAGCGTGAGTTTGTTCTTATTTCCGCACTCAGGACATATTTGACTTGAGGCGAACCATCTATCCACTATGACCGTTTGAGACAATTTCCCTCTGTCTCTCATTATTCCGCCCATAATCGATTGCTGTATCCCTCTTCCCCATCCCTTCATCTTTGACGATTTCCATTCAGCAATATGCTCATCCTGAACCGCTATCACATCGTTCTCTTTCCCTAATCTTTGCTACAAACTTATTCTTCGCGTCTTGTTTCCTGTTATTCATTTTTTCGTATTCTTTATCGAGTATCTTCCGCCGTCTTTCATGATTCTTCGTCCGTTTCTTACCTTGAGCATAGAGCCTGTTCATCTTTTTTTCTCCGTATAACCGGTGATATGCAGAACCACTTTCGCATTCGCCCTCTCCGCCCCTTGAAGTTCCGTTGCCGCCGCCACAGGTATCTATTCCAAGCCTTCCAATCTGAACAGCTTCTTAAACCCTTGCACAAACAGCCTATTCCCGACAATTCGGTACGTTGTTCCTGCCTGCTTCAATTTTACCGTATTGCAGCAGGAGAGAAACTTCAGCTTCCCTACTTTTTCACCCGCTTCTTTAACACGGACAAGGCTTTTATGGTGTCTTGAATTTCCTCTATGACAGAATGGCGCATTTGACTTGAGCGGACTGTGATTTCACGGTCTTCAAAGGTTTCCTGTTTTTTAACCTTCACGGTTTTTGTCTTATAAATCAAAGGCATATATGGCTTCGGATGCGATAACGGCGTTCTTAAACCATTTTTTTTCAACGAAGAGTCTTGCAAGGCAGTCCTTTTTTTCTTTTGAGAGGCGGGACGCGTCTATTGTAAGGCGGAAGACGGCGCATCTCATACCTGATCGCCGCTCCCGCGTCTCTTTCAGTGTCTGGCGTATACGCCCGCCCTTTTCAGACACTCTTTCGCTCCTCTCTTATCTATCTTTATCGTTGCGGCTTTATATCCTTTACGCCAGCCTTTTGTAAAGATCGTGCCGCTTTACCTCTGTGGCTTATACGATTCTTTTCCTCTTTACTCAAAGATGCAACGGTACATTTCCTGTCCGGCAGGTATACGAGGGTATCATATCCAAAACCGCCCTGTCCCTGCTCTTCTCGTAAAATCTCACCTTCAAGGGTTTCCTGTACCGCATATAAACGATCATTACCTAAAAACAGTACCATAGCACAGACAAAATGAGCGCTTCGGCACTGCTTATCCTGCAATGCCTGTAGTAAAAGCATGTTCCGTTCATGGTCATTTAAGGTTCTTCCGGTGGTTTCATTCCCGTATCGGGCGGAGTAGATACCGGGTCTTCCGTCTAAGGCATCAACGCACAAGCCTGAGTCATCGGCGATAACCGGAGTCTTGACTATACTGAACAGATACTGAGCTTTTATAAGGGCGTTGTCTATGAAGCTCTTTCCGGTTTCTACGGGGTCAAAGGCAATGCCCTCATCAGCAGGGATTTTAAGCGTATGTTGAGAAAAAATACCGGCAAATTCCGCCTTTTTGTGCCTATTGCCGGTAGCAAGCCAGATGATCATAACCTGTTATCATACCGCAGTCTGACTAGCGTTTTGATCCTATTTCCTTATTCCAACGGTCAAGCAGACGGTTTTTATTGACTGCATTCCCATCCCAGACCATATCCTGCCGGATAGTTTTTATTTGATTGAGGGAAAGTGCAAGCGGGTGTTTTTGAGCGCCGTTTGACACTAAGACAAGATACCATTCAGTAAAGAGCTTTTGAGCGTTTGGTGAAGAGAGTATCCAGTCATAAAGCCGGCGCGCGGCAACCTGATCCTTACCGCCGCGGATAAGCGACATTGAGGCAAGTTCATAACCAGTGCCTTCAGATGGTGCGGTAATCTCTACCGGGGCGCCTTCTACTTTAAGTTTTACCTGATCGTGGGCATACCCTATCGCAATAGGAATTTCACCGGTGGCAACGCTTTTACCGGGTGCAGAACCAGAGCGGGCATACTGATCGATATTCGCATCAAGTTTCTTGAGGTAATCAAAAGCAGCATTTTCATTCCCGTTATTGAGTGTCCGTGTTGTCGTGAGGACATTGTAGGCGGTGCCTGAAATATTCGGATTTGCCATGCGTATATACCCTTTATACTCAGGCTTGAGCAGGTCTGCCCAGCTTTGAGGCGGGGTAAGACCGAGTGCTTTAGCACGATTAAGGTTTGTTACAAAGGTGAGCGGACCGACGTATAAACCTATCCAGTAATTTGCCGGATCCTTAAATTCAGCGGGGGTATTCTGTGCAAACCGCGACCTATAGGGTGTGGTTAATCCTTTTGATTGTGCGGTAATATGATCCAAGCCGACACCGCCAACCCAGATAGACGCTTGAGGGTTAGCAGCTTCAGCTTCTATACGGGCGACTGCTTCACCACCTGAGAGGCGCACAAAGTTGACGGTTATTCCGGTTTCTTTGGTAAATTGTTCAAAGAGCGCCTTTGCCAAAGGCTCTTCCAAGGTGGTATAAGCCGATAGAGCATTTTGCGCCACGGCAGCCGCAGAGAACAACGCCACGGATAGACTTAATACAAAAAAACGCTTCATAAAAAGATAGGCTGTAAAACTCCTACAGCCTGCGGGTTAGAACCCGCCCTCCTCTCTCTTAATAAACCCTCACCAGAGGGGTCATGTCTGTTCATGCTGTCAAGCGTCTGTCCGCTTTGCCTGTATTTTCACTCTCAATCAGTCTACAATACCCTGCCCTGAGTATGCAAGGATAATCATTCGTCTCAAGCAGGAATGAGGATGGATGGGTCAGACCTATGTAGGACAGACCTCGCCCTCTTCTTTCACCGCCCGCTTAAACATCGTATGCCGCACTGCATCCAGACTTCGCACCGAGTGGTGCAAACACTGTGTGCAAGACAGGCAGGTCAGACAGGATGGCAGGATAGGTCAGACCTCGAAAGTACGAAAGTACGAAAATCGAAAATAGGACCGCGAAAGTAGGACAGACCTCGTCGCCGTCAAAAATAAATTAAAAATATTGTGCTCTCATTGAATCAAAAAGCACAGTTGCGCCCTTATAGAGGTATTATGTCTAGTCATAATGTGCCTCGTGGACTCACAGACCAAGGTCTGACCTATCATGTTACTTCAAAAGTAAACAGAGACGCTTTTGAATTAGAGCCGGATGAGATGAAAAAACTTTTTCTCACCGTGATTGAAGAAGCAATCAAGAAAGGTTTCAAGTTTAAGCTGTGGAACTTCTGCATCATGGGTAACCATTTCCATTTTCTCATCACACCTGAGAAAGGGCAGAGTCTCTCTAACCTATTGAAGTGGATTAAGATGGTTTTTGCTATCAGGTGGAATAAAAAACACCATAAGACCGGTCATTTCTGGGGGGACAGGTTTTTCTCACGCGAGATCAAGGATGAGAAGGACTTTTGGACTGTGTTTAAGTATATTGACCAAAACCCTGTCGCAGCAGGACTGGTGCAGAAGCCTGAAGACTGGCAGTACAGCGGCGCATACCATCGGGAACATGTCATTGTCAGCATTGTCTCGCTGGTAACTGACACAGCTTGGAAGACAGACCTCA
>JAISMB010000142.1 GCA_031276945.1 Spirochaetaceae bacterium | reverse complement strand
CTGCCTCTCAATTATGCAACTACTGTAACATGCTGTGAATAGAGGGATTTTCTCAAGTCTTGCACTGGTTTATCCTTTGCAGTGGTAACCTGTGTCGCTATACTGACTGTGTATACGCCCGGGGCAGTCTGGGCAGGCAGTACGAATTGGATTTCCTTATATTTATTGACAGGGAAATGGTTTACCGGTATGTGAATAGACACCGAAGGGTCTGCAACAGAGGTGAAGGTAACGCCGACCTCAGCGTTGTCCCCGGCTATGAAGATATTATCACCGATAATCTGGACCGTATTGCCGGGGTTTACCGTATTGTTAATACCATGTATAGGATTAGTAACATGAGAGATACGTGGCAGCAGTTTCACAAAAGGACGGGCATAGACCGCCAAGCCTTGCGTTGCATTCGCCATGAGAGGACCTGTATTTGTGCTTACCCTGAGGTCTATGAGAGGCGGTTCAAGTTTTTTGTTTAAGTCTTCTTCGTGGAGAATGCCGCGTATGCTCAAAGACAGATAGACGAGATCAAGGTGAACGCTGTGGTTTTCACGCAGCGCAACCGCTACTTCCTCAAAAAAGATACGCAAAGCCGCAGAGAAGGACTGCATAGTATCAAGATTGATACCTTTGAGATGGAGACGGGCAATAATAGCGTTGGTATCAAGTATACTTATAGGCTCAGGAGAAAGGGAATACGTAGTCCGTTCTTCCGTAGGCTTGAGAGCTATAGCATGCGGGACAGCTCTAATAATATTATCGGGTATATCCTCATTGGTGAGCGATATTTTTGCTGCCATAAAAGCTTCCTTTTGATAACAGTCGCTATGAACTACTGTTAGTTATTTTGTCGGTCAGAAACTCATGGTTCTATACCCCCTCTTTTGCATAATCCTGTGCAACCTCAGAGGCAGGGCAGTGATTAGCAGTTAGCGGCTAGTGATCAGTTTCCTTTTAATACCATTAAAAACCTACGGTACTACCTGCTAACCATTTTGAAGTGGACAGACCTTGGCAGTACTTTATAGAAGATAATAGAGAGTGGGTCCTTTATGCAAAGACCCACTCAATAAGTGCTTACGCTAAATAGCGACGCTCTTTAGCGCTTCACTCTAAAAAAATATTTAATATCACTAATACCCTAATCACTTATCCATATTTTATTTGATTGTTAGAAGCATTCTTAAATATAGAATTGATTTTCAATAATCAGAACGATAACATCGACTATATCATAGTTTTCTATGATATAAATGATGATAACCAGCTTATCTTGTTTCCATATTTTATGGAATATTTTCATAATATTTACTCCTATCTGATATCAACTATAAATATATGTAAAAAGCACGCTCTAATCCTTTACCATGTTACCCTCCTTACTAATATAAGATAGTAAATCCCCAAAAAGGAAGCAAGCTCTTTTTTTAATTTGAAATATACAAATTATCATAGACCTTACCTGCCACCATTGCCTTTTTTTAATGTAAAGACTGAAGAGGGCTTTGGATGCAGAAACCTCTTCCATGCTCTTCGTTTTCAAGGATAGTAGGACAGACCTCGACCTCACTCTTTGTTTTCAAAGATACTGCTCTTTGCTTTCAAAGATACTGCTCTTTGTTTTCAAAGATACTGCTCTTTACTTTCAAAGATACTGCTCTTTGTTTTCAAAGATACTGCTCTTTGCTTTCAAAGATACTGCTCTTTACTTTCAAAGATACTGCTCTTTGCTTTCAAAGATACTGCTCTTTGTTTTCAAAGATACTGCTCTTTGCTTTCAAAGATACTGCTCTTTGTTTTCAAAGATACTGCTCTTTGCTTTCAAAGACCAGCTCTTTGTTTTCAACGGATAGTATGGATGGTAGGACAGACCTCGACCTCGCTCTTTATTTTCAAAGAGCAGCGGTACGGTTTTCCGCTTTGGGAAGATGAGACTTTATTTTAAGCAAGTGCTATTTCATACTGAGAAATGGAGAATGGTCCAGGCACGGCGCGCCGCTTCACGAGCGAGACGGCTATCAGGATTGACCGCTACCGGATGCCCGCACCATTGCAGAAGAGGCATATCCGTATACGAGTCAGAATAAAAATTGACCTCTGAGGGCTTGTAGTTGCGGGAGGTCAGCCATGCCTCAACCATAGTCTTTTTAGTGCAGCCGAAAGGAGCAGAGTCTATAAGACGTCCGGTTGCTTTTCCGTCTGCAAACTCCAAGACCGTGGCAAGCGAATCCTTGACCTTGAGGAAGCGTTCAAGCGGTTGTATGAGCGGATACAAGGATGAGGTAGCAAGATACACAGGCTCGCCGTTCTGCTGTAAGTTTTCGATGAGCTGCCGTGCTTGTGTATAGACCTGCGCCTGCATCCGCTTGGTAAAGGCAGCTTCAGCAAGACTATCAAGGGTCTTTTGATCAATACCGCTCAAATACCGTACCGATTGGGCAATGAAATTCTGGTCTGCCCATCCCATTTTATACCGCAGCCATGCAAAGGCTAATGAGCGCAACTGCCACGCTTTAATCACGCCTGCCGCTAATGCCTCCGGTATGAAATAGTGTGCGGTTGTCTTCCTGATTATCGTATAATCAACATCAAAGATATGTATACCCATGCTCTAGTCCAGCTTCTCTTCCAAGAATTCCAGATATTCAAGGCTCTTTAGACACTCGGTCAGCAGAGGCGCCGCGCATCGTTTCCGGTAAAAGGGCGGCGATCTGTCCCTATAAGCTCGTAGAATAGGCACGCCGCTTGAGAGCGCTCGTTGTACACTACCAGCCTTATCAAAGATATGTATACCCATGCTCTAGTCCAGCTTCTCTTCCAAGAATTCCAGATATTCAGGCTCTTTGGATACTTGGTCAGCATAGGCGCCGCGCATCGTTTCCGGTAAAAGGGCGGCGATCTGTCCCATAAGCTCGTTGAGCATGGCTTGCTTGGTCTTTTTATCAGGTCTGCCCTCATACTTAAAGCGGAACGGACGCCCAACCCTAAAATGAAAGGGAGTGCGGCGCAAGCGCCGCATGTTTTCCCAGATTTTCTCGCCGCCGAAATGCACAACCGGTAGAATAGGCACGCCGGTTAAGAGCGCTAGTTGTACAATACCAGCCTTGCCTTGGGAGAGTATACCGTTCGTACTGCGCGTACCTTCCGGTGCGATTGCTATAAAAACCTGCTCTTTTTCCATAATCTTCTGCACCTGCTTAAAAGTCTGCACATACGAACCGTCTCGGTTGAGCGGAATAGCATTATAGACATCCATGAGAAAACCAACAAAGGGGTTTTTCCATGTTTCGTCCTTTACTAAGCCCGTAAGGTAAACCGGATAGCTCAAGGCGACCAGCATGGGTATTTCCAGAAAGTTGATGTGGTTAATAGCAATGATCATGGGGGCTTCAAACGCCTTTATCTGCTTATTCCCATGAATAGCGTTCAGGAATTCTTGGCTGTCTATTATACATAAAGCCCGCAGCAGCAAGTGAAGAATCCTCGTTATGACCGCTCTGAATACCTTTTGCGTCAAGGTCATAGTCGTATTCATGCCTCACTACCAGTACTGCTTACTAAGCGCAGCGCCTGCGGTATGACGGTAATACAAAGCTCTTTGCCGTCATAGCATACGGTTTCGCCATCGCAATGCGAAGCCATACCGCCTTCCAAAGCTTTCAGAGAGAACTGTTTTGCTCTGCCCATCGTTACTCCTTCGTAGTTTCCCTGCGTGCCTTTCGGGTATTTAAGGACGATATTGAGTAGTTTAAGCCGGCTCAGTTGATGCCTGACTATACAGATGTCAAAAGCGCCGTCATTGATAAGCGCATGGGGTCCCATAATAAAACTGCCGCCCATGCGCCGTCCGTTCATTATTGACACGATAGCTGCCGGCATAAGCTCACGGTGATCATCGTAGCGGATTTCTAAAACCGGCGAAGGCTCATACTTAATAACCGTTATAAGAGCGCCCAAAACGTATGAGAAGCCGCTTTTGATCTTCATTTTTGCCGCCTCAAAGCCCACCTTTGTATCAAAGCCGACGCCGACACCGTTAATAAAATACCGTCCCTCAGGAAAGAAGCCGCCCTTTACAATACCGACATCAAGCGGTATCGTACGGCAGTTGATGAGCGCCTGCAAAGCTTGCGGCACTGTCTCCGGTATGCCTGCATTAAAGGCAAAATCATTGCCGCGCCCGACCGGAATAACACCGAAGAGCGGCGGCGTTGGCAAGGAACGGCTTACTATGCCGTTGACTACTTCATTACACGTCCCATCCTCACCTGCCGCCACAACAAGCATCTTCTCAGTGAGCGGGTAGGTACTCAGAAGCCTTTGTGCATCGCCTTGAGTAGCTGTCTGTATCAGTTTGAATGTTTGCTCTCTTTCTGTGAAGAACTGCTCAATGCGGCTTTGTTCTCGTGCCGCCTTTCCTCGACCTGCAATAGGATTGAGGATAATCAGCATAGTATCAAATTTCTTAGGACTAATCATAGGGTAATCATAGTAGATCAGGGAAGGATTTATAAAGGGTCAGCTTCAGAGGTTTCAGAGGTCAGACCTCGCTCATCCCACAGACCTCCACCTCCCACGGTCAGACCTCTATCTCCCACGGTCAGACCTTGCCCGCTGAACCGACCTATTTCAGCCCGCTGAACCGAGCCGTTTCAGCCTGCCGAACCGACATAGGACAGACCTCGAAGGCAGGGTAGGTCAGACCTCGCCGTCCAAATAGGGTCAGCTTCAGAGGTTTCAGAGGACAGACCTCGCTCACCCCACAGACCTCCACCTCCCACGGTCAGACCTTTACCTCCCACGGTCAGACCTCCACCCCACGGTCAGACCTTTACCTCCCACGGTCAGACCTCCACCCCACGGTCAGACCTTCACCTCTCACGGTCAGACCTCCACCTCCCACGGTCAGACCTCTACCTCCCACGGTCAGACCTCGCCCGCTGAACCGACCTATTTCAGCCTGCTGAACCGACCTATTTCAGCCTGCTGAACCGACCTATTTCAGCCTGCTGAACCGAGCCATTTCAGCCTGCTGAACCGAGCCATTTCAGCCTGCTGAACCGAGCCATAAGTCAGACCTTGAAAGCAAGGTAGGTCAGACCTCGAAGTCAGAATAAGTCAGACCTTGAAAGCAGGGTAGGTCAGACCTTGCCACTCAAGGCGCACGTTCAAAACTTGAGGAGACGAGGACTGTTCTCTATGCGGTGCATTATAACAATTTATCGATCAGCATTGAGCATTTTCCGGAAGGAATGGGGAGTGTTTTTTTCTTTTTATCCAATATATTGATGGTAAAATAGTAAAGTTTTTCACTTTCCGCATAAATTTCCCAGCCGCGGTTGCCGCTCCTATTTGATAGTATGGTGATCATATTCTTTTTGAGCGATAGATTTTCTATCCCCATGACTTCCATGTTTGGAATAATCCAATCAACCGTTTTACGCGGAAGCGAAATAGACAAGCCGACAATATTTTCTATCATCAAACATATCGTTGAAAGAGCAGCATAGCTCAGATACTGTTCGCGAGGAAAATCTACCCGCTCATACCACCGAGCCGCTCCTTCTTGAAGCGGTAAATATGCTTCCCAGAGCCGCCCTTTATGCGGTATGCCGTTATGATGCGTACTATGAGCATTTCCCTCAGGCAGCATTGAATCAAGAATAAAGTAAAGGTGCCGAATAGCACATTCACGAGCAAGATCGTGCCGGTTGTAACGCTCAAGCCCTTTGATCACCATAAACGTCAGGTAGGGAAAAACTGAACCGCGAAACCCATTTCCCTGCTTATCAAAAGACGCCTCGTCAAGTGCAACTGATGGAAAAGGATGAGGGGAGCCAAAGACATGAGGGTCTTGTAACTTTTTTACAAGCTGCTCAGCTTTATCCTCGTTGGAGATTTCGGCAAGGAGGGGCCAATAGCCGGCGATGGTTTTTATAGGGATATGCTTCTCATCTTTGTCAAGATTGTAATAAAAACCGGTTTCCTGATCCCACATTTTTTGGTTAATGCAGTACTTCAAGGCAAAGTACTGCCTTTTGTAGTGAATACCTAAATCTCTGTCGTTCAATATATCGGAAAGAGAACCCATATAAAGGGCATTGATTGCCATCATACTATTAAAGTCAACAGGATAGACCGTGTCTTCCCACGGTGCGTTGAGCATACCGGTTGCAGAAAGCGGGACCGCATACAGACCATTAGGGCATTTGTAAAGAGAGTCTATCCATGCTACGTACTTGTTCAATTTAGGCATTATCTCTTTAATACGTTTTTTGTTTGCCGACTTATGGTACAGGTTAAATTCAGCCCACGCAAATAAAGGCAAACCGAGATTTTCAGGATTATCCCTCTGTTCCGTTACGGTAAGCCCGGTCTCAATACTATAAACAGACCGGATAGCACCGTTTTGTTCCTGTCTATCGTAAAAAATATCTATGGTCGGATAAGCTTGGTAGATACGGTTTGAATAGACGAGAAAAAAAGAAGCAAAAATAGCATCGCTTTGCAGCACGACAGGACTTCCGGGGTGTGAAAAGAACCGTCCGCTTATCCGCTTTTCAGCTTTGCCAGCCTCAGCAGGCAGTATACGTTTTTCTGCTGATAGTGCTGCGATCTTTTCCGAACAGTTATTCCAAAAATCCGCTATCCACGCCCATGTCTTGTCGTATATATCAACGAAATCCTGATCGTAGAAGTGAATCTTAGGGAAATCACGTTTTGTCATAAAAAATAGGCTGCGGCAATCCGTTGCTTCACCTCTCAAGAGGTGAAGCACCTTCTGAGGATTGAGCCTGTCCTCCTTACTATCAATAGACCCTCACAAGAGGGGAAGCGTTTTGAGCTTGCACTTTATACTACAAGTTTATTTAGTATAAATGATAAAAGATAAATTTTCCACATAATTTTCGCATTTTTTCTCTTAAAAATGTTTTTTTATTTATCCTGCCGATAAGTAAAGCTATGAATGAAGAACTTACTAATTTAGTACTCCCGCGATTTTTACGCTACGTTACGTTTTGTACCGCAAGCGATCAGCACAGTACTCAGACCCCTTCAAGTTCCGGACAATGGGACTTGGCGCGCGCTCTTGTTCAGGACTTACAAGATATAGGTCTTGAAGAAGTCGTGCTGACTGATCATTGCTATGTTATGGCACGGCTTCCGGCAAGTCCCGGCAAGGAAGGACAGCCGGTTATAGGTTTTATGGCGCACCTTGACACGGTAGCTGATGTTTCCGGTAACCATGTAAAGCCCATTGTGATAGAACGCTACGACGGCAGTCTTATAAAAGACGCTTTCGGCAATACCTTGCTTGATCCGGCTGTAGATTCTGACCTTGGCGCGCAAATCGGCGCTTCTCTGGTACACACAGACGGAAGCACCCTGCTTGGCGCTGACGATAAAGCAGGTATTGCCGAGATCATGGGGGCTCTTGACTTTCTCCTCAAGCATCCAGAGATAAAGCACGGTGCTTTGGAAATAGTTTTTTCTCCAGATGAAGAAACCGGGAAAGGCTTGCCTGAATTTCCTTTGAATGCCCTTAAAGCTTGTGCCTGTTATACGCTTGACGGAGGCGGATTAGGCGAATTGGAAATGGAATGTTTCAATGCGTATCGGGCAACGGTACAATTCCAAGGAAGAATAACCCACTTGGGGAGGGCGCGGGGCGTATTGGTCAATGCCGCAAGTATGGCTGCCTGCTTTGCGGCGCTTTTGCCGCGTAGTGAAAGCCCTGAAGCAACGGATGGTTACTATGGCTATTACTGTATCATGGAGATGAGCGGTCATTTAGACAAAGCTTCTTTAGAGGTGTACATTCGGGATTTTGAGCGGGAAGGGGCGCTACGCCGAGTAGCGGCATTGGAGAGCTTTGCTCGTACTATTGAGGCACAATTTCCCGGCGGTACGGTTACTCTTGATACCAAGCCGCAATATTACAATATGAAGGAAAAGCTTTCTTTACATCCTGTAGTAGTGGAACGCTTGAAGCGCGCTTTTGAACGGGCGAGGGTGAATTATAAAATGAAAGCTATCCGTGGGGGAACAGACGGTTCACGACTGACTGAACTTGGCATACCAACACCGAATATTTTCACCGGCGGTCATAATTTCCACAGCCTCAATGAATGGGCATCTGTGCCTGAGATGAGCGCAGCGTGCCGTGTTATCATTGAGCTTGTGCAAGAATGGACTAGGACAGACCTCGAACCATAGTTAAGAAGGTTGTCCTGCTGCTTGCTTTTTTGAGAGAGCAATAGTACAGTAAGGGCTATGTATTTACTGAGCGTAGAAACTGAATTTGCTGCGGCACATTTTTTATCTGATTATTGGGGGAAATGCGAACAGCTCCATGGGCATAATTATAGGGTACGGGTCTGGTTTCGCGGGGCTACGCTGGACAGAACTGGTATGTTAGCGGATTTTGCCCTCCTGAAACAAGCGCTGCGGGGAATCATTACCCCTTTAGACCATTCTAACTTGAATGATAATCCGGTTTTTGATAATAATCCCAGCGCAGAGCGTATTGCAGAGTATATTTTCAATCTGCTTCGCCCAGCTCTTATCCTACTTCAGGTGAATCCTGAACTTTTATATGCGGTTGATGTGCATGAAACATCAACTAATATGGCGCGTTATGAAGCATAAGAGTACGCTGCTGCTTATATCCTCTTTTATTATTTGTGCGTGCGCCAAGCCTATTCCTTCACAAAATGAGTTTGTTTTAGGCACCTTATGCACCGTTACCCTCTATGAAAAAGGACGTAGCGCACTATACCAGCGTATTTTCAGCCGATTGAGAGAAATTGAAGATACGATGAGCGCTAATAGAGCAGATACAGACGTAGATCGTATTAACCAAATGGCTGCAATCGCGCCTGTGCCGGTAGGCGAAGACCTTTTTACCGTCATAGAGACTGCTCTCCACTATGCGCAGCTTTCTGAGGGCGCTTTTGATCCGACCGTAGGACCTTTGGTAAAGTTATGGAATATAGGTTTTGATAACGCTCGTATACCGGAGTCAGGCGAGATAGCCTCTGTGCTGCCCCTTATCAACTGGCGCAATGTCATCCTTGACCAGCAGCATAAGACGGTATTTTTAACAGCGCCTGGTATGCAGCTTGACTTGGGAGGAATTGCTAAAGGATATGCTGCGGATGAAGCGGTGCGCATTATCCGCAGCTTGGGTATTCCGCGGGCTATTGTCAACCTCGGTGGTAATGTATATACCTACGGTATTAAAAAGGACAAAAGTCCCTGGCAAGTGGGTATTCAGGACCCTTTGGATAACCGAGATAGTTCATTAGGATTTATGACTATCTTTAACCAGACTCTCGTAACAAGTGGCGTGTATGAACGGTATTTTGTACAGGATGAAAAACAGTATCACCATATACTTTCTACAAAAACCGGCTACCCAGCGGAAACCGGCTTGCTTTCTGTTACTGTTGTAGCCGACAGGTCCATTGACGCGGACGCTCTATCCACAGGTATTTTTGCCCTTGGATATG
The DNA here is from genome assembly GCA_031276945.1 of Spirochaetaceae bacterium. Classification (GTDB taxonomy): domain Bacteria; phylum Spirochaetota; class Spirochaetia; order Treponematales; family Breznakiellaceae; genus BOBG01. The sequence goes on along the minus strand of JAISMB010000142.1, from coordinate 3,448 downwards.
AGCACGGCTTGGCTCTCCTAGAAAATCTGGGGAACGTTCAAGCTATCTTTGTTTTTAAAGATGGTACTATCCACGGAACACCGCAAGCTCTCAAGAATTTTACCTTGACTAATACCGAACGCTTTACGCTTATCAAAGACTAACTCCTCCCAAGGTCTGTCCGCCCCCTCTTGAACATCCGCTCATAACACTGAAAATTTGAAAACAGGCTGATCTGCATCTAGTCATAGATTATTATTTTGAATATACTTAACAAAATTGTTAAGGAGGAATTTTGATGAAAAAAATTACCTTTACTTTCGTGCTTATTCTCATAAGCGTGGCTTCTATTTTTGCAACGGGTAAACAGCAAAAAACCGGTACAACTGCCACTAAAGCCGCATACCATATTGGTATTGTAACCGGAACTGTATCGCAGGCTGAGGATGATCTGCGCGGTGCTGAAGAAATGATTCGGCGCTATGGCAAAGTGTCTGACGGGGGTATTATTCAGGCAATTACCTATCCAGATAACTTTATGGATCAGCAGGAAGTAGTTATTTCTCAGATCGTAAACTTATCGGATGATCCGCTTATGAAGGCGATTGTTGTCAATCAGGGTGTTCCCGGTACTGCCGAGGCTTTCCGCCGTGTGAAAGAGCGCCGACCGGACATTCTGCTCTTTGCCGGTGAATCGCATGAAGACCCGCTCGTTATCCAAAGCGCCGCTACTCTCGCTATGAGTGCGGACTTTATCTCTCGTGGCTATACTATTCCTTGGGCTGCAAAACAACTCGGTGCGGATACTTTTGTACACATTTCTTTTCCCCGCCACATGAGCTATGAGAGTTTAGGATTGCGCCGGCAGATCTTGGAAGAGGCGTGTAAAGACCTGGGCATACGCTTCGTGTTTGTTACCGCCCCGGACCCGACATCGGATGTTGGTGTAGCCGGCGCCCAGCAGTACATTCTTGAGCAGACTCCCCAATGGATACAGCAGTACGGTAAAAACAGCGTGTTTTTCTGCACCAATGATGCGCACACTGAACCGCTCTTAAAGCAGCTTTTTACCTACGGAGGATTGTTTGTAGAGGCTGATCTGCCTTCACCGCTTATGGGGTATCCGGGCGCACTGGGTATTGACCTTTCAGTAGAAGCCGGTAACTTTCCGGCAATTCTCAAAAAAGTTGAAGAAGCAGTCGTCGCACGGGGCGGCGCTGGTAAGTTTGGTACGTGGGCATTCTCCTACGGTTTCACCGTAACCGCTGGACTGAGTGAGTATGCAAAACGTATTTTAGATGGAACAGCCAGCTTGGAACGGATTGCCGATCTCTATCAAGCTCTTGGTGAATTTACCCAAGGTGCAAAGTGGAACGGCGGTTACTACATTGATGCCAATACCGGCGTCCGCGCTCGTAACCAAATCCTCGTCTACATGGATACTTACATCATGGGCAAAGGCTATCTGCCTACCACTGAGCAAACTATACCCGAAAAGTACTACAATATTAAATTTCAAAGATAACAAACTGCCTTAAACAAGAGAGGAAAAGAAAAGCCTGCCTTTCTCTTTTCCTCCTTTCTTTTCCCCTTTTCTTTAACTATATTTAAGACATGCGGGTACTATCCTGGAATGTCAACGGGATTCGGGCAGTCGCACGGAAGCAGTTTACCGAATGGCTTTGTGCTGAATCCCCTGATGCGCTCTGCGTGCAAGAAATTAAAGCCTTCCCTCAACAAGTCCCGGAAGAACTTATACATCCAAAAGATGCTCAGGGGCATACCTACCATTCGTACTGGATGCCGGCGCAAAAGCCCGGCTACGCCGGTGTGTGCCTCTATAGCAAAGAAGAACCACAAGCAGTACATCCTTTAGGTATCAACGAATTTGATGCTGAAGGTAGAGTTTTACAAGCTGAATATCCTAACTACACTATTATCTGCGCCTACTTTCCTTCCTCACAGGAAGAAGGCAGACGGCTTGCCTATAAAATAGCCTTTTGTGAGGCAATCCGCAGCTTGTGTGATAGTCTGAGCGCAGCGGGGCGCCATCTTATCCTCTGCGGAGACTACAACATAGCGCACACGGCTTTAGACCTCGCTCGACCACAGGCAAATGAGCGTAATGCCGGCTATCTTCCAGAAGAACGGGCGTGGATGGAGAGCTTTCTCAAAGCAGGCTTTGTTGACAGTTTCCGGTATTTGCATCCCGACGAAGCGGACTGCTATACATGGTGGTCATACCGACAGGCGGCACGGGTACGAAATAGAGGATGGCGGCTTGATTATTGTTGTATTGATAGAGCTTGGCTGCCGGCTCTCAAAGCGGCTCATATAAAAAACGAAGTGGGCGGTTCAGATCATTGTCCCGTAGAAATTGTTATGGAGGCTTAAAATGCGCATAAAATACAATGCTCCGGTTGTTTTAACCTTTGCGTTTATCAGTGCTGTGGTTCTGATTATCAATCAAACCGTGATGAATACCCTCATAGAAAGCTGGTTTGCCGTTCCCGGGCGGGGGCATTTCCAGTTTAAGAGCATCCACAGTTGGGTTACGCTGGTCAGCCATGCCATTGGGCATAGCGGCTGGGAACATCTTATCGGCAATTTTTCCTTAATCCTCTTGATAGGACCCATTTTGGAAGAACGCTATGGCTCAACTCGCTTGTTCTTTATGATGTTTGTTACCGCCCTTGTTACCGGTGTTCTCAATACCTTTTTCTTTGATACCGGTCTTTTAGGAGCATCCGGTATAGTTTTTATGATGATACTGCTTGCCTCATTTACCAATTTTGGCAAGGGAGAAATACCGCTCACCTTTATACTGATACTGGCGCTCTACCTTGGACAGGAAATCTTCAATGCCTTTGGCAATGACGACATTTCACAATTTGGTCATATTATTGGCGGCTTATGCGGTAGTTTCTTCGGCTTTTCCCGAAAGAAGAAAGGATTTGACCCAGGAACAGGCAGTGAACTGCTCGTCTAGGCAGGGACAGTCGAGCCTCGCCTTTTGAACCTTTTGCTGTTTTGATGGATCAGACCTCTGGATAGGTCAGACCTTGAAACCTCGCCCCTACCAACCTAAGACAACGCCTTGATCTACCTTAGGGTGCGCCGTCAAAAGTAAAGAAGATAGATCTGAGATAGAGAGCGGCAAGAAAGGAATCAGAGCGTTGAGCATAGCGAGTGGCGATACCTCTCCACTGTTTAAGCCACCGAAATATATTCTCAATAAGATGGCACTCCTTATACAGCTCTGTGTCATAAGTCCTTACCACCTTCCGACTACGCTTGGAAGGAATAACTACCTTACTACCTCTTGCACAGGCTGTGTCTACTACCCCCTCTATCGGCAATCAAGACTTTTACTGATAACCCTGCCATTAAGGGCGGCGCATAGGTGCAATCCGCCTCCTGCCCCGCTGAAACTATGATACGTACCGGCTTTCCCCTCTTATCTATAGCA
>JAISMB010000004.1 GCA_031276945.1 Spirochaetaceae bacterium | reverse complement strand
AGAGTTTTTTCATCTCATCCGGCTCTAATTCAAAAGCGTCTCTGTTTACTTTTGAAGTAACATGATAGGTCAGACCTTGGTCTGTTAGTCCACGAGGCAAATTATGACTAGACATAATATCTATATATGGAGCTGACTCTGCGTTTTGATTCAATTTAGAGCGAAATATTTTTTATTTATTTTTGAGGGCGAGGTCTGACCTATCTCCACCCCGCCTTTGAGGTCTTTCAGCGTGAAAAGTTCACGCTCAGTCAAGATTGCAGTATAACATTTTATCTTTGATAGCAAGGAGGAAGCATCTTTTGAAGAGCTTCCTCCTTATCTAACTCAGGCTCTGTGCAACTGTGCCGTGTGCAACAGGTGATACTTACCCGATAATCTGCAATGCCTGAGCAAAAACTTCTTCTTCAGTGGGAATAACACCGCCGCAATGGCTCAGTAAATGTACCGGCGCTTTACCAAGAACCGCTAAACGGACATCTTCAACCAACTGTCCCATGCTCATCTCAACAGTGAGCAGCGGGCGTCCGTTTTGGGCAAGGTCCGCAAGAGGCTTGGCGGGGAAGGGCCAGAGGGTAATAGGACGCAGCAGTCCGAGCCTACGCCCCTGTTTTTGTGCGTATTTGATTGCGCCCAAGGCAACCCGCGCACAGGTTCCATAGGCGACTATAGTCAACTCAGGGTCTGCATCGCCGGTATATTCATACCGAACTTCCTGAGCTTTGAGCGCTTCATACCGCTCAAAACGCGCTCGTGTCTGTGCTTCCAGAGCTTCAGGCACAAGGTTTATTGAGGTTATATGCCGTGGCTCCCGCCCTGCCATATTCCCGACAATCCACGTGCGCGGGGGGAGTGCGGTCTTTTCAGGCGGCAATACCACGCCTTCCATCATCTGCCCTATCATGCCGTCCGCCAGTATAAGCACCGGAATACGGTACTGATCCGCACAATCAAAGGCTTGATAGGTCAGATCAGCACATTCCTGCACGCTTTTCGGTGCAAATACCAAGCACCGATAATCACCGTGTCCACCGCCGCGTGTTGATTGAAAATAATCGCTCTGCGCCGGCGCAATAGAACCCAAGCCCGGTCCGCCGCGCACCACATTCACGATTACTAAAGGAATATCAGCACCGGCGGCATAAGACAGACCTTCCTGTTTAAGGCTGATACCCGGACTTGATGAACTGGTCATAGCGCGCAAACCAGCGCTTGAGGCGCCGTAGACCATATTGATTGCGGCAACTTCGCTTTCCGCTTGAATGAAAATTCGTCCCCTTTTAAGCATTTCCCGTGCCATATACGCAATGAGTTCATTTTGCGGCGTAATGGGATACCCGTAGTAAGCGCCGCATCCGGCACGGATAGCAGCTTCAGCTATGGCATCATTTCCTTTGAGTAAGACTTTCTCGCTCATACTGCCTCCCCTTCAGCTAAGGTGTAAACCGAAAGCGCAAGGTCTGGACAGACAGTATAGCAATTTCCGCAAGCTATACAGTTTTCCCCTTTCACTATACGCACCGGATACGAGCCTGAACTATTAGGCAGGCTGTCTTTTTCAAGAACCTTGACCGGGCAAGCGCTTATACATAAGAAACATCCTTTACAGAATTCCCTATCAACGACAATTTTTCCTTTTCTTGCCATATACCCCTCTTTTATTGTGATACGTTAAACTAAACTGCGATGCCTTGATTCACCGCATGAACACAACTGTACCATATCCTCCAAAATAGAGGCAATACCGGTTGCTGTATACCGCGTACTTGTCTTGCCTCACGTGAACATACTATGGTTGTACCTAATGAATACTGATACATGGAAAACCCTTAAACCGCAGGAATCGTGCTGGTATTGTTGGCACTTACTGGGGGCAAAGGCGTATCTGCGCAAAAACAAGGAGCAGTGGCAGACAGCTTTTGAGACCATTCCCTTTCAGGAACGGAGCGCGGACTACGGCGGTCCTTTTATTGGTGAGGGACCGGGGCAGGAGGCGCCGATTACCGGAACATGGGGAGAAGGCATGCTTGCCACGTTGAGACCGTATTTTAGTACCAAACCGTACTTTGTTACGGTCAAAGAGAGAACACGGCTGCTCAACGGTATTACCGTAAGCTTTAGTGTCGATTTGCCGCCGGTACTCAAATTCGAACTGCCGGGGGATATTGTTCTTGCCCAAGCCATGCCTTTTTCTGTCTCAGCTACTTGGTTCGGCACTGATACAACCGCCGGCATTCTCTGCCATTCGCTGCCCGGCGCGCTTGTTCCGCTCGGTGATACGCCGCTGCCTGCCGCTCCCGTTCCTTTAATCCGGTCTATGATAACCATAAAAAACCATTCAAAAACGACCCTTGATCTGGATCATCTGGTTATCTATCCTAAACAACTTGCTGTTTATGAACAGAACGGACACCTTTTTTCAAGCATATTGAATCTTGATTTTCCCGGAAGTAGTCTCAGGGTAGATATACCCAGAGCGCACGATCCGAACTGGAACTTACTGACTCCCGGTGTCAAGAGTGATTTGGGTGAATTGATTGTCCAATGGGGTATTGGTATGATTAAAAATCTTACCCAGCTATAGCAGGATTCGGTATGGACTTTGAAAGTATCGTCAACCAGATTTCGCAGCATATAAAAACCTCTGATCCGATTGAGCTGCTCATTCGGCTCATCAGCTCTCTTATTACCGTGCTGATGATTATGGTGCTGTTTAATCTCATACAGCTTATTATTGGCAAAATTGTTAAAGACAAGATCAGTGAACAGCGCCATTTTATGATAAAAAAAGGCATTAAGTACACAGGCTTTGTGATGGCGCTCCTCTTTGTATTAAGAACTATGGGCGTAGACACCACGGTACTGACCGGAGCAGCCGGCATTGTCGGGATTGTCGTGGGCTTTGCAGCACAAACCACGGTTTCCAGTTTTATTTCAGGTTTTTTTCTTTTATCTGAAAAGCATTTTCGCGTAGGCGATTCTATTAAAGTGGATACTATCCTCGGTGTTGTGGTATCAGTAGATTTGCTGGCTGTTAAGATACGCACTTTTGACAATCTTTATGTGCGCATTCCCAATGAAACCCTTATAAAAAGCAATCTTATCTGTCTCTCGCGTTTTGCTATACGCCGGCTTGATTTAGTAGTAACCGTGGCATACAGCGAAGACCTTGAACGGGTCAGGGAGCTTCTGCTTGATATTGCCCAGAAAGATAATTTTGTCCTTGATAATCCTCCGCCGCTCTTTCGTCTTGATAAACTTGACCACAGAGGCGCTACAATTATTTTTAATGTATGGTTTGAATCACAGTACGTGCTTGAGACACAAACGTCTATGCTTATGACCATAAAGAAGCGTTTTGCAGAGGAGCATATTGAGCTGCCGTATCAAAGAATTGCACTGCTTACTGAAAGCATAAAGCCAGAAGTCTAGTGCAGGTCTAACCGAGTATCGGTTACATTTTTTCTCTCTTTTTGAAGCTGCTCTTTCAGTCGAGTCAGAGGGCGAGGTCTGACCTACCCTGACCTATCCTGCCACCGAGGTCTGTCCTCTCTCTTTCCTCTTCCTCTCCGGCTTATTTTTTCCTTCCCCTTTCTCTTTTCTTGTGCTATACTTCCTGCTTATGGACAATGAACAAAGAATCAGCGAGCTTATCGCTGCCATGACCTTGGAAGAAAAGGTCTCACAGTTAAGTTATACCAGTCCGGCTATAGAGCGGCTGGGAATACCAGAGTACAACTGGTGGAACGAGTGTTTACACGGTGTTGCCCGTTCGGGTCTTGCTACGGTTTTTCCGCAAGCTATAGCCCTTGCGGCAACCTTTGATGAAACATTTGTACAGAAAGTAGCCGAGGCTATAGCGGATGAGGCACGCGCCAAGTACCACCAAGCTATTAAGCAGGGGAATAGGCAGCAGTACTGCGGCTTGACCTTCTGGACCCCGAATATCAATATTTTCCGAGATCCGCGATGGGGGCGCGGACAGGAAACTTACGGGGAAGACCCTTACCTTACCAGCCGCATAGGGACAGCGTTTGTTCAAGGCTTACAGGGACCTGATAAGCAACACCTTAAAGTTGCTGCCTGTGCCAAACACTTTGCCGTTCATTCGGGACCTGAAAAACTACGCCATGAGTTTAACGCTCAGGTTTCGCCTAAGGACCTGCATGAAACGTACCTACCGGCTTTTAAGGCTTTGGTCGAAGCCGGAGTTGAATCGGTTATGGGCGCCTACAACCGAACCCTTGATGAACCCTGTTGCGGTAGCCATTTTTTACTTCAAAAGCTCCTGCGGGATACTTGGCGCTTTGAAGGTCATGTTACCAGCGATTGTTGGGCAATACGGGATTTTCACGAGCATCATAAGATCACAGCCACGCCGGAAGAGTCCGCCGCTCTTGCACTGAATGCCGGATGCGATCTGAACTGCGGCTGCATCTACCCTTACCTCACGGTTGCGCATAAAAAAGGTTTGGTCAGCGAAGAAGCAATAGATACTGCGGTGCGCCGGCTTTTAAGGACCCGCTTTAAGCTTGGCATGTTTGACCCGCCTGAAGCCGATCCGTATTCACAGATAGGGACTGAGGTTATTGACAGCGAGCAGCATCGATCCCTTGCCCTTGAAGCGGCACGCAAGTCAATCGTTCTCCTGAAAAACGATAATAATCTGCTTCCGCTTTCCCCGTCCGTTAAAAAGATTTTGGCAATAGGACCGTCAGTAGCGAATTCGCAGGTACTGCTGGGCAATTACCACGGCATTACCGATCACTTGGTAACTATCCTTGAAGGCTTAACGGCAAAGACACGGGGAAAGTTTGACCTTGTGCTTGACTATCATCCGGGCTGTATGATGTACGACCCGAACCACAATACCGGCTGGACCGTTGGCATGGCTGAAAGCGCCGATCTGATTATTGCGGCTTTTGGCTTAGACTTTATGATGGAAGGCGAAGAGGGAGATGCGGTTGCCTCGGACTCAAAGGGGGATCGCGATACTATTGAGTTGCCGTCATGGCAGCTTGAGTACCTGCGCGCACTGAAGAACCGAGGGAAACCGCTCGTGCTTATTCTGACCGGCGGCAGCCCCATCGCTGTACCTGATGATATTGCCGATGCGATTCTCTTCGTCTGGTATTCAGGTCAGGCGGGCGGGACAGCAATCGCCGACATTATCTTTGGCGACATTGTGCCTTCCGGCAAGCTGCCTATCACCTTCCCGACATCCACCGCGCAACTGCCGCCCTTTGAAGATTATGCACTGAAAGGACGGACCTATCGCTACATGACCGAAAAACCTTTGTATCCGTTTGGCTTTGGACTTTCGTACACGACCTTTAGCTTTGATTCTTTGACCCTCGACAAAAAGGAATTAAGGCGGGGCGAGTCGGTAACTGCCACGGTAAAGCTCACGAACACAGGCTCGCGCGATGCGGAAGAAGTCGTACAAATCTACCTTACCAAGAACGACCGAGGACCGGAAGATCCGCTGAGTTCACTGCGGGATTTCAGACGGATTGCACTCAAAGCCGGCTCTTCCCTTGAGCTGCACTTTACCCTACCGGCTGGTGCGTTTGAAACGGTAAACGAGGACGGGACTTATGTGCTGGTTCCCGGCGACTACACGGTAACGGCATCTGATGCGGCGCCTGTCTCCCTTGCACTGGAGCGGGGTGCACCTTCTCCAGTATCCGCTTCAATTCGCTGCCTTTAGGTTTTGATTTCCGCGTCCGGACTGGGCGCGGACTTTGAAACTTTAGTCTACACCATTTCCGCCTATCGAAACATTGGATAAAGCCGCTTCCAGAACTACTCACCGGCAAAGTTGCATCAAACAAGATAGGACAGACCTCGGTTAGGGATAAGTCAGATTTCAGCGGGGGAGAAGGTGGAGTTAAGGCTCATAAGCCAGCTTCTATAATGCGTCCGACCTTCACGGTATGTATACCGAGCGTAGGAGGCGGTTCAGTGTTTTAAGCGGATCCTCATAGCGTTCTCGGTATATTTTAAGCTCGTAGTTTTTACCGGATGCTGTTTTAACGGGCTTTTCAATACAGTTGAGCCACTATATGCCGGCACTGGCGCCAAAAAAAATAAGGAAATCTGAATTACCGCCGCCAGAGAGGGTAGAGCGCAGCAGAGGCAAGGGCAGACCTCGGCTGTGTCCCACCCCTATCTGTTACTTTTCTACTATCTTTTGAGAGTATTCAAGGTATTCAGCTATGTTCTTGCTTACACCAAGAACAGTTGAAACACTGTTCTTCACTTCAATCGATGTACTCTTTAGCTGATCTATCCCTTTATAAATGTCTGTGCTTTCTTTCTTTATCTCCCTTGAATCATCCTGTACCGCATGCGTCTTTTCTTGTATTACCTTTAATACCTCCAGTATTTGCGCATTCCTTACCAATTGTTCTTCCAATGCCTGCATTATGGTAATAAAGAGTGATCCTATGTCGCTTACTCCCTTAAACAAGGGATCCATCACTTGGCTCGTGTCCTCTAAGACGATTTCCATCTTTGTTATCGCACTCTCCATGTTCTTTATCTCCGCATCTATTGCGGCAGACTCTGTGGTTGATGACTTGGCTAGTTTGCGTATTTCACTGGCTACTACCGAAAAACCACTATCTGAATCCCCGGTATGCGCCGCCTCTATCGCCGCATTCATAGCAAGAATATTCGTTTCCGACGCCATATTCGCTATCATCTTGTTTGCTGTCTTCAAGGAAAGTACACGAGTTACGATAAGCCTGTACTCCTCACCCAAGCGGTGGAATGTCTGTTGTCCGTTTTTAGAGAGGTTAGTGAGTTTTTCAGTTAATTGGATAGAACGGCTAACCGTTGCTCTTATAGTAGTGGTATTAGCAATCATCTGTTCTATGGATGCGTAAGATTGGACGATATTGGATGCTTGAGCTTGGATGATAGTATCCAGTTCTGCAATATGGTTGACGATACGTTTTGTAGCATCGGTAGTTGACGATATCATGGTTATTTGCGATTCGGCTTGGGTATCAACGTTATTGATTTGAGCCACGATATGATCAAGATCAACGGAAGATTTTTTAATCGCTTCTTTCAAGTTCCGGCTGGTACCGTCTAATTTTTGCAGCTGCTGGTTGAGAGTAGTTACCAGTTGTTTGAAATTATCGCGGACAGTACGGAGAGCTTTTTGCTGTTCTCCAATTTCGTTGGCGCTAGTTATAGGGATCGCAATGTCGAAATTGGTTTTAGCTAGTTCATTCGCAACGGTAGTAACCTGTTTAACCGGTTTAATGAAGAAAGAAGCGAAGATCCATGCCCCTATGATGATCACGAGAGTGGAGAGAAGCAGAGAAACGATCAGGACAATATAGGCTTTATAATGCAGGCTGTCCACGTAAGAGACGTTATAATCAACTTCTAAAATAGTGGTAACAGAGCCATCTTTTATCAGAGGGAGATAAGCGGACACATGGGTACCATACTCATCGGTGTAAGGGGCTTGGGTTATCTGAAGAGTTCTGGTGCTGTATGTCATTTCTAAGATTTCAATGGCATCTACGGCTTCATAGGGAGTTAATAGATAGGATCCTTCAAGAAAAAACAGCGGATCTTCTCCCGGCACTCCAGCGGCAACAAACCGGTAGGTACGAGCTTCTGGTCGATCAAATGCAACAATATTTTCAACATTAAATATTGTTGCTAATCTATGCAATTCGCTGTAGAGGCTTTTAATTGCTTCAGACTGAGCGTATCCTTCACTGATAAGGAAGTCGGTATCGCTGAGAACAGGCAAATAATTCGCTACTCCTTCGATGACCTGCTTCAAGGTACCTTCATAATTTTCTTTAATGTACGCATTATATTGAACAAAGATAGTCATGCCCACACCGCATGAAGTAGCAACACCTAACCCAATAAATACCATAAATAGGGTAATTTTCAAACTTTTCATACTCAACCTCCTGTTTTTTACCATTAGTCTTCTTACCGTTCGGTTTACCAACCTTGAAGGGTAAGAAGTGCCAGCCTTGCAAGCTCCCTGCCTTCCTAGAGAGGAGCAGGCAGCGGGAAAGTCTGTTTGCCGGCATACATACGCCTTGACCTCAACGGGTGCAACCATCCCTGCTTGAGCGCCTCGGTACTTCTTCGTCTCATACCTATCCACAGAGCCGTGCATCTTTTATAGCTTAACTCAAGAATATCACCTTGTCTTACCAAGGACAATACCTCAGTATACCTACCCTATTACGAAACCGAGGTCAGGGTAGGTGGTCAGGGTAGGTCAGACCTTAGGCACATAAGCTCTACAATGCGTCCGACCTTCACGGTATGTATACCGAGCGTAGGAGGCGATTCAGTGTTTTAAGCGGATCCTCATAGCGCTCTATGTATATTTTAAGCTCGTAGTTCTTACCGGATGCTATTTTAATGGGCTTTTCAATACAGTTGAGTAATACGGTTGAGCCAATGTCAGGGAAAAATTGGCGCTTTTTAGGAATAAACGAACAATGCTTGCCGTCAAAATAAATAGAGGCAATATGTGCCGGCACTGGCACCAAAAAAATAAGGAAATCTGAATTACCGCCGCCTAATGTCAAAGAATAGCCCCGCTTAATGGTATGAAGATTACGCCGTCCGGTCTGGGTATTCTGGTCTGTAACAAAGAGTGATAAGAGAGGCGGACCGTCAAAAGACAGATTATTATCTTTTTCTCTCTCGTTCTTAAATAACGAATGCACTTTTCTGGTTAAGGGAGCTGTCCGGATATTTTTATGTATTGCTTGGAAGGGGTCGTTTCGTGATAAACGTGATACTGTTTCAGCAGCAGTTATAATCGTATGCAAAGGAGAATCTTTGAGCCGTAGCAATAAAAGAAAGAGGGAAAAAACAGAGGCCAGTACCACGAACCCGCCAAGGTGCGTAACAATCTGGACAATTCTCTGCACTGCAATCCTCTCTTCAGAGGCATCTGGTCCGGGGGGAAACGCCAGTCTCGGCTCAGACTCAGCGGGCAATTCTGGACTAAGCCCCTGTACTGCAAGAGAATCGGGTTGAGATGCCTCTGGTTCCGGTGTGGCATTTACCACAGGTGGTGGTATAAGCACAGGCTTTACAGCTAAAGAGGGTGGAGAATGCGGTTCAGGCGGCGGTGGACGCTGCTCCTTGGGCTTCTCTGGTTCTGGTGTTGCAGTCGCCGGTTGTTCAACCGTAGCTGGTCGTGAGGCAGGTTCAGATGCAGCCGGACGCTGTTCCTTGGGCTTCTCTGGTTCTGGTGTAGTAGCAGCCGGTCGGCTCGGCTCTGGTGCCGGACGTTGTGCCGTAACTGGTTTCAGTCCATCCGGAACTTTTACTACGGTCAATGATACACCTGCTCGCTGGAGAGCAGCTTGTGCAGTACCGATGCGTTCTTCAATATCCACGTTTGCAGCAGTGCCAGCAGGAGGATGATGATCACCATCGGTTATCAGTACCAGCCTCTTTTGTCTGCCGCTTGTCAGCGTATTACTGTAGCTCTCGGCATAGTGAAGAGCTTTATCAATATCAGAATACGGGCCGAGCGGATACATGAGCAAGAGTCGTCCTATAATAACTTCAACATCACTCCGATCCATAACACGGCGTACTATTTCAAGCCGCGCAGTATCAGAAAAAGAGATCAAATGGAAAGTGTCGGCTAGTCGTACCTGTTCCCGTAAAAAAGGACCAGTCAGATAATCGCTTACCTCATGATAAAAAGCGCTCATACTTGATGAAGTATCAAGAAGCACTATCACATCAATCGGATAAGTGCGTGCATTTTGGGCAAAGGCTGGAATAGTAAGACAAAAACAAAGTATAAAAAAAAGTACTTTCAAAAAAGAAAGGCTTGAATCATCACGGCATTTCATTACCGATTCCCGTTAGCTCCCAGCCTGTCTTTAATAGTCTGTGGCAACACTAATAGATTCAACTGTATAGATAGTTTCTTGAAAGGTAAACTGCTCACCCGATTTCTTATTAAGAATTGCCCCACCAAATGGCGATAAATATGAAATAATTCGGTTATCAGGATCCGATTCCCACGGACCAAGTATGGTATATTCTTCTCTCAAGCCGGTCTTTGTGTTTTTCAGCGCTACTATAGTCCCAAAAGCTGCCCGGTTTGTATTCACTGTAGCCGGATCGAAAATCTGCGCCCGGTCTATCTCGTCTTTTAGCTTGGCTACCATGGTATTAAGCATCTCTTGCTTTTCTTTGGCGGCTTTGTACTCTGCATTTTCACGTAAATCGCCTAGTGATAGTGCAAAAGCAATTTCTCGTGAGTTCGCCGGCACCTCTTCTTCCATAATAGATACTAGATGCCGTTGTTTTTCTTCGTACTTAGCACTGGTAACCATGAGACCGCGGCTGACAATAATTCTTTCAACATCACCGATGAACTTAAAATTCGGATATTTATTCATAATACGGGAACGAAGCTTTAATTTATCGGACGGGTCCAGGTCCTTAACATCGTTAATAAGTGGATAAATCCGCTCTATTGCTTCTTCAGGCGATTCATCAATAAACGCCGTGAGTATTCCTTCCTTAAAAAGGATATTCCACACCTGTTTATTGATCTTGCGATTCTCAGTTGTTTCACGGCGATTTTCAATTTCCCGGTATGTTAAATCCAAGATATGAATAAGCGTAATGAGCTGTTTTTCATACGAAATGTCGGCAGCTTGATACCACTGTTCGCTCCGTACATTTTTGAACAACCAGACAACCGCTTCCTTATATTCCCGGTAGTTCTCAAAACAGTTTCTTGTTAAGATGGTCAATTTTTCTGTATATTCTTCCCCAGTAGCATCAATTAACAATTCATGCGAGAGAACAAAGGGGAAGAGCCGGATAAACACATCAACCCAATCAGGCACAAAAACCTTAACATTATGCAAAAAAGCTTCCCGCAATTTACTATCTTTTAATTTCAAAAACAAACCGGAAATATCTTCAATGCTATTGAAAATATCAATAAAATGCAAAGACAGACTGCTTCCCAAGTGCGGATAATTACCGGCTATATCTTTAATTAAAAGGTAAGAAGCAACAACATATTCATTTATTTGACCGCTGCTTTTCAGGTGCCGGAGAAAATAGGTAAACATCTCGGTAAAATATTCCGAGTCCAATTCCGAATCTTTTTGGGTAAGGTATGATCGAAATGTTGAAAGCCGGTCGAAAAAATTCCTTTGAGCTTTGAATTCGTTGTACAGCTTTTCTTGAATAGTTGCCGGATGCTCCCGTACCGTAAATAACTCAATATTATCAGTACTGACGCCAAAAGATGGATCCGATTTAAGAATTTCACGTGCTTTACTATTCCATGCTGTCCATTCGCCGGCTGAAAGCACCGAAGGAACCAGTTCCGACTTAATCCGCTTCATATCACAAGATTCACCGAAACTGAGAATAACGGTCCGCAGCGCCCAAGCGCAGTCTGCTTTTACGTGATCATGGAGTTTTTCTTTTTTCCAGAGTGCTTTAAGCACCCAGATATGATTCTTTGATAAAATTTGCAGCGCTTCAACAGCCATTTTTAAGGACATGGTATGACCTCGCTGTTTAGCAAAATCAATAGTAATTTCGTCCCCATGCACCTGAGCAATGCGTCCTACTCCCCACGTGCGATGATAGACAAAATTGCCTTTATCAAATGCAATGCGTTTCTCGAAATCGGCAATCGCTTCGTGTATGTTACGCCAGCCTTGTAAGAGGTTGCTTACCCGAATATAATCTTCAATTTGGCTATGATACGCATAGCTGACCCTGAAGCAGTCGACAATTTCTTTTCTTGCATACATATCATGTTCTTCATACTGAAGCATGATTTTTAAGACATCAATAGCTGTACTAATATCATTTCTTTTTCTGCATGAAGTATAAAGCTCTTGGAGAAGAATGATTGCCCTTTCTTGGCTCATAGTCTTTGCTATTTTTTTTTGTACATGTAAAAAAAATTCAATGTCTTGTGGACAATAATCCATTAAATTTTCCCATATTTCTTTAACATTGGTCCATGATTGTTTATTTAAGTACCGGTGCAGTGCCTTTTTGTAATAATCAATAGCCTTATCAAGGTCTGCCATTTTTTCAAAATATTCTGCAAGCATCTTGGTTAAATCAGCATCTTCAAAATCGACCCGTGCAAGCTGCTCCCATGTTTCATACAGAGCTTTCTCATCATGGTCATTTTTATAACAATCAGCGAGAGTCCGCAAAGCGAATTTTGATTCTCCATAATCAAGGATGCGTTCACAGAGGTATTTAACGATATTCCATTTGCGGTTATCAACAAAGATAGTTATGAGGTTTATGAGCGCAGAATCATCTATGAGCTGGCGTGATAGAGCGATCATACCGGATAGATAGAGTGCAATAATACTATTTTTAGTATGCACCAAATGTTCTTCGCACATATCTTTTAATTCATCCAGCACATGATCAGTGCGCGCCTCTTTAAGAATAATATCAAGGTCCTTGAATTGATTCGTTGAATAATTACCGAGTGTAGCCCTTGTCCATTTTTCTTCGTTTAATATTTCCTGGACATCTTTCAAGAGAGTTTCAGACATCATACAGCTCCTCTAATTCCGGTACCGTTCATAGATAACCGGATCAATAATTTTGATTTTTAACATGGTTTCTTCAATCATACTGGGATCTTCTCGTACATTTTCATAATGATCGATAAGCCAAAAGTACCGGTTAATAAGTCGAGGCTTCAATATAAGAATATTGCCCTCACCGGAACGAATTTCATTTTCTAATGAGAAAATTGCTTGCTTGAGGCGCCCGACTTCTACCGATTTCAATTCTCGTCTAACCGAAAAAACTCCAAAGAGAGAACCATAAATGGGTATCCATTCCGCTAATTCAATACCTTCGTACCCATAAGAACGTACCCGGTTGCACAGTCTGGTAATCATCTCTGATTCCATTGACCGCAGATCAATACTTTGAGGGTCAAGAAAAAAAGCTTCACGAAATAAAACTTTGGCAGCCCGGCTCTCTTCTAAAAGAGCGTTTACATCAGCAAGTTCTGAGAGCGTTTCTCCATCTTCCCGCCGGAAGTTAAAAGCCTGTTCCAGATATTTAAGCGCAAGGTCGTAATTACCAACTCCCTTATAACAGCGACCAACCTGCAAAAGCAGACCTGGATCATGTTCATTGATACCATCGCTTAATACCCCCTGAAAGGATTGTAATGCCGTAGAAAAAACAAAACGCCGCAATGCGTACTGGCATGGGTCGTACTGCTCTCCAATTTTATCAATAAAACCATAGAATGCTTTCCATTGAGAAAGAATGAATCCACCCTGTTCATAGGAATCGTTCAAAGCCGGTAATTGTTTGACCCGGTCAAGCCACCAATTAAGACATTTGAGGGCGTATACTACTTCCTGATCTTTATAATCAATTTCCAGGGCGGACTCCAATGCGGCAAGAGCAGCGTGTGCGTCAGAGGCTTTTAGGCTGTCGTAGGCTTTCTGGATAAGCCCTGGCACCGTTGTTTCTGTGTTTATGAGTTGATGTATCACACCCGGCACCTATTTACATTTCAATCTACGTATCCACAAAGTACGATTTGAAATTATCGGGCAACCCGGATTTGAACCGGGGACCCCAAGTCCCCCAGACTTGTACGCTAAACCAACTGCGCTATTGCCCGATATTCTCTTGTTAGAGAATATAATACTGTGCCTCTTGTGTCAAGGTATTCAAGGGTATTTTTTGGACAGGCAAATTGCGGCAAAAGAAGCTGAAGTTTAGAGGATGTCGTCAGAAAGAGAGGAAAATATATCTAACAGAGAGATCTGCAAGAAAGGAATCAGAGCGTTTAGCATACTGAGTGGTAACTGACAGCTTGACGGTCAGACCTCGCCCTCTCCTCTCACAGTCAGACTTCTACCTCATCGATCAAGGTACTTGTGTAATTTTCCGAGCATCTCATCAAAAGCAAGCGGCTTGCCTAAGTGATCGTTCATGCCGGCTGCCAAGCATTTCTCTATATCTTCTCTGAAGACATTGGCAGTCATAGCAACAATGGGTATCTCTTTTGCCGCGGGAATATCAAGCATACGGATCTGCCGTGTTGCCTCAAAGCCGTCCATTTCCGGCATCTGTATATCCATAAATATTAAATCGTAGGTACTCGGATTCTTGCTGAAAGTCTGCAAAGCTTCTCTGCCGTTTTCTGCACAGTCAATCTCAATCAGAGTAGGCTCAAGCAAGCTTATGACAATCTCACGGTTAATATCGACGTCATCGACTAACAAGAGATGGTAACCCTCAAAGCAGCTATCGGTGTGCAGCATTTCCACCTCTGCCGGTTTCTTTACCTCAAGACATTCATTGATACAGTCCACGATTGATGAGGGGAACAGCGGTTTTGAGAGAAATTTATACGCTCCGGCTTTTTTAGCCTCTTCTGCTATCGCATTCCAATCCATAGCGGAGATCATAATAACAATGGATTTATCCCCGCCGCGGCTCTTAATCCGGCGGGACAGCTCTATGCCATCTATGCCGGGCATTTTCCAATCAATAAAATAAAGGTCATACCCGCCCTCTTGCTCAATATATGAGAGAGCCTCCTCGCCATGAGCGGCGGTAGCGCACAATACACCCAGTTGCTGCATACTATCCTTAAAGAATTCCAGTATCTCAGGCGAATCATCCACCACCAGCACCCGTATATTTTCCCAGTTGACCCCGGATTCCAAAAGACTGGTCATTTCTTCCTCTCCACGGCGCGCTTCTATGGTAAAGGCAAAGACAGACCCTTTTCCCGGCTGTGAGTCTATCCAGATAGAACCGTGCATCAATTCTACAATGCGCTTGGATATGGCAAGCCCCAGCCCGGTACCGCCGAAGGTGCGTGATGTGCCGCTCTCTGCCTGCTGGAAGGGGGTAAAGAGCCGCTCCTTTTGTTCTTCAGTTATGCCTATACCGGTATCTGAGACTTCAATTTGTATAATACACAGTCCGTTTTCCTCTTTGACCAAGGAAGCTTCAAGACGGATAGTTCCCTGCTCCGGTGTGAACTTTACCGCATTGGAAAGCAGGTTCGTGATAACTTGCGCTAGTCTTTGGTCATCTCCCGTTATCACCGAGGGGATACGCTTGTCAATATGCACTATCAATTCCTGCTGTTTTTCATTGACCCGAAAATTAATGACATTGACAATCTTGCGGAACATCTTCTCAAAATTGAAGTCAGTCAAAGAAAGCTCTATCTTGTTTGCCTCTATTTTTGACATATCCAATATATCATTGATGACGCCCAGCAGATGGGTAGAAGCCTCTTCTATTTTCCCAAAAGCGTAATCTTTTCTTTCCAAGTCTATGGCATTTCTGCCGATGGTTGTCATGCCAATAATGGTATTCATGGGCGTACGTATCTCATGACTCATGTGAGAGAGGAAGTCGCTCTTGGCACGGCTCGCGCTTTCCGCCTTATCTTTCATCTTGACCGACTGTGAGTATAATTCAAAAAAGAACATGATCAGCATCACCACAGCAATAGATATGATAGCAAGGATGATGGTAAAGATTATCATAGCATTCACTTCTGCCATAATCAGATCGCGGTCAGTCCCCAGCATCAAAGACCATGTGGTGCCGGTTTGCCCTATGGTAAAAGGATAGAGGATAAGCTCAAGGTCTTTTTTGATATTAGGCGAATATTTTGAGATACTTACTTTTTCTCCTTTTACAACCGCGGTATACGCTCTTTCAGTATCTTTATCAAACAGTGTCTGTTGGGCATCAACCAAAAACTTGCCGATCTGCCCACGGACGCCGCTTGCAATGATGGTAGTATTATTGGAATAGACAGACATGGCGGTTATATCTTTATTATTCCGTATGGTCGTATCAACGATAGCCTGTAAGTACGTAATATCGACGTTCACGCCGACACGACCGACGACTATACCGGTTTTGTGATACCGTATCGGCACGGTAATCCTCACGGTATACGTGAGTCTGTTTCCGATGTTTTCCAGTACTGGATCGTATATATACTCTTTGCCGGCATCTTCACTGTTCAGTCTTTCCATTACTTTATCCACCCCGGAGTAGGTGAGATGTTCAAACCGCCCGCTCTGTTTGGTATACAGGGGCGCCCACTGACCGGTTTCAGTATTACCGATAGCACCGGTAAAGGAAGCATCCATTCCCTGATCGATAGTATCAGGCTTAAAGACGGCAAAAATATCAGTAATTTTATCTTCAGAGATTAAAACCGATTCCATGAGCTGATCAAAATAGGTTCTCTGCCGACCCGGATCGGCAATGTCAAAATAAGAGAGTATATTCGCTATGGTATGGGTAACTTGCAAATAATTTTCATACTGCGCTTGGATAGTCAGCGCCTGTTCTGCGGCGAGCCGTTCTTGGCTTTCCAAGGCGGTTGCAATTTGCGCACTTGCCGCGCGCTTAAAGAGTATGAGTGATATGGTCGTTATCACCACTATAAAAATAAAGATAAGAATGAGGCTTACTCGATGTGCTAATTTCATACAGATTCCTTAACTATCAAAATTAGATTATAATTTCTGTTCACAAAGAATTATCGGGGAAGATGGCAGAATGGAAACATTACAAAATTAAGGCTAAAGCATTCGCATTACCCTGATACATTCTTAATTAAGAAATACACTCTACCGTATATACACTGCTTTTTCGCTTATCGTTTTCATTTTTTCCTTTTCTTGGCTTTAGCCAATAATCTAATTCCGCCCCGAGGGGCAGGATTTTAGTTTTCTTCCTCTTTTGCTCTTTTCTTTCTTGGAGAGGCTGCAACAGTCTTTAGACGCTCTATGTCTTCTTCCTGCCATATATAAACTTTGTGTTTCTCTTCTGTATATGCTATGCCCAATAGAGTGGCGTACTTCCTGATTGTCGACGACCCATAGTGCGTCCTTTTGGCGACATCGGCAGTGGTCATGCCGATTTTTGGGTTCTTAGTATCATCCATAGTCTTGATTTCCTCCTTTGCCCCCATTCTGGTGTGGCTTGGCTATACCAACATTATGCTGTTTTCTATATTGGTACTATGCTTATCGGCGCAGTCCCCTGCTGATACTTCCTACACTCTCCGGCAACGTTATCGGCGCGTTCTGTCAACTGTTGTCGGTTTTGTCTTATAATCAAAGGCATATATCTCTTGAGAAGCGATAACGGCGTTCCTAAACCATTTCTTTTCAAGGAAGAGTCTTTCAAGGTAATCCTTTTTTTCTTTTGAGAAGCGGGAAGCGTCTATTTTAAGGCGGAAGACGGAGCGCCGCTCCCCTGTCTCTTTCAGTGTTTGGCGTATACGCCTGCCCTTTTCAGACATCTTTTGCTCCTCTCTTATCTATCTTTCTCTTATCTATCTTTCTTGTCAAGTCTTATTTCACTCTGTTGTTACCTATCTTTATCGTTTTATCGTTGCGGCTTATATCCACGCTTTACGCCGACCTTTTGTAAAAGCAGCATAGTTACAACCAAAATATTAAGCAAGGTACGCCGCGGTTGTCCGTCAGAGATCCGGAGTAGAACTAATTCTGTTCAGAGAGGAACTATCGGGTCTTTGAGTTTGACGATACCTCCAGGGTAGATCAAGGCGTTGTCCTTATACAGCTCTTTGTCATAAGTCCGTGCCAACTTCCGACTGCACTTGGGAGGGCTCAGTCCTCAAACCCCTCACGCACAGACGGTGTACCCTCTATCGGCAAACAAGACCCGTACCGGTAAATCTGCAACTAAGTTCTCCGCAGAGGCGCAATCCGCCCCCTGCCCCGCCGAAAGACTGAGCGCTGCTCAAAGAGAGGAAAGTATTTTGCCTTATTGTCCTCTTGCTATACTATTTTATTTGCTGTATATTAAATTTATGCCGGTATTTGGAGGAGACGGGATAAACACCGTTCTCAAGAAGAAAGATAAAACGAAAGGACAGTTCAAAGAACCGGAAGATTTCCGCGTTGTGCTGTTAAACGATCATTTTACAACCATGGATTTTGTTATGGAAGTGCTAATGACTATCTTTCATAAAGGGAGACTTGAGGCGCGCAAGATTATGCTTGATGTTCACCGTAAAGGGCGCGGGGTGGTTGGGCATTATCCTTTTGATATTGCACAAACCAAGGTCAACCAGGTTCATGCGATTGCGCAACAAAATGAATTTCCCCTTCGCTGTGTTATAGAGCCGGTCTAAAATCCTCACGGTAAAGAGCAATACAGAACCCCGGTTATACCAAGGAGTAAATATGAAGATAAGCGGGCCGGTTCAGGCCATTATACACGCTGCCTATAATGAGGCACGATCACGTAAGCATGAATATCTTACGCCGGAACATATCCTTTACGCGGCGTTGAGTTTTGACGATGTGCAAGATATTTTTGTTGCCTGTGGCGCTGATTTAGCGCTGATACGATCCGGTATGGAAACTTACTTTGAACAAAAGATGCCAGTTCTTAACAATGTAGAACCTATTCAAACCGTTGCTTTCCAAAGCGTGATTGAACGGGCAGTTCTACAAAGTCAATCCGCCCAAAAACAGGTTCTTGATATAGCCGATATTCTTGTCTCACTCTTTGACGAAGAGCGTAATTATTGTGCGTATTATTTGCGTAAAGCAGGAGTGAAACGACTTGAATTGATTAAAGTGCTTTCACATACGGTAGATGATGAAAGGATAAATGAAGAAGAAGAAAATACCTCCGGCTTAAAAAATAAGAATGCAAAAAAAACAACCCTTGACCGCTACACCGTAGAGCTAACCGCCCTAGCGCGTGAGCATAAATTGGATCCGCTTATTGGACGAGAGGAAGAGCTTGACCGGACAATACAGATCCTGTGCCGCCGGATTAAGAACAATCCGGTTCATGTCGGTGATTCCGGTGTGGGGAAAACCGCAATCACCGAAGGGCTTGCGCAGCGTATTGCCGATGGCACTGTTCCGCCAACGCTTAAAAACTTTTCTGTTTTTTCTTTGGATATGGGATCGCTAATTGCCGGCACTAAATTCCGCGGTGATTTTGAAGAGCGAATCAAGAAAGTTATTGAGGAGATACTCAAAAAAGAAAAAGCTATTCTCTTTATTGATGAGATTCATACCTTGGTTGGCGCAGGCTCCGCTTCGGGGAATTCTTTGGATGCTGCTAATATTCTCAAGCCCGCCCTTACCTCAGGAAAAATCCGGTGCATAGGTTCAACGACCCATGAAGAATACAATAGATTTTTTGATAAGGACCGGGCATTATCGCGGCGGTTCCAAAAGATTGATATCAATGAACCGAATGAGACAGATACCATCGCCATACTCAAAGGGCTCAAGTCAAAGTACGAAGAATACCACCGTGTCCGCTATACTGATGCAGCTTTGGAAAGCGCGGTGCAGCTTTCTAATCAGTACATTCTCGATCGGCACTTGCCGGATAAAGCTATTGATGTTATTGATGAAGCCGGCGCTTTTGCGCGGATAAACGCATATCAGCAGAGTAAAACAATACAAGACGGTTCCGTTGAAATAGTTGAAATAATAGATATTGATGTCCCGCTTATTGAAAGTGTTCTCTCACGCATTGCCCGCATACCCAATCACTTGGTTGGTGAAAATGAAAAAGACAAACTCCGCCTTATGGAAGGCAGGTTGAAAGAGCGTATCTTTGGACAAGATAAGGCTATTGAGGCTGTGGTCAAAGCGGTCAAGCGATCTCGTGCGGGGTTTCGAGCGCCGGAGAAACCGGTAGCCAATTTTCTTTTTGTCGGTCCAACCGGCGTTGGCAAGACAGAGCTTGCCCGATCCTTGGCTGATTTGCTGGGTGTCTCTCTGCACCGGTTTGATATGAGCGAGTATCAGGAAAAGCATACGGTATCACGGTTAATCGGTTCTCCGCCGGGGTATGTGGGCTATGAAGAAGGCGGTTTGCTGACTGAAGTTGTGCGCAAACATCCGCATGCGGTCTTACTCCTTGATGAGATTGAGAAGGCGCATGCTGATATTTACAATATACTGCTGCAAGTCATGGATTATGCGACGCTGACTGATAATAATGGTCGGAAGGCTGATTTTCGGAATGTCGTGCTGATTATGACCAGCAATGCCGGTGCGCGGGATATTGGCAAAAACCTTATTGGTTTCGGTGATAGAAATATTGATGAATCAGCTATCGACAGCGCGGTTGAAAAGACGTTTACGCCTGAATTCCGCAACCGTCTTGATGCAGTGGTGCAGTTTGGGCATCTTTCGCGCACCATTATGCACTCTATTGTCAACAAAGAACTCTCCCTCTTTCAAAGACAGTTGGCGGATAAAAATGTTACTCTGACGGTTACTGAAGCGTGTCTCGCCCATCTTGCTGAGGAAGGCTACAGTCGGGAAACCGGTGCGCGTAATGTGAGCCGGCTTGTTGAAGATAAAATCAAATCTTTTTTTGTTGATGCAATTCTTTTTGGTGTTTTGAGCACAGAAGGCGGCAGTGCGACTGCGGATTGGACAGAGGGAGAATACCGGATACTGATTGATGAACAGGCAAAGCTTAATCTGCACAAGGAACCTCTTGAGCCGGCAGAATCAACCGTCTGATCAGCGTAATCCACTTTTTCTGTCGCGGAAGTCCTTCCAGTGTATCGGGAGGACTTCTTGTTTTAGAGGCGGAGGTTCCCTTTCACCTTTCACGCACGGACAGACCTTGCCTCCTCAGTACAGCAGTGCATACCAATACCATCGGGAACAGGATCATGGTGATTATATCGCTGCTGCATAGAGGACAGACCTCAAGCTGCTTTTGTGAATGAAAGTACAGAGGTAGTGCTACTCGCTCTGCTTCCTTCCTAGATAAAGATAAGATAAAGATAGGACAGACCTCGCCGTCAAAAATAAATAAAAAATATTGTGCTCTAAATTGAATCAAAAAGCACAGTCAGCCCCCTTATATAAGTATTATGGCAGCGCATAATTTGCCTCGTGGACTAACAGACCAAGGTCTGACTTATCATGTTACTTCAAAAGTAA
>JAISMB010000150.1 GCA_031276945.1 Spirochaetaceae bacterium | reverse complement strand
AACGTTTACAATTACATAGATCAAAATCCGGTTGCGGCAGGGCTGGTGCAGAAGCCTGAAGACTGGCAGTACAGCGGCGCATACCATCGGAAACAGGGGCTCATGACGATTATCTCTCTGGTAACTGATACCGCATGGAAGACAGACCTCAAGCTGCTTTTGTGAAGGTCAGACCTTGAAGGCAGACAAATCACTCATTAAACATAAATACTATGCCAATCCCCAGAGCATTGACATAATGACCATCATAGACCACCCCTCGGTAGCGTATATCTATCCCCAAACCATACCAAGTAAGGGTTAGACCTGCGGTAAAGCCTGCTCCAATCATAAAGCCGCCATCTCCTCCTTGTATATTGAACAGGAAATCTCCATAAGACTACATGCGAAAATCATCAATGCTGATAAAAGGATAGACCAAGCCCGCATATAAGGAAACGCCCCAATCCACATTTTCAAATCCCAAGCTGTTATAGCCGCCACCCACAAAAGTATACAACCCTATGCCTACTGAAGTGAAGGGGCAGCAATGACCAATGCAGCTCAAGCAGCTCAAGCAGCTCAAGTCCCATACCGGCTTTATCATCGGACCATTCAACTGCAAAAGCAGCCTCTCCCACAGTGTTTCTTTTAGCATAGCCAGCGCCCAAAAACACCGTTGATAAGAAGTCTTCCCATTTTTGTTTCGCTTCCGCCTGCGTAATCACTGCTTGAGCTTTATTAAAGGTGTGTTTCATAGCCTCTTTTGCCGCCCGCTCAAAGTCCGTGTCTTTCGTCTTTTGCGCATAGTCTATTATCTGCTCCAGCATTTCCTCTTCAATACCTTTGGCGCGCACCAGTACGTAATGCTTGCCGCCTTCGGATACGCTCTTCATTTTCTTCGCTCGCACGGAAATGCCAGAAACAATGGAGCGCATCTGCGTAAAAAAGCTCTCAGCGCGCCTGCCGGTATTTATCTCGAAATCAAGCTGCATTGCCGCTAACCGCGTCTCAAGCTGATCGTGGAGGCTTCTCCTGCGCCCGCTTTTCTGCGGCGGCCCATGCCCGCGCTTTATCAGTATCCTCAGCCTCTCCGAACTCATAGTAATACTGTTCATCAACAGGCGGGTCTGTTACGAAAGAAGGTAGCGCCTCTACGGTCTTAAGAGCCGTCAGCGCCATGCACGCAGAGGCTATCGTGCATACTATCATCTGTTTTGCCCTGTTCATTGCTTTCCCTCAATGCGGGTTTCGCCCAGTTTTTTCTGGGAAGCAGTTCTATCGGTTACGGAACTTGCCAGTCTTTCTTCTAAGGTTTTAATGGTATCCTGTAAGTCGGCAATCTGCTGTTTTTGTTTCGTGTTTATAAGTTCATATTGGTCAAAGTCCTGTTCTTTGACGTTCAAGCGATAACGAATATCTTCAATCTGGTTAGTCTGATCAACAATTATATCCTGCAAGCGGCTGATTTTGGCGAGAGCTTCGTCCAGTCTTTTCTGAAGATCGGCTCTGTCGGTCATGGAACTCGCCAACTTTTCCTCTAAGGTTTTAATGGTATCTTGTAAAGCGGCAATCTGCTGTCCGTTCGGCGCTTTTCGTTCAATAGTATCGGTTCTTAACCATCGATCCATGACCTCTTTCGCCGTTTCCTTTTGCACTGCCTGATTCTTTTGGCTCTCATGGTCAAGAGCTTCGGTTATAATAGCACGCGCCTTATCTCTCGGAGAAGCCAAAAGCATATAACAGATCTGGTTCTTGCGAGTGCGCTGAAGGGGCTTGGTATCGCAGAGGATAACCTGTGTTATATGATAGTTCATGCTGATAAAGAAATTGGCGCTTTGATCGTTGGTGCGCTGATTATAGTCTTCCTTGCATCGCATATATGCGAGCCTCCACCTGATCAACAATGGCTTGTAAGCCTTGGTTGCGCGCTTCTTCCCATGCGCTCCATTCTTCCTCTTCCACGGCTGCATTTGCCACGCCGTAGTAATACCACGCGTCCACAGGCGGATTCAGCCACCACTCAGGAAAGATATCCGTTCCCGGCGGCGTTGCACAGGCGCCTGTTATCAGCATGATAAACAGACTCGATAGTATACGCTTATACATAGAAAGGAGGGGAGGGTGGGGTTAAAGAGATGATTGCTCTACACATAAAAATCTCCTTTGAACCATTCTGTATGCGCCTCTTTACAGAATGGTTTTAGTATAACGGAGTCCTTTAGCTTGTGCAAGCTTTTTGTAGAAGAGGCACGCCTGCTTTAGGAATGGGGCAAGGAATGATCTCATTCTGTCATGGTAAGGAAGCCGAAAACTACAGGGACAGAGAGTACTGTTGCCATAGGACAGACCTCGTTCAGGGATAGGTCAGACCGCACAGGCAGTAGAGTAAACCTCCTTCATGAGAAGGTAAAAGTATCATAAAGTATCATTTCACGCATAACAAAAGGAAAACTAACTACTAGACACCCGTCTATGTCTTGTGTAAGAATTAAATGAGACCAAATAGGAGGTGTTGCCGCCGTTTCCCCACGACGGTAATTTTTTATGGGGAATGACCCAAATAATAAAAAAATAGAAGATGCTCTTTGGTTTGAGTATCAGCAAAAGAAAGACCCCAAAATTAGAGACAATTTTATAAAACAATATGCTCCTCTGGTGAAATATGTCGCTGGTAAAGTAGCGATTGGTATGCCTCCTAATGTCGAATTTGATGACTTAGTTGGTTTCGGTACGTTTGGTCTTCTTGATGCTATTGATAAATTCGACCCATCTAAAGGAGTAAAATTCAAAACCTACGCGGTTACCAGAATACGCGGTGCTATTTTTGACGAACTACGCTCTATTGATTGGGTTCCTCGGTCAGTACGGCAAAAAATACGCGAAGTTGAAGATGCTATTGGAATTTTAGAATCGCAGTTGGGGAGAACTGCTACTGATAAAGAAATCGCCGATTTCTTAGGTATGACTGAAGAGACCTATCTTAAAACTATGATGAAAATATCCGGCACTTCTATTCTATCTCTCAATGATGTATGGTTTTCCGGCGATGAAAATGATAAAGTTTCTATTGGAGACAGTATAGAATCACCATCGAGCCTCAATCCCGATGTTATTGTAGAAAAGGCAGAAATCAGGCGGGTTGTTTTTGACTATATTAGTGAATTGCCAGATAAAGAAAAGAAAATACTTGTATTGTATTATTATGAAGATCTGACCTTGAAAGAAATAGGGCAGGTGCTTGATGTAACTGAATCGCGGGTATCACAACTCCACTCAAAAGCTATTTTACATTTGAAAGCAAAACTTTCTAATATTAGAAAAGGAATACTGTAAAGCTATTATACAACAGGTATATAGAAGATGATTATGAAAAATGTACACAAATTTCAAATCAACCTTCTATAACCTACTAAAACCATTGCGAGGATATATCCTCTAGAAATATCGTTTCAACAAACCCTTAAAGCCGCAACAATGGCGCGCTTCATCGCGAGCCATTTCGTGAACTGTATCATGGATTGCATCATAACCGTGTTCCTTGGCACGTTTTGCCAGGTCGGTTTTACCGGAGCAAGCGCCACTTTCAGCTTCTACCCGAAGTTCAAGGTTTTTCTTAGTACAGTTAGTGAGTACTTCACCTAAAAGTTCTGCAAACTTTGCTGCATGTTCAGCTTCTTCAAAAGCATAGCGCTTATAAACTTCTGCGATTTCAGGATATCCCTCACGTTCTGCGACTCGACTCATAGCAAGATACATACCAACTTCATGACATTCGCCATTGAAATTCGCTACAAGATCATCATGGATGTCTTGCTCTACACCTTTGGCAATACCGACAACATGCTCAGCAGAGAAAGCTGCACCATCTACAGTCCTCTCTTGGAATTTTGTAGCTGGCGCTTTACATTGCGGACAAAAGTCCGGAGCGCTATCACCGGTGTGAACATAGCCACAAACTGTACAAATAAATGTTTTCATAAAAACTCCTTGCAGTAAAAAATATCTAAAACGAACTACGTCGCTTTGTAACCAATTATTTTTGTGCGATAGCACTTAGTATTCATTTTAATTTATCAATAATAAGTACTATTAACAGAATAGTACTTATCTTATAATAAGTCAAGAAAAATTTCTTTTTTATTCTTTTCTCATTCTTTTTTTCTCTGTATACTCAATTTTATGAGTATTGTAGGAAGAAATTTTATCTTTAAGATAGAGATAGTGTGTGTAGTATTACTGGTATTTCTTGTAGTGATTAGCTCATTTTTTGTGATACAGTTGTATCCAGCAACAGTGAACGGTGCCGTGGAACGTTCAGCCGGTATAGTACCGGGATTAGCTCTCCATATTTTGCCGGTACAACCTTTTGCACCGTTTATTTCAGTAATTTGCACTATGGTCTATGCCCTTATCGGTAGTGTATGTATTTATCTCTACTTTGAGAAGACCGAATCGCCTGAGATATTCTTTTTTTCGTTTTTTGTACTATCAACTGCATTTGAAGCATTACGGGTCATTACTCCTCTGACTGTACAGTACACACTTCCTTCATTATATCTCGGCATTGCTTTTAAGGTACTGTTTTTTTCTCGGTATTTTGGTATTTTTTCACTATTTGTAGCAAGCATCAACGCAGCCGGAATGCGATTCAAAAATAGCTTGCTTATGAGCGCTATTGTTGCCTTGCTTATTGCGCTGAAAGTGCCAGTTGATAGGCTGTCATGGAATTCCAGTCTCGGTCCTATAGCCGGTATGAGTACCACCTTTGCCGTCGTAGATGTTGGGTGTATAGTGATTACGATACTGAATTTTTTTATTTCAGCTTATAGCAGTGGTGAAAAGAATTATTTCTTTATTGGCGCCGGCTCTCTCTTAGTCTTCCTTGGAAAGGAACTGCTCATCAATGCTGATACGCTCTTTGTTCCTTTTCTAGGGTTTGTCCTTCTTGTAGCCGGAACATGGTTTATTGCTACCCGGCTCCACAAAATATATCTATGGCTTTAGGGGTGTATTGAGCAATGCTTTTATGAGAACACAGAAAGCAGCTAAAGCACCTGCCTTGTACCCTCTTAAATTTTTTATGTAGATTCGCAGAGCGTTACGGACTCACTCTTCAGTAATGACAATTATTGACTATCCTCCAGTTTTATGCTATTTTTAACCCAAGGGCGGTTCTTTGTGATTGAAGATGAAATCTTAACTATTGCTGAAATAGCTCACTATTTACGGGTTTCAGAACATACCGTACATGACTGGGCGCAAAAAGGGGAAATTCCGGCAGAGCAAAGCGGTAGCGTGTGGCATTTCAAGCGTTCTGAGGTAGAACAATGGGCTCATGCGCGACCTTCAGTACAGACTCAGGTATTAGAATCAAATGGTATCGCTCTACAGACGCTTATAGTTGCGGATCGTATTGTCTTCCTGAATCATAAATATAAACGAGATGCATTGGTCGCCCTAGCAACCGTTATAGCTACTGCCCCGCAAGTAAAAAACCGACAGGAATTAATTAATGAAATTCTGCGGCGTGAAGAGCTTATGAGTACTGCTATTGGGAGCGGCATAGCAATTCCTCATGTCAGGCTCACCTCAGTAACCGACTTGGTTGTGGCTATTGGTATCAGTCAGGTCGATATTATCGATTTTCAAGTCCTTGATAATAAACCGGTGAGGCTTTTGTTTATGATAGCTGCTGCCGCTAATCAACATTCCTACTATTTGCAGACGCTGTCCCTGTTTAATACTCGTCTTAAAC
Organism: Spirochaetaceae bacterium; assembly: GCA_031276945.1. Classification (GTDB taxonomy): domain Bacteria; phylum Spirochaetota; class Spirochaetia; order Treponematales; family Breznakiellaceae; genus BOBG01. Next base: position 4,897 of record JAISMB010000150.1, on the reverse strand, counting down.
AAAGCTCCCTGCGCCAATCCCTTATCAAGGCACAAAGTCCTGAAGAAGTGTATCAGGCACTTAACCAGTGAAAACCATAGCTTTTACCGGCGGCGGCACGGGAGGGCATATTTATCCGGGCATTGCGGTAATTCCCTATTTGGCTGATTATCGGGTCGTGTGGATAGGTTCTCATACCGGTATAGATAAAGATATTGTACACAAAGCAGGCATTTTTTTCTTTGGAATCCCTGCCGGCAAGTTGAGACGGTATTTTTCTTTGCGCAATCTTACCGATGTATTTAAGATCATCGCCGGTTTTTTTGCTGCACGAGCAATCTTCAAAAAAGAAAAGCCGGCATTGCTTTTTTCTAAAGGCGGTTTTGTGAGCGTGCCGCCTGTATTAGCCGCCGCTTCGCTCAAGATACCGGTTTTTACCCATGAATCCGATTATAGTCCGGGTCTTGCTACAAAAATCAATATACGCTTTGCAGACAGAGTGTTTACCACTTACGCTACTACAGCGCGCTTTTTACCGAAAAGCATTGCCGATAAAATAACGGTGTCCGGTAATCTAATACGTTCAGCTTTTTACACTGCGGATCCGCAAAGAGGGCGGGCGTTTCTCGGTCTGGGTACCGGCGAACGTATACTGCTTGTGCTGGGAGGGAGTCAGGGGGCGCAGGAAGTCAACGAGCTTATTCGTGATAGTCTGCCGGCATTGACTGCTCTTTACACAGTGGTACACCAAACCGGTCAGGTATGGCAGGCTTCGCCAGCGCCGCATTATCTGCCTTTTACCTTTATCCATGAGGAGCTGCCGCATATACTGGCTGCGGCGGAATTGGTTGTAGGGCGCAGCGGCGCCGGTACTTTATGGGAATGTGCAAGCGTTGGCGTGCCGCTGGTATTGATACCCCTACAGGGCGCAGGTACCCGTGGTGATCAGGTGGAAAACGCACGAGTTTTTGCCCAAGCCGGCGCCGCCTTAGTCTTAGAGGAACGCAATCCTACAGCTTTACAAAAAATGGTGCTGGCTTTGGCGCACGATCCGGAAAAACGGCGGGCAATGAGCAGTGCTGCAAAACAAATAGGCAGTATCAACGGTGCGCAGATCATCGCTGCCGCAATAAAGGATGCCGTTGCCAATTAGCCTCTTGCTCACCTTACCTTGTACGCATCTCAGACTGGTGTTTCAGGGTAGGTCAGACCTCGAAGGCAGGAGGTGCAACCCTTACACTGGGGCGCATGACCGGATTATCTTGATGAAAGGAGTTCTTATGGCTGTTATTGATATTATTTGTATTGCTCTTATTGCCCTTTTAGCTATCCGCGGCGCCTTAATCGGTTTTATTGAAAATGCCTTATCCAAGGCATCAGTGATACTGGGCGCTTGTGCAGCGCTACTTCTGTATAAAAATGGCGCTGCTTTTATCCGTACCAAGATTTTAAGCGAAGCAAAACTACTGCCGGAATGTGCTGCTTTTGTGATCATTTTTGGTATTGTCTTTTTGGTAGTTAAACTTGTTCAGTCATGGTTAAAGGATATTGCTGAAAGAGGAAGGCTCAAAAGCGCCGACCATTTTCTAGGCTCTCTCTTTGGCATAATTGAAGGAATCACGGTGGTAGCAGTCATGATCTTTATCCTTAATATTCAGCCGCTCTTTGATGCGCAAGTTCTCCTCAGCGAGAGTATTGTTGCCCAGTATTTACTGCCCCTGATAGGGAAACTGCCGGCAACAGTCCCTCTTCCCTCAAGTTTTTAAGCAACGCCCCTTTGCGTATCACCAGTTTACTAAAGCTTTTTCCCTAAAATGAATCCCCAGTTCTCTTCTTGGACTAGCTGGAAACCCATCCGCGCATAAAATGCGGCTGCTCCCGTGTTGCGCTTGCTGACACCCAGATGAACACCCGCTACGTTCCGCTCCTGCAATGCTTCAGTGAGCCGCTCCATAAGGGCGCGCCCCTGCCCTCTTCCCTGTTGGGCAGGCAGAATATCAATGTGTAGATGTGCCGGATAAGCTGATACAAAGCTATGCTCCGACTCTTCAAGCGGTTGATGGAGCAGAGAAACAAGCCCTAATTCAGTTGGTGAGTTCGTTCGTTCTGGCGGATACGGGAGGGGATACCTGAGGCGAAGGGGCGGCAGCCATACCCGGTTCATCCACTCATTAAAGGCGGGCGTATCCGCTGTTGCCACAATATAGCCCGCCGGTTCCTGATCCGCGGTCAAGACAAAACACAAGGCGCTGTCATAAAAAAAGTACGGCGCCGCATAGTACTGACCTATGAGCAGCGGATCGCAGAATAATCGGGAGGCGTCTGCCCCGGCATCCGCAGTCTTTAAGCACAGAGCGTAAAGATAGGGAAGATCGCAGCCGTGAGCAGGACGAATGATAACCGAGGACTGAACGCCGCCCTCATTGTGCCGCAAGACCGGCGTGCTGTATTCGTAGTTGTCTGCCATTGTTCCGCACCTCCCTGTGCATTGCACAGCCGCCTTGTTCAATCCAAGGCGGCTGTGCTTGCCTGTCTAGCCTTTTACCGCTCCTGCCGCAACACCCTTCGTAATCTGTTTACGGAAGATAACATAAAACACGATCATAGGAATAACACCCATCACTAGGGCAGTAAACTGCCGGCTGTAGTCGGATGCAAGGGCTCCTGAGAATTTACTAATACCAACCGGAATGGTTTGTGAAGCTGTGCTGTCTGTCAAGATAGTTATCATTAAGAATTCATTCCAAGTGCCGGTAAAGGTTAAAATCCCTAAGGTCATAGCAACCGGCGCCACCATCGGCAGAATAATGCTTGAGAAAATCTTGAGGTACTTAGCCCCGTCAATCCGTGCCGACTCGATGACCGCACCCGGAATACCGTCCATAAAGTCGGTACCAAGGTAGACCGCCATAGGCAGCGCAAGTCCTATATAGGGAATCAGCACCCCGATCCGTGTGTTCAGCAGATTGGTACTCATCTCCACCAGAAAGAGCGGTACTAAAATAGACTGTATGGTCAAAAGAATACCGATTATAAACAAACCGTGGAGCAATTTGGTCGCTTTACAGGGTATTTTTGCAAAGGCAAAACTTGCCATAAGACCAAAAACGATAGTTACCACCATGGTAACGGTGGTGTACAAAACGCTGTTCAAAAAAAGCGTGCCAAAGTCGGCTATTTTCCAGACATACGAATAATTCTCCGCATGCCATTCTGAGGGAAACGCCAGTTTACTTGTCGTCAGGTACTCCTGCGTCGTCTTAAAGGATTGAATAACCAGCCACAAAAGCGGATAAATCGCCAAAATGGTAAAGATACCCATAATAATATAAATGATGAAAGATGCGCCTATGGTATTTTTGCGTACGTCCATTGTTTACTCCTTTCCACCAAAACGCTTTCCGGCAATTCTGGTGAGTATAATTAAAATAAAACTGATAATGACCATGACCGTTGAAATAGCGTTTGCCAGCGGATAGTTAGGCGCTCCCCGAAATGCCCGGTTGTACATATACAGAGAAAGCACCCGCGTGTCCCTTTCATTGTTGGTCATAACGTAAATAAGGTCAAATGATTTAAGAGAACCGGAGATTGCAAGAATGGCGCAGGTAACAATAACGCCTGACAGCGCCGGCAGGATTATGTAGCGCAGCGCCTGCGCTTCGGTCGCACCGTCAATTTTAGACGCTTCAATAATAGAGACGTCTATACGCTGCAAGTTTGCCAAGAATATAATCACGTACATCCCCGTATACATCCACAGCATAACCATCAGAACCGGCATCATAGGCGATTTAGTAAAGCCGTACTCAGCAGCCGGATTAAAACTTCTCACTATATCCATGTAGAGGCTGTTCGGGCTGCGGTACAAAGCGTTAAAAAGAATGCCGATAATAACCGGCGTAATAACGTTGGGAAGATAGATGATCGTTTGGAAGAAATCCACGCCTTTTACCATTTGTCGGGAGAGGATATAGGCAAGGATAAAACCAAGCGGCAGCTGTCCAAATATCGACATAAGTACAATCAAAAAATTGTTTTTTAAGACAAGATAGAATTCTTCGTCTTGAAATATGCGTATATAGCTCTCCAACCCGACAAATTGTATATCCGGGTTCCCGAAGATTTGACCGCCCCGGTAGTTGGTCAAACTCAGTACCACTGAAAATATAGTCGGAAATGCCATAACTGCAAGGTAAATAACCGATGCGGGTATTACAAGCAGCAGGTAGGATGCTAGATACTCCCTCTTTGAACTTAAATCTTTCATAGCAAAATTGCCTCCTAAATAATGAAATCATAACGTGAAATTAAAAAGAATACAAGATAAATTTTATGAATAAAGACTTATGTACACATAAAACAAATCTTTTTTGCAGCGGCGCTTTCTGTATGAAGAAAGCAGCGGCTCGGCGCTTAAAGCTCTATCTTATCTTGAGTTTTTCAAGTATTTACCATAAAAAAGATCATGCCGCCTTACTCAACCATCATCAAGCGGTACGCCTGTTCTACCGCTCCCACGGTTTCGCCCGCCTGCTCTCAGAAAGTAATCATTTCTGATCAGAAAGCAATCGTTTCTGATCAGAAAGCAATCGTTTCTGATCAGAAAGTAATCATTTCTGATCAGAAAGCAATCGTTTCTGATCAGAAAGTAATCGTTTCTGATCAGAAAGTAATCATTTCTGATCAGAAAGTAATCGTTTCTGATCAGAAAGCAATCATTTCTGATCAGAAAGCAATCATTTCTGATCAGAAAGCAATCATTTCTGATCAGAAAGCAAGCATTTCTGATCAGAAAACAATCATTTCTGATCAGAGAGGGAGAGGTCTGACCTAAGGGGGGAGATATCTCACCTAATGGGGTAGACGTGTTCACTAACGTCCAGATCGTCAGAGCTAAGGTCTGAAAGGCATTAAA
>JAISMB010000028.1 GCA_031276945.1 Spirochaetaceae bacterium | reverse complement strand
GTATTTCTGATCAGAAACGGCATATTTCTGATTAGAAACAAAGTATTTCTGATCAGAAACGGCATATTTCTGACTAGAAACAAAGTGTTTCTGATCAAAAATAACTCATTTCTGACCAGAAACAGGGTATTTCTGATTAGAAACGGCATATTTCTGACTAGAAACAAAGTGTTTCTGATTAGAAATAACGCATTTCTGATCAGAAACGGGGCGTTTTTAGGCAGGAAAACGCCGTTTAATACTGTATGGAAAACTTGAGAATGTACAAAAAAAGGAGTCTTCTCATAAGATTTTCCTCCTTTTGACGACACGCCCTAAACCACCTTCGAGGTCTGACCTATAAGCATATAGCAGGCGCTGATGAATCAACAGCCGCTGCAAACTGTTAGCGGTACTGTACTTTCCATAAAAAAAGCCCGGCAGGAAGGGCTGTTGGACCGGCTAAAGCACGATTGCCTGATGCGAGTATCTGTTTAAGAGCCGTAACCGGAGAGTGTTTTTCTTCATAAAAAAGAAATGTTCCGACAATGGAGCGAACCATTTTGTGTAAAAATGCGTTAGCGCTAATCTCAAAGATTATGGTCTGCCCTTGAACAAAAAAATAACTATTGTCCACATACCGAAAAGGAGAAAGCTTTTTATCTTTGATTGAGGCGGCAAAGATTGAACAGTCCATTTCTCCCTTCAATAAGCGCGCATAATCATTCAGTATATCAAGACGCGGATACCGCCTGAGATGTAGTGCATAGCGCAGTTCATGGGGAAATGCACTCCTGCCGCAGATGATATGATAGCGGTAGGTGCGGGAATAGGCGCTAAACCGGGCATGAAAATTGTCAGCAACCTCATCTGCACCGATGATACGGATATCGTGCGGCAGTAGTCGGTTAAGCGCCGGCACAAAACGCTCAGGACTTATACGTGCTATGCTTGTGTAAAAGTTTGCCACTTGTCCAACCGCATGTACTCCTGCATCGGTTCTTCCGGCGCCGGCTGCTGCCACAGGATGATGATGCATAGTTTTCAAAGCTGCTTCTACTGCTCCCTGTATAGTCCTGCGGTTTTCCTGCCGCTGCCAGCCGGAAAAGTCTGTTCCGTCATAAGACAAAACAAGCCGTATATTACGCGCGCCGGGTATATTCTTCATTATGGGGGAAGGATGCTCAGCCATTCCTCTTTTTCCTTTGTCTTAATCGTGCAGAAGCAGAGAAGGGTGTCTAAAACAATCAACAAGATGATCGTTTACCAGTCCGGCAGCCTGCATAAACGCATAGATAATCGTAGGACCAATAAACGTAAAGCCTCGTTTTTTTAATGCTGCGGAAATTTGTTCGGAAAGACTTGTTGATGCGGGAATTTCTGTAACAGTCCGGTAATGGTTGACAATCTGCTCACCGTTGACCCAATTCCAGAGCCAGTCTGAGAAAGAAACAGGTCCTTCCGCAAAGGCTAAGAACTTCTGGGCGTTATTGATAGCCGCGATAATCTTGCGCCGGTTCCTGATTATCCGCGTATCGCGCATTAAGCGCGTAATATCCGCATTGGTATACCGGGCTATTTTTTCAGGATTCATAGCATCAAAGACCTGACGGTAGGCGGCTCTTCTATGCAAGATAGTTTTCCATGAAAGCCCTGCCTGCGCTTCTTCAAGCACCAGTAATTCAAAGAGGGCAAGATTGTCCTTGAGCGCAATTCCCCATTCTTCATCATGGTAACGGGTGTATTCATAGTCTCCTATACACCAAGGGCAGCGAATCAACTCCATAACCGGTAGCGCCGCGGTATCTTATACCGTCTGTTGAGCGGGGTAATTGAGATTCTCAAAGGTCGCAGCCTTGAGCAGAGCGGCATAGCGTTCAGCCTCGTATCGCGCCATATCAAGATTATGCTCACGCCAGTTGCCGCATTCTGCTGCTGAAGCGCCCGGTATTGTTCCCTTGAAATGCTGTATCCATTCAAGCATCGCAATGAGAAGCGAGAGAATATCCTCTGAGACAAGCATGCCTTCAAGAATTAGATAAAAGCCGGTGCGACATCCCATGGGACCAAAGTAGATAATTCTTTGCCCCCAGATCGGGTCTGCTCGCAGAAATGTTGCGCCTAAATGCTCAATGGTATGCAGCGCCGGCATATCAATAACCGGCTCTTTGTTTGGTTTTTTGAACCGCAGGTCAAAGGTTGTAATGACTGTGTCGCCAAAGCGATCCAACCGTGATACAAAAACACCCGGTTTAAGTTGCAGGTGATCCACGGTAAAACTTGCTATCTTTTCCATACTGATCCTCATGGGGGAATAAGAAGCTCACTATTTCTAGTTTGAGCTTTTGATTAAACAATACACAAAACAAAGCCCTCAGTCTAGCTCTGAAGCAGCCAGCCTAAGGCGTGTCGCGTGGGCTAAAGCTTGGGTTGCGTCGCATATTGTTTTCAAGGTCTGACCTATTTTGACGGCGAGGTCTGACTTACTCGTACATGGGCAGGGAGCCGGTAACTACATGGACAGGGAGCCGGCAGCTACAGAGAACTTTGAAAGAGCCTACGGCTGTAGACAGAGACTGTCCCAGTCTTTAAGATACCAACTATGACAAACTGGGATTATAGTGTTTTTTGGCAGGAAATGCTCAACCAAATAGGCGAGGAATTAGGAGAGGCGGTTTTTAACCGGTGGTTTAAGCAAATGAAGTATCAGCAATCCGGTGAAAATACCATAACGGTTGTTGTGCCTTCGGCATTTTATCGCGATCAAATCATAAGCCGCTATCAAAAACTCATTGAAACAAAATTATTCGGTATAGCTGGCAGGCATTTAACACTGGTGTTTGAGATCATTCCGCACAAGAATGAAAATACTGAAGCGGCTGCACCGCTGAGCAGTATCCAGCCGGTTTCGGCACGAGCGCTGCCGCCGCGAAGAGAAAAGCATCCGCAGTTGCGAGAAGATTTTATCTTCGAGCGGTATATAATCGGCGACAACAATCACTTTGCTGCAAACGCCGCTCTTGCTATAAGCCGTAACCCCGGCACCACGTATAATCCGTTTTTTGTCTATGGCGGTGTCGGACTGGGAAAAACACACCTCATGCAGGCAATCGGTAACTACATTCATAGCTATTCAAAGAATAAAGTGATCTACATTAGTTCTGAAAACTTTACCAACGAATTTGTTGAATCGATTCGAGAAGGTAAGATGGCGGCATTTAAGCATAAATACCGGTTTATTGATGTGCTGCTCATTGATGACATACAGTTTTTGGAAAACAAATGGGAAACGCAGGGTGAGCTGTTCCATACTTTTAATGCGCTGCGCGATGCCAATAAACAACTGGTATTTACCTGCGATAAGCCGGCATCAGCGCTCAAGCACATTGAAGAACGGCTTCGTTCCCGGTTTGAAAATGGTCTTAATGTTGATATGCAGTCGCCGAATTATGAAACCCGGTGCGCTATCCTCAGATCAAAACTAGCTATCCGCCACGTCTCTATTCCTGATGAAGTTATTATTACAATAGCACGGAATATCTCTACCAATGTCCGCGATCTTGAAGCTGCGCTTAATAAACTTATCGCATACACAGAATTGATGGGAAAACCGATTACCGTTGACAAAGCCGGTCAACAGCTCAAAGATATATTTCACTCTCCAAAACCGGCTGCGCCTGCTCATCAGTTATCATTTTTTAATGTGTCCCTTGACACTATTCAAGAGGTGGTGGCGCATTATTATCATGTCTCTACCGGTGATTTATCAAGCCGCAAGCGCAGTCAGCAGGTCGTAAAGCCGCGCCAAATCGCTATGTATATTTCCCGTAAAGCGACTGGGTTCTCTAACACTGAAATAGGGCAGGCTTTTGGCGGTCGTGAATATACGACAGTCATGCATGCCTACCGGAAAGTTGGGGAACGCCTCCAATGCGAAACGGAGCTTAATGCGGCGGTTCACGATATTATCGAAAAATTGAAAGTCTACGGCTGAAAGTTATGCACATTATGTGCATAACTCTGTGCATAACCTGTGCATAACTTTGCCTGCAATGTGCATAACTTTACCGAAGATTGACCAAGTTATGCATGTTATGCACATATGTTCATAAGTTATGCACATTGCTACTAATTGCTAGATAAAGAATTAACCGAGTTATGCACATAAAGCCCCGCCCCTATTACTACTATTTATATATATAATAATAGTAGTAGAGCAGACTGCCCGAATCGTTTTGAAAACTTATGTTCTATACCATGAGCCAGCCTCGCACGATTTGCGAGGCTTCAGGTAGCAGCTTGAACGATTAAACGATTAGAAATGGTACGGTTTAAGGTTAATGCGAAGAACGGATACTAATAGTGCCGAATACCTGGTGCTGGTAGACTTGGATCATCTGCATCTTTGCGGCTTCCAAAATGGCAAGGAAAGCACAGACAAATTCCAAAAGCGAATCTTTTCTCCGTATTAAGTCAGAGAACGTACATTCGCCCCGCTCTTCCATAAGCTCTGAAAGCAGAGCAATCTTTTCATTGACTGAAACCTCTTCAGCCATGTCAATAACGCGCTCCGCCTGTAGTTTGGGAACAAAAAGCTCAAAAACCCGCAACAATTCATCGGGCTGCACCGCCTGCCACAGCTCTATTTGTACCGGCTGGATAAAGCGCCGTTTCTTGCGTTCAATAATCCATGAAGCTTCTTTAACCTTCTCTTCCATGAGGACGGAAAGTTTTTTGAACTTTTGATATTCTATTAACTGAGCGATCAGTTCATGCCGCGGATCCTCTTCATCGCTCTGCTTGATTTCCACCGGCAGGAGCATACGGGATTTCAAGAGCAGTAAGCTTGCGGCAAGGAGATAGAATTCACTCATACCGTCAAGATCACAGTCTTCGGCATTGTTCAGAATATCTAGGTACTGCTCGGTAATTTCAGAGACAGGGATTTCGTAGATATTGACTTCGTTCTTGTTGATCAAATAAAGAAGCAGATCAAGCGGTCCTTCAAAATTACTGAGCTTAAAGCTCTGCGCCGAATTATGCGTACTGCGTTCCATAATTAGGCAACCATCGCCGTCAACACGTGCATAATCCACTGGTAGGATTCGTCAGGAAACTTGTTGCGGATCGCAAGAAACTCAAAGAGCGCATCCGGTAAAAGTCCTAAAAAGAAATAAATCTGCCCCAAATAAAAATGGGCGCGCTGCTCAAGCTCGGCGCTTTGCGGCAGCCTCATAAAGGCGCGCAGCTCGCTTTGAGCCGTCTGCCAATCATGTGCAGTAAACGCACCGTGTACTATTGAGTAAAGCGTATAGTCTTCACTCTCTCGTGGTGTGCTAAAATCAGCCTCAAGGATCTGCGGCTCATGCGGTGCGGCTGCGCCCTTTTCCATGCCTTTTCTCAGGAGAGGCTCTAGCGCCTGTTCAGCTTCCTTTGACAAAGGAAGGGTTGATGCAGGGAGTAATGCCGGTGCATCAGGTACTGCGGCAGGCATTGTTAAAAGCGGCAGCGATACCTCATAGTCGCGAAGCTTGAGCGACTGCCGAGCCGGTAAGGTTACCGGCTCTACCGTGGCATTGTAACCGGGAATAATTTCTACTGTTCCGGCTTCGAGGTCTTCAGCAAAGACAAGCGCATAGTAGCAGGGAAAACCCGGGACAGGATAATCCATAAAAGGGACTGGTATGTTAAGGTTGATGATACGTGCGGAAACAAGGTCTGACTTTTGTGTAATAGGATGGCTGCTGCGGTACAGCACGGTAGATTTTCGACTGTCAATGCTGCGGTATGAGAGAGACACGCCCTCTCCCCGCGCAACAGCATCCAAAGAGAAGATGTTTATTTCAGAAGAGGCGCTGTCTCCATCGTGTGCCGATACAACTATGCTGTTGCTGTAAGGTAAGACTATGGGGTAGCGTTCGCCGGTTTCTGCGCTGGCAACGATAAAGTAATACAGGGAGACAGAGCGCTCGATCTCGTCTGTGTAAGACTGTGTGCCGTAAGGAATCTCTATTGCCTTAATTCCGGCAAGTTGAGGGTACTGGGTGTCAAGAGGTTCAAAAGAACGGTAGATGTACACAGGACCGTAAATGTCGGGGGAATCAACCCAGCTAAGACGAATAAGATCGCCTTTTCTTTCTACGCTGATTTTCGAGACAAAGGGAACAAAGAGTTCCTGCGAAGGGAGGGCTATAGGAACAGTCAAGAGAAAAACGCTGAGAGCTGTAATATACCGCATACCATATATAATCAGGCTTCTTTTTAAGAAAAGTCAAGGTTCGGGTAAGGGCGGGTAAGCGGTCAGACCTCGAAAGCAAGGCTCTTTGAAACCAAAGTATAGATACTTTGAAGTGTAAGCGGGGTAGGGTAAGTCAGATCTCGGAAAATCGGTTCTGCCTTAACAACACAAGGACTAGCCACTAACCACTAGAAGCAGCCGACAAACCTCGCCCTCTTGGTTTTAAGCCATCTGCCACGGCTTTTAACTCATCCGCTAAAACTGGATAAGTCAAACCTCGGTGGTAGGATAGGACAGACCTGCTTAGTCAACTACCCTGACTGCACCGTGTCAGACTGACTGAGAAAAATAGGTCAGACCTCGGAGGCAGGGTAAGTCAGACCTCGGAACGGTTCTGCCTTAACAATACAAGGACTAGCCACTAATCACTGAAGCAGCGGACAGACCTCACCCCCTGCCATAGGTCAGACCTCGCAGACAGGGTAAGTCAGACCTCGCCTAGTCAGTTACTCTGACTGTACCGTGTCAGACTGACTGAGAAAGATAGGTCAGACCTCGGAGGCAGGGTAAGTCAGACCTCGGTAGCGGGGTAGGACAAACCTTGCCGTCAAAATAGGTCAGACTTCAAAGCATAGGCTCTTTGAAATCAAAGTGCAGTATCTTTGAAATCAAAGAGCAGTATCTTTGAAAACAAAGAGCAGTATCTTTGAAAACAAAGAGCGGGTCTTTGAAACCAAAGAAAGCAGGGTAGGTCAGACCTCGCCGTCAAAATAGGTCAGACCTTGGCGGGGCTCTCTTGCCAAAAACGGCATTCAGAAAAAA
>JAISMB010000138.1 GCA_031276945.1 Spirochaetaceae bacterium | reverse complement strand
TTCTATTTTAGTGAACCGGGAGGAGGCGCCCCTCTTTATAATACACCTGATAAAGAGTATGAAATTCCTGAATGGGAAACAAATGAAGAATTGAAGAAGGTCATAGACGAGAGTATGAGGCAGGGAAAAGACCTGCTGGTTGAACGTTATAAAGACTTTGAATTTATACTTGTTCCCAATTTTTATGCTTGATCCAATTTTGTTGGTATCAGCGTGAAAATATAGGCAAAGTCGAATTTAAGGTGAAAGAAGAGGAGAAACCACAATGACAGAACCGCAGGATCCTGATGAACCTATTATTTGGGGAGATAATCCGTCTACATGGACTTTACTATAAGTTGCATCTATCATAAGCCACTGGGTATCTAGTTCCCCGATAACTTCAGCGGCTATTGTTTTCCAGACATCTCTATTCCGCCAGCGGCAAAACCTTCGGTGTGTATTTTTCCAGTTGCCGTATTCAGGAGGTAAATCTCTCCAAGGAACACCGGTTCTGAAAATCCAGGATACAGCATTGATAAAGCGTCGATTGTCATGAGCCATTCGACCCTGTTTACCTGTCCCTCCTGGTAGGAGGTCTTTTATCTTTTCCCACAGCCTATCACTGATGTCATGTCTGTGCAGTGCTTTTCCGTTTTCTTTCATCTTGTTAGCTTACTTTATTTCCTTACTTTTGACGACACTCCCTAGAAGATGCCTACTTATCAAGTCTTCAAAAGCGGTGAATGAGCGGTCAGAATAATGCAAAGCAGATAGCATAACCTTTAGCAGCGAAAGACTGCTTTACTGGTATTTGAGATTTTGAGCGAACGCCCCTTCCGTTAGGTTCTTGAAGTAAAGGCAGTGTTACGGCTCTAAAGGTCTGAAAGAAGCGGGGTGCTGTGAAGCACGGTCAACACAGATTGCGGTACTGCTTGATTTCTCATTTGACAGAGATAAACATTCTATGATAGAGTGAATCGCTGTGATAATTACATTAGATAAGGAAAGGTCTAAAGGTGGCACGAGTACACGAATTCAAAAAGCTTGAAAATAATCTTGTAAACAAAATCAAAACTGTATTTCGTAAAATAATTACAGCTGGTATTTCAGGGTTGCAGGCTGCGGTCCGTTTCTTGATGCACCGATGGACAATAGTTGCAATTCCTTCTTCTGAAAAGAAAGTCTATAATCTACATATCAATATCTTTTCAATACTTTGCGTTATGCTGGCGCTGGTTGGCGGCGGTATTATTGTTTTTAGTTCGGTCTCCTCCTACCGGGTCGAGCGAGTCAATACCAGCAACCATGAAAGCAGGCTGCAAGATACGCAGGCAAGTCTTGATCAACTCCGTGAAGAAATAGCCAACGCACTCCGTGAGGCAAGAAATTTTGAAGATGCGCTTTCCGTAACTTTATCTGCATTAGGAACCGGTATGAACGGTATTTCCCCCACACAATCAGCAGGAACGGGCGGTGATCTTTCATCGTTTTTTGATATAAAAGAAAGTCCAGAAGGGGTGTTGCAGGAAGTAACGAATTTGCGCAGATTTACCGATTATCTTGCTACTGCGGTTGAGCCGTTAAAAGAGGTCGGTACGCTCATTGATTCGCAGAATGCGCTGCTTACCGAAATCCCTAGTATATGGCCCATTAAAGGCGGTATAGGGCATATTTCCTTTACCTTTGGGCAGAACATCCACCCTTTTTCCGGTCAGTACTACATTCATAAAGGGATCGATCTTTCTACCTACCGGCAGGGAGACCCAATCGTAGCAACCGCCGATGGACAAGTGGTAACGGTTGATTTTGACTATAGCGGTTTTGGTAACTACGTGATTATTAAACACAAACACGGGTTTTATACCCGCTATGCTCATATGCTTACCGTACGCGCACAGATAGGGCAGCGAGTTCAGCAGGGCGAAATTATTGGCTATATTGGCAATACCGGTTTGTCAACCGGTCCGCACCTGCATTATGAAGTGCATATTGGTTCTGATGTGGTTGATCCGGCTCAATACCTCAATATTCGTGCTACGCTTGCCCGTGCTAATCGGACTAATCGGTAGGAAGTTATGGTTAAACGGAATGATTTCACGCTTAACACCATTGTCGGACCGGGCACTTCTGTTGTCGGTGATATTGAATCAGCCGGCTTCACCCGTGTTGATGGGTCTGTTCAGGGTGATGTGCATGCTCAGGGTAAGGTTATTGTTGGTGAGGATGCGCGCCTTAAAAGTAATATAAGCGGTACCGCGGTTACCATAGGAGGCGTTGTATATGGCACTGTCATTGCTAGTGAGCGTATTATCATCCTTGGCACTGGATTGGTACTCGGCGACATTATTACAAGACGTATCAGAGCTGATGAAGGATGCCTCATCCACGGTAAAGTTGTGGTCTGTCAAAGTGATGAGCAGTGGGAAAAGCTGATTGTTGAATATAAAGATAAACTCCTAGTCCAATCCGCTCTAGCCGGTTTTTCATCTAAACATGGCTAATGTTGATCTGCTCGGTACAGTAACTGCCTTTCTCCCTCCCAATGCGCAGAACAATACTAAGACCAGTACACAAAAAACTAAAGAGAATGCCCGTCCGCGCTTTTTTAGCATCTTTGAACAGAAAACGCAGGAAACAGCGGAGGAGACCTTGCTTTCTTTTAGTCCGGAAACAGAAAAAGACCTTCTTGATGAGATACACAGTGCTGGTGATAATCTTAGAAACCGTCCTTTCCCGCAAGAGATTAAACGCTATAAACAAGCCGTCAGGAATTTCTTAAGCTACGTTGTGCATCAGGGCTTTGATACCGAACGGCACATAAGCGGTGTTAATTTAATGAAACGAAAAAGATTTACGCTTGTGCAGATTGTTGATCAAAAGTTAGAACGGCTTGCCGCCGGTATTTTAGCCGGTCAGACTCATCAGTTAGAGATTCTGGCGCGGCTTGAAGAAATAAAAGGGCTTCTCGTGGATTTATTGCAATAAAGGAGTAGAACCGGAAGATTTCGGTCAGATTGATGCATACAGACGATTTAGAAGATGAGAATATTTTTGAATTAGAAGATAATCTTCCCGAACAGGACGATAGTATCGTCGTTGCTGATCCTGAGGTGCTTGCGCCGGATCAGCCGGTTTATCGGCTGCGGCTTTTTTATTCGTTTGAAACATTTTTAGCGACCTATAAGGGGAACGCTTTGGCGCATGGAGATATGGTCTTTGTGCCAACTCGATACGGCAGGGATTTAGCGCAGGTTATCGGACTAGTTCAACCACGAGCCTGCTCCAGATTTTCAAATGTTGTACGCATAGAACGGCTCGCATCCGAGGCGGATCTTGCCCATGCGGAAACCAATAAAGTACAGGAAAAGCAGGCGTTTACGCTGTGCAGGCAGAAAATCATAGAGCGTAAACTTGATATGAAGCTCGTTTCAGTGCATTTCCTCCTTGAAGAAGCTAAAATCCTCTTTTTTTTTACCTCAGATAAACGGATTGATTTTCGCGAATTAGTCAAGGATTTGGTTGTTGTGTTTAAGATGCGAATAGAACTGCGGCAGATTGGCATCCGTGATGAATCGCGTATTGTCGGCGGGCTGGGAATATGCGGGCGCGGCTACTGCTGCCATAGTATTTCGGATCAATTAAGTCCGGTCTCTATAAAAATGGCGAAGGATCAGAATCTTTCCCTCAATTCCGCAAAGATTTCAGGACCGTGCGGCAGGCTTCTGTGCTGTCTTGCTTATGAATATCCTTTTTATTGTGAACAGCGCTGTGTTATGCCGCAAGAATCCACGACGGTGTATTACCAAGGAAACCCCTGGACCGTCTTGGAAATAAACGTCATCTTAGGCACGGTTAAAATTGCCGGCGATAGCGGTCGGCAACTGCACCTTCCCCTCAAATCCTTTGAAAAGCGCGATGAGCGCTGGTATATAGTCGGGAATATCGAAGAATCCATCTGAACATTGGTTTAACCATGACTTTGGAGAGGAGCATATAATGGAAATCAAATTAAGGCTGGAAGAAGAAAAAGACTATAACACTGTTGATAATCTAACCCGGGAAGCATTTTGGAATCTTTATAAACCTGGATGTGATGAACATTTGATAATACACAATATGAGAAACGCTCATGAATTTGTCAAAGAACTTGATTATGTGGCAATTTATAATAATGAAATTGTTGGTAATATTGTATATGCTAAATCAAAAATTATATCTACAATCAAAGAAAAAGAATATGATGTATTAACGTTTGGACCATTAAGTGTATTACCGAAATATCAAAATAAAGGAATTGGCGGAAAATTAGTAAATCATACTATAAAATTATCAAAAGAAATGGGGTTTAAGGCAATAATAATATATGGAAACCCAAAATATTATGAAAGATTCGGATTTAAAAATACAAAAGAATATGGAATAACGGATATGGAAGGCAATTATCATGACGCTTTAATGGTATTAGAATTGTCTTCCAACGCATTGGAAAATATAAAGGGAAAATTCTTTGAAGGGGAAATATATAAAGTAAATAAAGAAGAATTGGAAGCATTTGAACAAAGGTTTCCATATAAAGAAAAATTGGTATTAGATACCCAAATATTCAAAGAATAAACAATATAAGTAAATGTAAAACAGCCCAAAAGTTGTAAGCAGCTGGAATGTTAGGCGCAGTTTTTAGCTGAACTGGTTGACAAAAAGGAAGGATTATCATGGAAAGTTTACAAGGGGTCTCCAATACTTTGTTCATCCCTCTGGCTGCCCGGGTTTTTGCTTCAAAAAAAATTCCTGAATATTTTTATGATGAAAAATCACTCTCAATGGAAAAATATATTCCCGGCGATAGGATACAAAAAAAATCATCTGAATATTCCTTTATGGCTTCCGTTGCCAGATATTACAATATGGACCATATAGTACAATCCTTTATTGCAAAACACCAAAAGGGTAATATTGTGTATCTTGGCGCCGGACTTGATACCGCCTCTTACCGCCTCCATAATCACAGCGCATTGTTTTATGCGGTGGATCTGCCTGAAGTGATTGATCTACGGCGTTCCATACTGGGGGAACAGGAAAATGAAAGACTGGTCTCAGGCGATATAGATGATACGGTATGGATACATACCCTTAATAAAGCTTTCCCTTCCTTGCTCGTTGCCTCCGGCGTTTTTCAGTATTTCACGGAAGATAGGGTCATGCGGTTGATAACAAACATAAAGACTAACCTTAAAGACGTGGAACTGCTCTTTGACGCTGCTAATGAAACGGGAATTAAATATGCGAATAGGTATGTGAAGAAAACGGGTAACGCCAATGCGCTTATGCACTTCTATATCAATGACGGCATTGATTTCGCCCGTAAGACCGGTACTGTCTTGCTGGAAGAACGGGTGTTTTTTACCGATGCAAGAAGGATCCTTGCAAAAAAATTAGGGCTTTACACACGAATAGCAATGCGGGTTGTGGATGATAAAAAAAGGGCTATAATAATACATCTTAAAATAAATTAGCTCTTGTGTTGCCAGATACTGGTGAGGCGCACGTTAGATATAATGAAAACAACAAAACAGGAACAGTCTCAATCTAAACAATAAACAATAAGCTATTAACGACTAAGCGGTCCCATTTAGAATTCTTCTAGAATTCTTCATTTGTCAAAAAAGAAAGAAGCTTTTTTTCTAGGTGGGCAGAAGCTAAAGATGCATAACCACGCTCCTGCTGAGGTATACTCGTCAGTTCATCAAAGATAATGCCGCGCGGCGGTTTGCCTAAAACAATAATACGACATCCCAGATATATCGCTTCTCGAGGTTCGTGCGTTACCATGATAAGTATTCGGCTTTCCTCTTGCAGCAGCCGCAAAACTGTCTTCATAAGTTTAAGTCTTAAGGCTATGTCTAATGACTGGAAAGGTTCGTCTAAAAACAAGAGAGGCGCAGGATAGGCAAAAGCACGGGCAAGGGAAACCCGCTGCTGCTGCCCTCCTGAAAGCTCATGAGGATAAGCTGAAGCTTTATCTGCTAAAAAGACTCGTTCAAGACAAGATGAGGCACGCTTTTCTGCTTTAGCTTCCTCCATAGTCTGCAAAAGGGGGAGTTTCACGTTTTCCAAGACTGAAAGCCAAGGGAAAAGACGAGGCTCCTGAAATACAAATGATAAAGACGGTCCTTCCGGTGCGGACAGACCTTCAATCCTGATTTCTCCGGCGGTAGGTTTCAAAAGACCTGCCATAAGCCGTAGCAAGGTTGTCTTGCCGCAGCCTGAAGGACCTAAAAAAACAAGAGGACTCCCTTCGTTGTTTATGTCTAAGGAAAAATCATGAAAGATAAGGGCAGGTACTTTTCTTTGCATGGTTTTTTTCTTTGGGGAAAAGCTGGCGCCGTATCCGAAAGAAATATGCCGTACCGCAATGTTCACGGATTATCCTTTCGTTTGGCGCAGCCTGATACGACGAAACTCAGTACCAGTTCAGAAAATCCGGCTGCGATCACCGTAGCGACCGTCCATGCAAAGAGTTCGGGTATTTCAAGCTGAGCCTTAGCCATGTGCATACCTGTTCCTAACGCACGAAACGGTTGAACAAGGACTTCCGCTGCCACGACTACTTTCCAGCACAGGGAAAGGGAACTGTGCAATCCTCCCATGATAAAGGGGGCGAGAGTGGGAATGTAAAGAATGCGCAGGGTTCTGTACAGGGAAAGCGGGTATACGCACAAAAGCTCTTTTAGTCGAGTATCCACAGCTTGTACGCCTGCGATGGTATTGCTCGTCATAACGGGGAAGATCATCAAAAAGGCGGTAAAAACCGGGGTCCGTTCCTGCCCTAGAAGGAGAAAGGCAATAAGGATAACCGACAGAACCGGTGTCGCTGAGATCACCTGCAAGAGCGGGCGGATAAATGCGGCGATCCGTTTATCAAGACCCGCGCCAATCCCCACGATAATGCCTAAGGGCGCTGAGATAACGAGCGCTGTGATAACCCGCATAAAACTTTCTCCCAGAGAAACTAAAAAGCGCGGACTTTGCAGCAGGCGCAGCAGATTGCTCATAACTGGAAGCGGACCGGGAAAGATGAGCAGGCTGCCTGATACCTGAGAACCGAGTTCCCACACGCACAAGAGAGCGGCAGTGCCACCTAAAAACCAGAGCAGTAAAGAAGAACGCCTCTTATCCGTATCGATCTCCTAAGGCAGATAAAAACTATCAGGCGGCAGAGCGCCTCCTATGGACACGGGAGAGAATTCCAGAAATGCCTTAAAAAGAGCTTCCAGCGCCGGTTTCGCCTGCACAGCGGGGATAAAGACAAAATTACTGCGCGGAATAGCGGCTTTCACCACGGCGGCACGGAGTCCCAGTTCATGCTTTTCCACCAGCGCGCCTGCTTCTGTAGGATGCGCAAGCACCCACTCAAGGGACGAGCGAAAGGCATTCAGAATAATCCGCAGCGCCTCAGGCTGGGTGCGGGCGAAACCTGCATCAACCACCAAAACGGTCATAGGATAATTCGCCTTCCCGCCGGCTTTTATCCATTCGTCCTGAATATCGCCGATTTGCTGTAAACTCGGTCTGCCCGCTCGTGCCATCGTTGCAAAAGGCTCAGGCAGGAGCGCAAGGGTAATACGACCGGCAATCAAGGATTGAGCGATCTCAGGATAGGCAAGGGAATAATTCAAAATCACGTCTTTATCTGGATTAAGCCCTTTGGTTATAAGAAGGCGGCGGAACACATAGTCCGGGGTTGCCCCCTGCCCTGCAACCGCGATTGTTTTTCCTTTAAGGTCCTCTATGCGCCTGACAGTTGGGTCGGACGAGAGGAGGCTGAGCATCCCCGTGCCCAAGACCGCGGCGATTTGCACCGGTTTTCCGGTAGAGGCAATCTTCGCCGCTACGTTGGGCGGCAGTATGCCCACTTTGGCTTCTCCGGCAATGAATTTAGCCGCCATGAGATCAGCCTGCGCCAAGGCTTCCACCTTGACGGTAAAACCCGATAGACGAGGCGGCTGCTCAAAGACTTGGATCATGCCAATTCCTGAAGGTCCTTTGAGACCGTAGATAACCAAGGATGACTGGGCAAAAGCCTGAACCGAGACCCCCATCATAACAATTCCGACAATCCACCCAAGAATGGAAAAAAACCTCTGTTTAGCTCTATAATCTTTCATGCTCTTACCATACCTTGAATTGTCCATGACCTGCAAGACCTAGGGTGACTTGAGGGGTTGAGGTCTGACCTATCCTACGGCATGAGCAGCGGGCGAGGTCTGACC
Source organism: Spirochaetaceae bacterium (assembly GCA_031276945.1). Classification (GTDB taxonomy): domain Bacteria; phylum Spirochaetota; class Spirochaetia; order Treponematales; family Breznakiellaceae; genus BOBG01. The sequence continues at coordinate 193 of JAISMB010000138.1, read as the reverse complement.
TATCCTGCCGCTGACTTATTTTGACGGCGAGGTCTGACTTACCCTACGGCATGAGCAGCGGGCGAGGTCTGACTTACCCTGCAATCGAAGCTTGACATTTCTTGAGGGGACAAGGTACTATAGAAAAATGGTTCGATTAAGGAAAGGCAGACAGACAGTAAAGGCTTACGGCTTACGGCTTACGGCTTACGGC
>JAISMB010000136.1 GCA_031276945.1 Spirochaetaceae bacterium | reverse complement strand
AATTAGTACAGAAGCCTGAACAGTGGCAGTACAGCGGCGCATACCATCGGGAACACGGTATTGTCAGTATTATCTCGCTGGTAACTGATACTGCATGGAGGACAGACCTCAAGCTCCTCTGGTGATGGACTGGTGGGATAGGTCAGACCTCGGTCTTCCTCTGGAAGCTGCGCAAAATATTTGCTAAATACTTCTCTTTTATCCAAATTCATTAAAGCAAAACAAGCACTTGAATCCATAGATCAGTATGAACATGAATGATACGAATATTTATTTGTACGATACGGAAGACGGTAGCGGCAGTATCTATGAAAAACCGCGTGAGAAACTTATCAGCAAAGGGGTCAGCGCCCTTTCCAACTGCGAACTGTTGAGCATAGTGCTTAACGCCGGCATAAAAAACAAGAAACTAAGCGTTTCAATGCAGGCGTTACTCGAACTGCTTTATCACAGTACCTCAATCCCCTCGGTCCAAGAGCTTTCTTTACTGTCCGGTCTTGGTGAGGCAAAAGTGTGTCTGCTGATGGCTATGCTTGAATTCGGTCGGCGCCGCTGGGGTTTTGTCGGGACGCAAATCACCCGTCCGCATGATATTTATGAGCTGGTCAGACCTCAAGTCGATAGGCGTCAGGAGCGCTTTTTAACGCTTTCTCTCAATGGTGCTTATGAAGTCATTGCTCTGCGCACCGTAACCATAGGACTGGTGAACCGGACCATTGTGCATCCGCGTGAAGTCTATGCCGATCCGCTTACTGATCGGGCAAGCGCTGTTATTGTGGCTCATAACCATCCTTCAGGACAGATCACCCCGTCTCCTGAAGACAACGAAATTACTGAGCGGCTGCAAGAAGCCGGCAGACTGTTGGGTATATACTTTCTCGATCATCTTGTTTTTTCAGAGACCGATTACTTTAGTTACCGGGCAGACGGAAGACTAGAAGCCTAGCCTCTCTCAAGGAATGCTTTTCTCTTGTCGATAGGAAGGGTATGCCACAAGTATATATCGTTGGTGCCGGTTTTGCAGGACAGACTCTTGCCGGTGAAGTACGCAGAAAAGCTGTATTCGGCGAATTAGCCGCATTCTTAGATGATGATCCTGAAAAGATAGGGCGGCGTATTGATGGGGTGCCGGTGCTCGGTCCTATTCATGATGTAGCGCAGTTATTACGCATACAGTCGCCGGATACGGCAATTATTGCCATGCCCAGTGCAGGGCGAGAGTTTTTGAAAGAGCTGTACCGTACGCTTAAAGCAGCCGGCTTTATAAAAATACGCATACTACCGGGCATCTCTCAAATTATTGAAGGCGATGCCCACCTCATTCAAACGCGCTCTGTAAATCCGCAAGACCTCTTGGGGCGCACACCGGTTACGATAAACTTAAAAGAAAGCCTCACCTACCTGCGCGGCAGAAGGGTTTTGGTAACCGGCGCTGGTGGCAGCATAGGCAGTGAACTGTGCCGGCAGTTGCTTTCAGGCGGTGCAGCGCGCCTTTACCTCTTTGGTCATGGTGAAAACTCTATTTATCAGATAGATCGGGAACTGCGGCTCTTGCAGGAAGAGGGTGTCGGCGAAAAGGCTACTATAATACCGATTATAGGCGACTTAAAAGATGCTCAGTACATGGACTATATTCTAGGCAGGCTGCGCGCTGATGTCATCTTTCATACTGCTGCCTATAAACACGTTCCCCTGATGGAAGAGAATCCGGTTGCCGCAATAGAAAATAATTTTTTTGGTACAGCGCATCTTATCAGCGCCGCCCGACACCACAAGGTCAGCCGTTTTGTGCATATTACCACTGATAAAGCTGTTGACCCAATTTCGATCTATGGTATCTCCAAGTACCTGTGCGAATTGCTCGTGCTGCATGAAGCTGCCGAGAACGAAGGCGATTTTATGGCTGTCCGGTTCGGCAATGTACTCGCATCGCGCGGCTCAATCGTCCCGCTCTTTCAAAAGCAAATTGAAAAAGGCGGACCGGTAACAGTAACGCATCCTGATATGCGCCGGTGGTTTATGACTATACCGGAAGCCTGCTCTCTGGTACTGAAAGCTGCCGGCGTTGGTGAGAACGGCAGCCTGTATTTGCTTGATATGGGAGAGCCGGTACGGATTCAGGACCTTGCTGAACAGATGATACGCTTTTACGGTTTTGAACCGGGAAAAGACCTCAAGATAGAGTATATCGGCTTGCGTGCCGGTGAACGCTTGGACGAAAAGCTCTGGAGCGCCGATGAAATACCAGAACCAACCGATATAAGCAGGATTGCCAAGATACGGAAAAAAACGACCGTTTCCCTCGATCTTGCCGCGCTGAGTCAGCGCCTGCTTCCCATTTGCCGTTTTGATCCGCAACAGCCCCAATGTTACCGTGATGCCGATGCGCTGCGGGCTATTTTACAGGAAGCGCTGAAGGCTTAAGGATAGGTCAGACCTCGCTCCCTTAAGTCAGACCTCGGTTAGACCTCGTTTCAATAAGCTGAAATAGGTCGTTTCAACAGGCTGAAATAGGTCGTTTCAATAAGCTGAAATGGCTCGTTTCAATAAGCTGAAATGGCTCGGTTCAACAGGCTGAAATGGCTCGTTTCAACAGGCTGAAATAGGTCGTTTCAACAGGCTGAAATGGCTCGTTTCAACAGGCTGAAATGGCTCGTTTCAGCCCACTGATCCAACCTAGATCAGGAGCGGAGGGGCTTTAGATAGGCGTATTTTTTCATACTGTTCGTGTTGTAACGCAAGTAATTCCATAATACGGTCAACATGTTTTTGTTTTAGATCAATCGCCTCAGAGCTGCTAGAGGCGAGAGAGGCGTTTACTTCTTCACGAAATTGCTTGCAGTACATCACAGGACTTGCCGCCATGACAACCGTATCAGGCACGACCAAATCTGCAAGCATATTATCCGGTTCATCTTCGCAAATCCTCAGAATTGAACCGTTAATTGACACGAGGATCATTATATCAAATATGCGTAAATACGAATCGGTCTCACGGACGCCGTGCTTGGTTTCAGGCTTGCCCGGACGGTAACGAGTACCGCTTGGGAAGACCAGAACGCTCTGTCCGTTCCGCCTGACAGTGCTTAATGCCCGTGTTGCAGCAAGGTTTATTTTTCTACCCCGCGCAAGTTCTTCAGGATCGGTAACAGAGGCAAGGCTTCGGCTCGGATAAATCACAATACGGCTAAAACCTTCAGCCCATGCTTTAATCATAGGGTTCTCTTCGTTGAGCTTCTTGCCTGATATAGCAACGATACGCGCTGCAATCTCTTTGCCAAAATCTCCCTTGTCCTGCTCAAGTAAATAACACAAGAGGGGTAAATCCATATTGCTGTAATGCTCTGCCAAAATAAGCCCATGTTTGCCGGCTTTGAGCTGCTGTAGAAATTCAGCAAAATGCTCCCGCCCTTCTAAACATGAACCGTCATGCAAATTCTCCGCAATAACTTTATACAGAATGGCGCGGGTTTCGGCATTTGCCTCTTGATAAACATTATGATCATCAATGATCCCTGCTTCGTGAGAAAGACGCGCTAAATCGCTGAACAGATAGCTATACCGCTCCCTGATAGATAAATAAGCCATAGTTATAATAATCCTTTATAATCCTTTTGACGATAGTACATGCCTAAAATGCACAAGATAATCAATAAATGAAAGGTAGGCACTGGCGACACAGCCGGCAAAGAGCATTGTGGCAACGGTCGTATAGACCGGCGCTTCTAAGATGGAAAATCCGAGGCGTTTAGTGCATTCAATGAGAAGGGTATAGGCGATGGCAAGCACGTACAGCATTGTTTTTGCTTTTCCGCCCTTACGGGCAGCGACTGCGATTCCTTTTTCTATAATGACAAGCCGTAAGAACGTCATGGAAAACTCACGGTATATAATCAGTATAAGGAAAAGCACCGGCATATACCCGCTCATGCTGAGGCATACGAACAGGGTCAGGTGCAGTATAACATCAGCGAAGGGATCGAATAGCTTGCCGAACGTACTCACTTCATGGTATTTGCGTGCATAGAAGCCGTCAAGGAAGTCAGTCAATTCTGCACAGAGTAGCAGTACCGCCATAGTATACACGAGAGCCGGCTGGCACTCTTCAGTCCACAGCGGGATAAAATAAAGGATAAAAAGAACCGGTGCAAGCACAATACGCGCCGCTGTGATTTTATTAGCAACATTCATAGGTATAAATCTTCTGTATCGTAAGTATAGCAACTGCGCCGACTTTGTCAATAAAACAGTCCATAAGGTCTGCGGTGTTCCGCCTGATAGTATAGCACAGCATACAAAGTATGCAAAGGGTGAGGATACAGATTTTCAGGATTTCCGTGTAAAGGCGGGCAGAGGGCTTAAACCCCGTCCTTGTTGGATAGCTGAAGGTCAGACCTCGCCGGCAAAATAGGTCAGACCTCGACCTCAGAGGCAGTCTTTGTTGGAATAAAAAGTGCGTCCTTGTTGGATTAGCTGAAAAGTCAGACCTCGCCGGCAAAATAAGTCAGACCTCGACCTCAGAGGCAGTCTTTGTTGGAATAAAAAGTGCGTCCTTGTTGGATTAGCTGAAGGTCAGACCTCGTAAAACAATATAATAACTTAAGAAGAGACAGGCTTGCGCATCTGAGAACCTGCACACGAGAGCGCGTAGAGCATGAGCGCAAGAGCAGAGGGTAAGCCCAGAACAAGTGTTGCAGAAACCGCCCCTATGACCTGAACGCTGTAGCCTATGTATTCAACAACCGCAAAAAGCAGCGCGGCAGCGGCAGTGCCGCCTATACGACGAAAGCCTAAATACACGCAAGCTAATGCTATCCAGCCGCGTCCGGCAACACCTCCAGGTGTATAGACGCTGACACGGAACGTCAGATGCGCCCCTGCCGCCGCCGACACTATGGCAGCAGCGGTCCATGCGGCTACACGGTAGCGTTGGGTATGGATGCCCCGTTCATACGCGGCAGACGGCGCTGTGCCGGATGCGATGAGCCGAGGACCCAGCACCGTCTTTTTTACCACGAATGCCGTAGCAAGCAGCAAGCTTAAGGCAAGGTAGACGCATGAAAACCGGTCGGTCGGGGGGAAGTCTGGACTGCGAAGCACTCCTTTCGTGCCGAAGAAAGCTGCGGAAAGCGAGGCGGTCAAGCCTTCAGCGAAAAGGTTTAAGGCAAGACCGGCTATGAACGGATTAGCGCCTGTTGAACGGACAAAACAGGCAAGGGCAAAGCCTATACTGCCGGCAAGCGCTCCGGTAAGCAGACAAGCTATCAGGACAGAGCCGGTCTTGACGGTAAAAAGATAGGCAAAAAAAGCGCCTATGTTCATAAAGCCTTCAATAAAAACCCCTAAGGCGCCGGATAATTCTGTGTATAAAGCGGCAAGAGAAGCCAGTAACAAAGGACCGGCAGCAAGGGCGATACTGTCAATCATGCCGCCCTCCCTGCTCAGCGCCTTTCTTGAATGGTAACTGCCGCTTATGTCGGGGGAAGAGCTGCGCCGTTGCTACAAGCAGCACAGCAGCTTGAATAAAGGAGGCGGTCTCAAGCTGGAGCCCGGTTATTAAGAGCGCCGCTTCAGAGCCTGCTTTAACAGCGCCGTACAAAAGGGCTGCTGGAAAAAGCGCAAGGGGGCGGTTACCGGCTATCAAGGTTACGGCAAGGGCGTGCCAGCCTAGTGAACCGGAAAAGCCAAGATGGCATCGTCCATACGTGCCTGCCACAGCAAAAAAACCAGCAAGCGCACAAAGAGCGCCTGATAAGGCTAATGAAGGCACCCAGTAATGCTGCGCTTCAATGCCGCCGTAATGGGCAAAAGCCCGATCAGCACCGGCAAGGCGGAACCGGTAGCCGCCGGAGCTTGTATTGATAAAGAGGGCGGTCATCAAAACAAGCGTTAATGCTCCAATGAAGGATACAGAGAGGTGCGAAGGCGGCAATAAGTGCGGAAGCGTTGCAGAGAAGAGCGGGGAAGCTATGAGGTTTCCACTTTTGTCGCGGAGATAATTGTTGATGGTATAGTCAGCGACCGGGGTCAAGGCGGAGGACAGCAGAAAAGAACTGATCACCTCATGGGCGCCGCAGTAGCGCTTGAGTATGCCTGCTATGCCGCCCATGCAGCCGCCTGCCATCAGCGCCGCTGCCGCTGCACCGATAAGAATAAGGGCGTGATTCCAGTCATTGCCCCCCAAAAGCACGCACGAAGCGGCGACACCGCCGAGGTAGACCTGCCCTTCAGCACCGAGATTAAAGCAACCGCCGCGGAATGCCACGAGTGTTCCAGCAGCAGCGGTGAGCAGGAGCGCTATACTGTCAAGAGTGTTTCCCAAAAACCACGGTCCGCGCCACGGTCCTATAAAAAATGCTTCAAGAATGGACATTTTTAAGTTTCTCTCTCCTTTTCTGAAATGAGTAACATCCTTAAAACGGGAGACCTATGCGGTCATGGCTGCGATAATCCGTTCCCTATCCGCACCGGTTTTAAGCCGCTCAGTAATACTGCCGTTGTGGAGAACAAGTATCTCATCTGCAAGCTGTGCTAGTTCATCAAGGTCAGTAGAAAAGATCAGTACTGCCGGTTTATGCTCCTGTTCCCCATAAGCACGGAGCCTGAGGCACAAGCGTTCCCGACTCGGACGATCAAGCCCTTTACCCGGCTCTGAAAGTACCAAAAGACAGCTTTTCTCCGCTAATTCCCGTGCCAGCACAAGCCTTTGGAGCATGCCGCCTGAACAGGAGTCTGTACGCGCACGAGGGTTGCACACGACGCCAGCTTCCTCCATCAGCGCTTTAATCTCCTTGTCCATCCATGCCCGGTCCATTATGCCCAGCCTGCCCAACAAACCGCCCCGTACGTGCCGGTGCAGGTGAATAAGCAGGGTATCACGCAGCGGCAATGCCGGCGCTGCCGCAGAACCGTCCGAGCTTAGGTAAGCGCCGCCTGAACGCCGGAAAGCGCGTATGCCGGAGCCGGTTAGAGGCGTGCCGGCAAGGACAACGCTCCCCTCTTTGATGGGGAGCTGTCCGGTCAGCGCATATTCAAAGGTTCTCAGTCCGCTGTCGCGCACCCCCAGCACAGCAACTATAGTTCCGGCTCTTACCTCACAGGAGATAGTACGCAAAAAAGGAGCGCCGAAAGCCTCTACCGAAAGCTTGTTTACCCGCAGAACCGCAGGGGCAGCCGTGCTGACGCTCTTGCGTGTGCGCTCTGCAAACTGAAGCGAGGCGTCCTCTCCAAATAAACAGGCATTGAGCATGGCTCGGTCAAAAGACCGAGGATTGCCGGTTAAAACCGTTTTTCCCTGCCGTAGAACCGTTACCCGATCTGCAAGCGCAAGGGTTTCATCAAGTTTATGAGAAATAAGAATAATGCCGGCTCCTGCTGTTTTAAGCGTCTGAAATAAGCTAAAAAGCCGCTGTGTTTCAACAGGAGCGAGGACGGCTGTCGGCTCATCAAAGATAAAATACTCTGCCTTGCGCAAGAGCAGGGCAAGCACGGCGGCTTTTTGCCGTTGACTGATACTCAGCGTGTCAGTGAAGGCGTCGACCGGCAGGTCAAAGGCAAAGCGGCAAGAATATTCCTGCACGAGCCGGCGCGCCTTTTTCCGGTCTAAGAGCAAGCTTTGCTCAGTGCCGAGCGTACAATCTTCCCAGAGCATAAAGCCGGCTGTCGCTTGAGGATATTGAGTAACCATGCCAATACCGGCTTTCAGCGCATCAGATGGACTTGAGAAAGAAACCGGTACGCCGTTGATCACAAGCCGCCCGGCATCAGGCTTGAGATAACCGGCTGCTATGTGCATAAGCGTTGATTTGCCGGCGCCGTTTTCTCCCAGCAGCGCATGGATCTCACCCTTTTGTGCCTGAAAATCAGCGCCTGCCAGCGCCTTTTTTGTCTTGCCGGCAAAGTATTTGTCTATGGACTGTAAGGCTAAAAGCGGCACGGTCATTTAGAGCTTCAATGCCCCTGCACGGAGGCGCGCAATAAGCGCAGCCTGTTTCTGACGGACGCTCTCCGAGACGGCAGCCTGATAATGCGGGTCGTCTTCAATAAAATCAACATAACCCTCGGCAATCCCCACGACTTCGGCTTTTCCCAAGGGCAGCTCTCCGGCTAGAAAGAGCTTGGTTTTTTCATAGGCTGCTTTTTCTTGGTACAGCACCGCACTGCCGACTATGACGCCCGGGCGCAGCGCATAGCCGTTGGTGTCAAACCAGACCACACCCGCGCCGTGTTCAGCCGCTGCCGCAACCACCCCTTCATTGCCGCCGCCGGCGATGGCAAGAATAACGCCCACGCCTGAACGGATCAAGGCGGTGCTTAAATCGGCTGCCTTTCCCGCATCAAACCAGTTGCCCAGCACGCGAAAATCAACGGTAAAGTCCGGATCAACGGCACGCGCGCCGTCAGTATAAGCCGGCAGTATTATATCATTCATTGCCGGGTATTCCTGTCCGGCTACAAGCCCGATTCGTCTTGTTCCTCTTTCCTGCGCATTCAATGCCGCACAATAACCGGCAAGGTAGGCTTGTTCGCGCTGATTGTAGCGCAGGGTATAGACAGACGGATTGCCGGCATATTCTCCGTCCAAAAGCAGGAATTTTTGCTGGGGGAACCGGGCAGACACCGCCTGCACCAGCGCCGGCAGCGAAGGGTTTGACGAGACGATAAGATCGTATTTGTGCATCGCGGCGAGGGATGTCAAGGACGCTTCCCAGTCCGCTTGATTATACCCTCCTTCGATTACGGTTACGTTCACCGCGCCAGCTTCCTGTGCCGCTCTCTTTACCCCTTGGGCAAGCATCTCATAAATGGCGCTGCCAGCCATAAGACCGGGTATGAAAACCGCTATTTCCCGCCCAAGCGGCGCGCCGCGTTCCCTGCCGGCGCCTGCCCAAAGACTGACTGAGAGCATCATCGCTAATGCTGTAAACAAACCGTGTTTCATCCGTTGCTTCATAAAAATACCTCCGGTACTAAGCTCTGCGTTTCAGTGATCGGCGCCTCCGCCTGTACCGGTACATAAAAAACCCTGGACTGTTAGATCCAGGGTTGATACAAGGGGGAGATCTTCTTCTATCCGGACTGTACCGTCGGCACCGGAATTTCACCGGTTCAGTTTAGGATTACTCCTAAAGTCGCGGGCTTTACCGCCGGTTGGGATTTGCACCCGACCCTGAAAATCGTTAGCCATAAGATAATACCTTGCGGTAAAGAAAGTCAAGCCAGCTCTAGCAAAACTGCATCCGGATCGTATGCCGTGCTGCATCCAGACTTCACACCGAGCGGCGCAAGCATTGCGTGCAACACAGTCAGGTCAGACCTCGCAGGCACGGTCAGACCTCGCACCTCGCCTTAGCCCGCGACACAACCTATTTCAGTCCGCTGAACCGATCTATTTCAGCCTGCTGAACCGATCTATTTCAGCCTGCTGAACCGATCTATTTCAGCCTGCTGAACCGATCTATTTCAGCCTACTGAACCGATTTATTTCAGCCTGCTGAACCGATCTATTTCAGCCTACTGAACCGATCTATTTCAGCCTACTGAACCGATTTATTTCAGCCTACTGAACCGATTTATTTCAGCCTACTGAACCGATTTATTTCAGTCCGCTGAACCGATCTATTTCAGTCCGCTGAACCGACATAGGTCAGACCTCGCAGGTTGGGTAAGTCAGACCTCGCAGGCATGCAGGCACGGACAGACCTCGCCGTCAAAATAGGGCAGACCTTTGCGCTGATGGTCTTTCTACCGGTGCAGGAGAAAATGCTCAAACCTCCAGCAATCAGAGGTACTGTCTTTCCGGAGAGCCGGTACACCATGCCCGACGGGAGCTTTTCTCTGCCTCTCTTTCTTTCTTTTCAATTTTTCGCTATGGTTCAATCTATGCTATATAAATACCTATTTTTGATTATTACGGTACTGTCTTGTTCCAAAACGCATCTACAGGCACAGAACGAGCAGCTTGTGCAAAGTCCCAGCGCAGACAAGACAGAGATATATACCCCCGGGCAAGCCGCGGACATAAGGGGTAAATTGCCCCTGCTCATCGGGACAGAGACAGGCTTATTCGCGCTGGATCGCTGGGGCGGGAAAACCATCTTGTGGCAGGGAGGCGCAGTCCGTAAAATACTGCAAACAAGCGAGTACTGGGCGCTCTTAACGGATCAGGGTATCGTTAAGTCAACTGATATGCTTATCTGGGAGCCGTGTAACGAAGGACTGCCTGAAAAAACGCTCAAACTTTATGAGCAAGGCACGGTTTCCTTAAAACAGATTGTGCAGGACATTAAAGACCTTGCGGTCATGCAGAGCAACCCCAAGGTAATGGTCTGCGCGGTCAAAGATGCGGTCTTTTTATCGCAGGATGCGGGGCGGACATGGAAAAACCTCGGCACGCCGCATCCAAAAACAGACGGCATTAAGGCGGTCAGCCTTGCTGCGCTGCCTGCAATAACGGTCTTTGTATCCCACAGCATCTACGGCGTATCCTATTACAATGCAGAAAAACCCTCAGGCGGCTGGACCAGGCTCAACGCCGGTCTTGAATGTATGGAAACACTTGATAATCCGGACGAAGTTTCTTGTTTTACCGTTGTCTCAGGCACTGATGCGCAAACACCCGCTCTCTATGCCTCCCAGAGCTTCCGTGGTCGTATTTACCGTCTTGATTGGGGAAATAAAACATTCCTACCGGTCTTTACGGACGGTCAAGCTTTTTCCATTGTGGAATCCTTAACTGCAGCAAGCTCAACGCTCCGTTTCCTCCAGCAGGGAGCGGTAGGCGAATTATGGCTTCCCCCTGACCAGCCGGCTCTGCTCCACTCTTGGTATAATACCGAACTCCTCCAATTCATCCGTGATATTCCGCAAGCATTCGGGGTAAAACCCTCCTGCCTTCTTATGCAGGAGAATGGTTTTGATCCGGCTTCGCCTCTTATCAATCTGTCTGAGCTTTGGCTTTTATTTGATGAGCCTGATCAGAGGGACGCTGCTGAAAAAGAAGGTTTGTACATACCCCAAGGCTATGCTCTGAATGAGAAGCAGGTACAGGCATACCTCGACCTGCTGACCGCCAACCACCTCAACATGATTGTGATTGATATGAAGGACGATTACGGAAGGCTTCGCTTCACCCCTCAAAATCAGACGCTCCTTGAGAAAGGCAGAGTATTCAGCCCGCTGGACCTGGCTATGTTTCTGCCTAAAATGAAGGAGTCAGGTATTTATACTGTGGCGCGCCTTGTTGTCTTTAAGGATCCGGAGGCGGTAAAAAAAGAAAACGGACGCTTTGCCGTCTGGGATTCGACGACGAATAAGCCGTGGATAGGCTATAACAGAGCGACCGGCACCTACTACGATGAACGCTGGGTTGATCCTTATTCCGAAGAAATATGGGAGTACAATGCCGCTGTCGCACTAGAGCTTTACGAGCGGGGATTTGACGAGATTCAGTTTGATTATATCCGGTTCCCGACTGATGGGACTAATATAGGCAACGCGGAATTTCGCTGGCGGGAGCCGGGGATGGACAAGGACAGCGCCCTTCTTTCGTTTCTGCACTATGTCCGCGGTCGGCTCACCGCCCCCCTTTCTATTGATATTTATGGCTCAAACGGCTGGTACCGGAGCGGCTCGCGCACCGGACAAGAGGTTGAGCTCTTAGCCCGGTATGTTGATGTCATCTGCCCTATGTACTATCCGAGCCATTTTGAACAGGATTTTCTTGCTCAAAAACCGCCTGAAGAGCGCCCGTACCGTATCTACTATTACGGCACAGTCCGTACAAAGATGATAAGCCGCAATGCGGTTGTCGTGCGCCCCTGGGTGCAGGTCTTTTTCTTAAATGTTTCGTACGACAGGCAGTACTACAACAAAGCGTACGTGCGCCGGCAGGTGCAGGGGGTGAGGGATGCCGGACAGGACGGTTTTACCTATTGGAATAACTCAGGACGGTACGATGATATTATGTAGCGGCGCAAAGCCTTCCTGCACGTCTTGTTCTTTATTCGCTCTTACCGTTATAGTTATGCCATGATACCGGCAAAGAGTTTAGTGGTATACAAAAATAAAGCCGCAGTCGTTAATGAGACCGGCGAGAAACTGAGTATAACGGTGCGCGGCGGCGAAACTATTTCTGTGCGGGATAAAGACCTCATGCTGCTGCATGAAGGTCCCGCTTCGCTTGCAGCATTAGATACGGAGCTGGGGGCGGATTTACAGGAAGCCTGGGATTTACTGGAAGATGAGACTCTTTCATTGAAAGAGCTAGCCGAATTGATTTTTGGCGTATGGACTCCGGTTGCGGCATGGAATGCGTATCGCATTTTGCGAGACGGCTTGTATTTTACCGGCACGATAGAAGCTGTGCGGCGGCAGGCTCAGGACTCTGTCGCCTACGAAAAAGAGAAAAGAGCGCGTAAGAAAGCTGAAGCCGCGGAACGGAAAGCTTTTCTTGTCCGGCTTGCTGAGGGTTCTGTGGATAGGGAGCGGGACAGCAAATTTTTTCAGGAGATTGAAGCTTTCGCCTTGGGGAAAAGTGAGAAGAGCCGTCTGCTCAAAGGAGCCGGTAAACCGGAAACTCCGGTTCATGCGCATAAACTCCTGTTATCAACCGGTTTCTGGGATATTCGCACCAATCCCCATCCTGCACGGTTCGGTATCGCGCAGGATTCTGCTGCGGCTCAGGTTAATCCGCCTGCAAAGCAGCATGACCGGCTTGATTTGAGGCACTTAAAAGCCTTTGCCATTGATAATGCCTGGAGCGATGATCCTGATGATGCTGTCTCAATAGAAGGGAATACCATCTGGGTTCATGTGGCTGACCCTGCGGTCTCGGTGATACCCGGAAGCCCCGCCGATACAGAGGCTGCCGGACGGGGAGCGACCTTGTATGCGCCTGAAGGGACTGCCCGTATGCTCAATCCGGCTCTGCTTCCGCTCTTTGCCCTGGGATTAGCGGAAGAATCTCCTGCTCTGTCATTCAAAATGACTTTGAACACTGACGGTTCACTCGCTGCTACAGAGATTTTCCCTTCAATCGTTGCGGTAAAACGGTTGAGCTATGCGCAAGCCGATGAATCTACTGATCCTGATATACAGGCGCTCTTTGATTTTGCTGAGCGCAATCAGAAGCGCAGACTCTCAGATGGGGCGGTTATCCTGCATTTTCCCGAAATACATATTACGGTCTCCGCTACTGCTCTGACGCTTGAAACGCTCCCCTCCTACCGTTCTACCGCTCTGGTGCGTGAATGTATGCTTCTTGCCGGCGAAGGCAGCGCTCTCTGGGCAATGCAGCGCCAGCTCCCCTTCCCGTTTGTGAGCCAGGAGGCATACGAGCAGCCCAGCTTGTCTTTGCCCGGACTTGCCGGCTCCTACCAACTGCGCCGCTGTATGCGTTCGCGGCTGGTATCTCCGAAGCCGGCTAAGCACCACGGCTTGGGCTTGAGTCAGTATGCGCAGGTAACAAGCCCTTTACGAAGGTATACCGATCTCCTCGCGCACCAGCAGATTCGGGCGCTGCTGGGCGGAAAAGAGCCGCTTGATACGGAAACGCTCCAAATACGGCTGGGCATGGCGGAGGCGGGGACTAGCGCGCTGATACGTGCGGAACGCGCCTCAAGGCTGCACTGGACCTGCGTGTATTTATCTGATAAAAAAGATTCCCTCTGGCAGGGCGTTGTTCTTGAGCAAAAAAGCAACGGGTGTGTTGTGTATATTCCGGCTTTAGGCTTGGAAACGTTCCTCATTACCCGCAGCAAGTACGAGCCGAACGAGCAAATCCCCCTTGTCCTGCAATCAGTCAAAATACCGGAACTAGAGTGCAACTTTACCGAGTCCTGACCTCTCCCCCTCTAAGTCAGACCCCGCCCCCTTTAGGTCAGACCTCACACCCTCTTAGGTCAGACCTCGCACCCCTTAAGTCAGACCTCGCACCCTCTAAGTCAGACCTCGCCCCCTTTAAGTCAGACCTCGCACCCTTTAGGTCAGACCCCGCCCCCTCTAAGTCAGACCTCGCCCCCTTTAAGTCAGACCTCGCCCCCTCTAAGTCAGACCTCGCCCCCTCTAAGTCAGACCTCGCACCCTTTAGGTCAGACCCCGCCCCCTTTAAGTCAGACCTCGCCCGCAAGAGATGCGGGAGTCTCGACCGAGAGATGCGGGAGTCTCGACCGAGAGATGCGGGAGTCTCAGCCCAGAGATGCGGGAGTCTCGACCGAGAGATGCGGGAGTCTCGACCGAGAGATGCGGGAGTCTCAGCCCAGAGATGCGGCAGAGCCGCTGAAATGAGCCGTTACTGAATGTTCAGCAGTTCCATCTCAAAAACTAAAAAGCTGTGCGCCGGAATAAGACCGTTGCCCGCACCCTGTTCCCCATAGGCGGCTTCCGGGGGGAGTATTATGAGGCGTTTTTCGCCCTTCTGCATATCAAGGAGCATCTCATCCCAGCCTGAAATGACCTGCCCAACCCCAACCGTAAACTCTAACGGTCCGCCGTGAATATCCGAAGCGTCAAAAACAGCGCCGGACAGGAAAGCCCCCTTATACCCGACACGCACCTTCGCACCCGCTGCCGGCTTTGCGCCGCTGCCGGCTTTCTGTACTTTATAATAAATGCCCGATTGACTGCTTTTTGCGTCAGGGTACTGCCGGGCAATCAAGGCAAGATCATTCTTGCGCTGCATCTTGACGCGCACCGAGAGCGCCTCTTTATGCCGTTGCACCAGCGTATCAAAAGCTTCTTGGTCAGTCTTAAAAGTCGTTGCCGGCAGCCCGTTGCGAATGATCGTTACCTTTTCTATCTTATCGCCCTGTTTAATCGCATTGACCACCTGCTGCCCTTCAATAACCCTGCCGAAGACCGTATGTTTGCCGTCAAGCCACGGCGTTGCCTTATGGGTAATAAAAAACTGACTGCCGTTAGTATTGGGACCGGCATTCGCCATAGAAAGAATCCCGGGGCTGTCATGTTTAAGGCTCGGCTCGAATTCATCGGGGAATTGATAGCCCGGTCCGCCTGTTCCGTTGCCCAGCGGATCGCCGCCCTGTATCATAAAATCAGCAATAACCCGATGAAAAGTTAAGCCGTCATAAAAACGCTTGGCGCCGGCGCGGGGCATTTTGCCCTCGGCAAGGGCAACAAAGTTGCAGACCGTCAGCGGCGCTTTCTGATATTCAAGCTGCACTACAATCTCGCCGCGGACCGTGCTTATCCGCGCAAACAATCCGGCGCCCAAAGCGTTGTCTTTCGGCGCTCCCCAGACCGTTTCAGCCATACAGACCAATAATAATCCGCCTAAACCAGCGGCATCTAACTTACGCATACGGTATTCTTCTATAAAAAGCCGTTAAAAACAAGCCGCCCGCCGCCTCTCCTAGTAATCAGGCGTTCTTTGCGCTACTATTGTCCCCATGGAATCATGTTCATTATGGCGGACTATCGCGCTCTTTATCAAAAAGCCTGCGCTTCGCCTGCGAGGACTCTCATGTATCAAATCACTCTGCGCCGATTTTTTCGGCTTACAGTACCGGCTCGCCTTGCGTTCGCGCGTGCCGATTTATGCGGTTGATCATCCTTTGGATAGCCGCATTCCTTTTATTCCTGAACAAGTCGGCGTGTATCTGCACTTTGTCGGATTTTGGGTAGAACTGCTCGGCGCGCTCCTGCGTCAGTATGGAGAGGCGGCTGTTGAGCCAGTTAAAGATTTTGTCGCTACCATGCAGCGATTGTATAGTTTTGCCGCGGTCGTCTACAGACAGGCGCTTTCCACGACCGAGCGTCCCGGATGCCGGCGCAAGGCGCGGCTTATGCTCATTCACCTCTTTGATCCGCATTTATTCTGCGTTCCCAGTTTACATATTATGGTAGTAATTAGCACGTATACCCAGTTTAGAGCGATTGTCCAGCGCCTTAACCGCGAAGACAACGCCGCCGCGGACAATGCCGCGGTGCGCAGCGGCGCTCTTGCCATTGCCGAGTCGGTGCTTTACCTCAAACAGCACAGTATTAACTGTGTGGCGGCTGCCCTCTATGCCATGACGCGCTTTGACCGCCGGCTCTTCCCGCCGGAAGAAGCTCTTACGTTTGCAGGGGATTTGTTTGCCCAAAGCGCCCTTGATGCGCTTGATAAGCGGCTGATTAGTGCGGCTATAATCGACCTTTACCGCCGGTTTTGTGCTGAAGGTGCGCATGCCGAGCGGTGGGAAGAGCCGCTCTTACATTTCTTACACCAGCAAAAACCAGTGCGATCCGCAGCACACAAGAAAAAAGAGCAGAACTAGACAGACCGTAAAGCGGCGGAATCCTCTCAAGTACCGCCGATTTTGTGCTGAAGGTGCGCATGCCGAGCGGTGGGAAGAGCCGCTCTTACATTTCTTACACCAGCAAAAACCAGTGCGATCCGCAGCACACAAGAAAAAAGAGCGGAACTAGACAGACCGTAAAGCGGCGGAATCCTCTCAATCCCGCTGCCGCTCTTGCTACTTCTCCTGCAAAAGCTATACACTGTCTCTCATCCACGTCATAAAGGGCTTTGTTATGATGAAAAAACGCGTTGCAGTCTTAGGCGCAACTGGCTCGATAGGGAGCAGTACGCTTGATATTATCAGGCATGCTCCCGAACAATTCGAGGTCGTACTCTTAACCGCATACCGGAACAGCGCCGCCTTACAAGAGCTGGCAGCCGAATTCCCGCGCGCCCGTTGTGTGCGTGCCGGTATCGCGGCTGCGCTTAAAGAATCAGGCGCTGATCTTGCCGTCAACGGCATAGCAGGCGCGGGCGGGTTAGACCCGTCCTTTGCAGCGGTCGAAGCGGGCATGGACCTTGCCCTTGCCAATAAAGAAACAATGGTCATGGCTGGTTCCTTAATCCAAGAAGCGGCGGCGCGAACCGGCTCCCGTATCATTCCGGTTGATTCTGAGCATTCGGCGCTCTTTCACCTGCTCTTAGCGCAGAACCGGCGCACGGTCGCGGAGCTGCTCTTGACCGCTTCAGGCGGTCCGTTTCTCGACTATACCCACGAGCAGTTGGCAAAGGTTTCGGTGCAGGATGCTTTAGTGCATCCAACGTGGAAAATGGGACCGGTCATCACGGTTAATGCGGCGACTCTGGCGAATAAAGGACTTGAAGTTATTGAAGCCGCACGGTTTTTCAGGCTGCCGGTTGAAAAAATAAAGGCGCTGATTCACCGGCAAAGCACGGTCCACTCCCTGATTCGTTGGACGGACGGCAGCCTCTGCGCGCAATTATCCGTCCCTTCCATGCGCCTGCCCCTTCAAAAAGCCCTGTATTATCCTGATTCTGCGCCTGATTCGCTTATCCCGCCGCTTAACTTTGATAATCTTACCTTGAGCTTTGAGAAACCGGATCACGAGCGTTTTCCCCTGCTGCCGCTTGCGTATCAGGCGGAACGTGCCGGTCCTCTCTATCCGGTTGCGTATAATGCGGCGAATGAAACGGCAGTCGAGGCGTTTTTGCAGGGGCGGCTGCCCTTTCCTGCTCTAGCCGGCGTTGTTGCGCACGTCCTCGCGCAGGATTGGCAAGCCGGCGCAGCCGTAACTAGAGAGGCGGTTTGGGAAACGGACGCAAAGGCGCGCTCGTGTGCCGCACAGCGTCTTTTCACCCTCGGATAGCAGCAGATGGCACGACACTACAAAAGACCGGATTATTGGACGCTTAAAGCGCACCGTGAAGGCTTTCCGGCGCGGTCGGTCTATAAGCTGCAAGAGATGGATGAGAAGTTTGCCCTTTTTGGGCGGGGCAGCCTTGTGCGCGTGCTTGACCTCGGCGCCGCGCCGGGCAGTTGGAGTTTGTACGCCGCCCGCCGCTGGGGGCAGAATCTTGCGCTGACCGCGGTTGATACGGCGCAGCTTCTGCCGGCTTGCGCCGCTGCCCTGTCCTCGTCCGCAGGCAGCTTTGTCTTTGTGCAGGGTGATATGACCGCTTTACCGGTGCGTGAAGCGGTGTCTTCGCACGGTCCTTTTGATATAGTGATGAGCGATGCGGCGCCGGCAACAACGGGAAACAGCTCGGTGGACAGCCTGCGTTCTCTGGCGCTTGCCGAGGCTGCTCTGGATTATGCGGCGGCGTTTCTGGTGAAGGACGGGAACTTTCTGGTAAAGGTGTTTCAAAGCGCCGACAGCGCTGCTTTACTGAGCCGTCTGCGCTCCTTATTTCTCCGCGCCCAGAGCTTCAAGCCGAAAGCCTGCCGCAGCGAGTCTTTTGAAACCTACTACCTCGGTTTACAAAAACGCTCAAACCTCAGCGCTCATACTCCCGCATCTCTGGGCTGAGACTCCCGCATCTCTCGGTCGAGACTCCCGCATCTCTCGGTCGAGACTCCCGCATCTCTCGGTCGAGACTCCCGCATCTCTCGGTCGAGACTCCCGCATCTCTTGCGGGAGAGGTCTGACTTAAAGGGGGAGAGGTCTGACTTAAAGGGGGAGAGGTCTGACTTAGAGGGGGCGGGGTCTGACTTAAAGGGTGCGAGGTCTGACTTAAAGGGGGTGAGGTCTGACTTAAAGGGGGCGAGGTCTGACCGGAGCGGGGAACCTCTTGACCGTTGAGCGTATTGATGAGTTGACAAGTTTGCATACTCCCCTTAGACTAGCCTTTATGTTTCCTTATAGTACTCTGAAAGCCTTGACCCTCAGTTATGATGATGGGGTTGAGCAAGATAGAAAACTCGTAGCGATCCTCAACCGTTACCAGATAAAAGCGACCTTTAATCTGAATAGCGGTATCCAAAGTGCAGCCGGCGGCTGGGATAAAGCGGGGATACGGATACGCCGGATGAATATTAAAGAACTGCCGTCCCTCTATGCGGGGCATGAAATCGCAGTCCATTCCTTGACCCATCCGCACCTCGAAAATTTGGATGCAGACACTGTCGCCAATGAACTTGAGCAGGATAAGCTCAATCTGGAACGGATTTTTGATACCACCGTTGTCGGCATGGCTTACCCTTACGGTACGTATAACCAAACGGTCATTGACACTGCCCGCACCTGCGGCTTGCACTATGCGCGAGGCGTTGTCAGTACCCATTCTTTTGCCGTTCCCGCCGATCTTTTGACTTACCAGCCGACCTGCCACCATGACGATCCGGCGCTGCTTGACCTTGCAGAAGAATTTTTGCGCCTTAAACCGGAGACGCCGCAGGTATTTTACCTCTGGGGGCATAGTTATGAATTTGAAGTGAACCGCAACTGGCAGGTCTTGGAAGATTTCTGCCGTCTTGTCGCTGGGCATGAGGATATTTACTATGCCACGAATGCCCAGAGCCTCATACCAGCCAGCGGCTCTCGCGTGCCGCCTGAACAGAAGGCAAAAGCATGATCATTCCCGATTCAATCAAGAGGCAGCTTGAAACACCGTGCTTGATTATTGATCTTGAACAGTCCCGCCGTAATATTAACGGTATGCAAAAGGTCGTTGATCAAGCCGGCTGCACGCTGCGCCCCCATGTCAAGACGCACAAAATGCCGTTCTTTGCCCATCTCCAAAGGGAAGCCGGTGCGGTCGGTATTACCTGTGCCAAAGTAAGCGAAGCACAGGTTTTTGCCGCCGCCGGACTTGACGATATTTTTATTGCGTATCCTTTGGTCGGCGCTTTCCGTATCAACCGGGCGATTGCACTGGCAAAACAGGTGAAGCGGCTTATTCTTGCGGTAGACAGCTTTGCCGGTGCGCAGGCTTTAAGCGCTGCCGCAACCGCCGCCGCTCTTAATCTTGAGGTGCGCCTTGAGATAGATACCGGCGCTCAACGCACCGGCGTTCTCCGGCAAGAAGCCGCCGCACTTGTAGCGGCTCTGATCGAGCTGCCCGGTCTCAACCTCACCGGTATTTACACCTTCAAAAGCCTCATCTATCAGGGGCAGGCAACGACTGATAATGAGAAAGCCGCGGTCGAAGAGGGCGCATTACTCAAACAGACCGCCCAAGAAATTGAAGAACGGGGCATTCACTTAAAAGACATAAGCGGCGGTTCATCTCCCACCGGCAGAGCTTTAGCGCAGACCGGCGCAGTAACCGAGATACGTCCCGGCACGTATATCTTTAACGATCTCATGCTCTGCAATGAAGGTGTTGCCACGGTACAGGATATTGCGGTGCGTTTTGTCGCAACGGTCGTGAGCTGTCCGCGCGCTGATTATGCCATTATAGACGGCGGCACTAAGTGCTTCCCCACGGATCAGCCGCTTCACAGCGCGCCTTTCAACTACCAAGGCTATGCAGTGGTTGAAGGAAAGGAAGAGCTGCGCCTTGACCGTATGAATGAAGAACACGGAATCATTACCGCACGCACCGGAAAGACCGGTCTTTCTGTCGGGCAGATCATCACGCTCTTACCACTTCATGTGTGTACCGCCATCAATATGCACAATACCGTGTATTTACTGGAACAAAACACGGTGCGCATCATGCCGGTGCAGGCGCGCGGGATGCTCGTTTGAGTATCCTTATTCAAGGCGGAACGGTCTATGACGGCTCAGGCTCTCCTGCGTTCCGCGCGGATATAATGCTGGAAGGGGAGCGAATAGCGGCTATCGGTACTGCGCTGCCTGCTGTCGGTCATGCGCGGATTGTAAATGCCCAGGGGCGGATCGTCTGTCCGGGTTTTGTGGATATTCATAGGCATGCGGATAGTGCGATCTTTACCGCGCCTGATTTCGGAAAGACAGAAAAAGCGCAGGGGATTACGGCTCTGGTTGTCGGAAACTGCGGTATGGCGCCTGTTCCCTGCGCTCATAAATGGCGGGAAGAATACTACCGGTATATAGAACCGGTCGTTGGGGCAATACCGTCCGGTCTGCCCTTCGACACCTACCTTCAGTACAGCGAGGCTCTCTCAAAGCTGAAAATACCGTTCGCCATAGGTTTTTTAGCCGGTGCGGGGGCAATAAAAACCGCTGTGCGAGGTTTTGCACCAGGTCCTTTTACCCCTGAAGAACTGGCGCAAGCTGTAGCTCTGGTTACCGAGGCATTAGAACAGGGCGCACGAGGGCTTTCCTTCGGCATTATGTATCAGCCTGAATGTTATTCCTCAAAAGACGAGCTTGCTGCTCTGGCAGCTCCGGTTGGACGCGCCGGTAAGATTATCTGCGCTCATATACGCGGTGAAGGGGACAGTCTTGTAGAATCGGTGCAGGAGATGATTGATGTCGCGGATAAGGCTGAAGTTGCGCTTAATATCAGCCACTTTAAGGCAACGGGTATTCATAATTGGCGCAGTCTTATTTTCCGTGCCATTGAAAGGATAGAGGCGGCGCGTGCAAAAGGGCAAGCAGTTACCGCTGACTTTTACCCGTATGATGGCGGCTCAACGACTCTGCTCTCCCTTATTCCTCCGGCGCTCCTTGAAGAAGGCAGCAAGCGCCTTATAGCCAAGCTTTCTACCCAAGCCGGTAGAGAAGAACTGCGCAAATACCTTGCTGAGCCGCAACCGGGCTGGGATAATATGGCAGCCAGCATAGGCTGGGAACGTATCTTGATAGCTTCTACCACGCTTTTGGAGCATGAAAGCTATTGCGGTAAAAGCGTGATGCAGATAGCTGAGGAAGCCGGTCTTGAGCCGGTTGATCTGCTTGCTGATTTGATTGTAACAGAAGAAGGCAGGGTCGGCATTATTGTTTTGAGTATGGCGTACGACGATATTGCAGTCATTGCCCGTCTTCCGTGGACAGCGCTTATTTCTGATTCGCTTTATGGCGCTGCGGCAAGACCGCATCCAAGGCTCAATGGGGCTTTTCCTAAGTTCCTACGCGACTACGTCCGCGGGAGCGCCATCCTCTCTCTGGAAGAGGCTCTGCATAAAATGACCGCAATGCCTGCTCAACGGCTCGGATTTGCAGAACGCGGCGTTCTCAAGGCTGGTTATTATGCTGATATACTTGTTTTTGACCCAGAACGCTTCACGGATCATGCCGATTATGTTCACTCAACCGCTCTGGCAGAGGGCATGGATTTAGTTATGGTGAAGGGAGAGCCTCAGTGTTCTCAAAACGAGGAGCAACCTTGAGCCGTTCTGCGCACAGCTAAAAGTTTCCCGCACACAGTCTCAAGCTCAAAGCCTACACCGTCTTATCTTAACGACTTACCCCTTTGAAATGTGGTCTTATTTTAAGATTAGTTTTTAATGATCTTGCAAAAATACAGTCAAGAGAGTAAAGTATTCTTAATTTATTCAATAAATGAAACGGCGGTAAGCGATGAGCAATGAGACAAACAATGAAAAATTAGTGCCTGTTATACGGGTACTTAAGGAAAAGTGCATTAATTGTCATCGGTGTATTGCAGTATGTCCGGTCAAGATGTGCAACGACGGCTCAGGAGATACAATTTCTTTGCACTCTGAGTTGTGCATAGGATGCGGCGAATGTATACGCACGTGTAAACATGGAGCGCGTGTTGGTATTGATGATTTTGATACCTTCATCCGTGATGTTAAAACAGGAACTCGTATCATTGCTGTTGTCGCACCGGCTGTTATTGCCAATTTTAGCAACAATTATCTCAAATTCAACGGATTTCTTAAAAAGCTCGGTGTACAGGCAGTTTTTGATGTAAGTTTCGGTGCGGAGCTGACGATTAAGTCCTATGTAGCTTATAAAAAGAAATACAACCCATCCCTTATCATAGCCCAGCCTTGTCCCAGTCTCGTTTCATTCATTGAATTATACCATCCTGAGCTTATCCGCTACCTTGCGCCGGCTGATAGTCCTATGGGGCATATTATGAAAGTAATCAGGAAGTTTTATCCGCAGTACGCTGAGTGCAAAATTGCAGCTCTCTCCCCCTGTTATTCAAAACGGAGGGAATTTAACGCCGTTGGTCTGGGCGATTACAATGTTACCTTTCTTTCCATACAGCAGTATTTGGAAGACAGCGGCGACCGCCTTGAAAATTACAGCGCCCTACCGTACGAGAATCCGCCTGCTGAGCGGGCGGTTATGTTTTCTACACCCGGCGGTCTTATGCAGACCTTTGCGCGGTATGATAAAAATGCCTTCTATTCCACCCGTAAGATAGAAGGAGTCCCTGATGTTTACCAGTACCTTGACCGATTAAAGCAATTTCTTGATGAACAGAACCCTCCGTGCAGTTTAGTCGATTGCTTGAGTTGCAAGCTCGGCTGTAACGGAGGCGCCGGCACGCTTACCCAGCAGCGCTATGTAGAAGATATTGAATTGGATGCTGAGAAACGATCCCATGAAGCGCAGGCTCAGTACAAACAGTCCTTATTTTCAAAACCTAAGCTGGAACATATTCTTGATCAGTATTGGGATGAAGGACTTTTTACTCGTTCCTACGTTGATCGCTCCGCTCTCTTTCATACGATGATAAAGAAACCTTCTGAAGAAGAGCTGGAAGCTGCGTATAAGAAGCTGTATAAGATCAACGAAGATGATTTTCTTAACTGCGGCGCGTGCGGCTACACGAATTGCGAGCAGATGGCGATTGCTATTATTAACGGGCTTAACAAGCCTGAACATTGCTGGCATTACACTATAGTACAAAATAAATTAAATGAAGAACGCTACCAGTATGAATTAAAGACTGCCATCGAAAAAATCTATGCTCTGACATTACAGGAAATAAACAGTAATATCAAAGGTATTAATGCTCTGCTGAGCCTGATAACTGAAGCGGTTACCCATATAAAGAAGTCATTTGTTATTATTGAAGCAATGGTACACAAGATTCGGTCTATCAATGAAAATGTTAAGCGCAATGCCCAAACGGTAATCCAGTTGAACACATCATCATTGGAAGGGAAAAATCAGATACTTAAAATTGGAGAGCTGGTCGGTAAAATGGCGGAGCAATCAACTATACTGATTCATATCAGCAAAATTATAGAATCGGTTTCTCAGGAAACTAAGGTACTGGGGATGAATGCCTCTATAGAGGCGGCTCATGCCGGAGAGATAGGCAAAGGTTTTGCGGTTGTCGCTGGTGAAATCCGCCACCTTGCAGAAACTGCCGGCATTCAATCACGGGAGATAGAGCATAGTCTGGGCAACATTAAGAGCTTGATTGATAGTTCCTTGGAGTCTTCAGTATACGCTCAGAATCAGTTTGATGCGATTATCACCTTAGTCAATGCGGTTAAAAATGAAGATCAGATAATAGCTGATGCGGTTGAAATAGAAAGTAACAATGGTAAACAGGTTATTGATGCGCTTACCCTGATAAATCAGCTCATAACAACAATTAAGAATGAGACCACCCTCTTGCTCAATTCTAGTAAAACCGTCTTGGACAATATGAGTTCTCTGAAAGACATACACTGAGCTACCCCAAGGCTTTGAGCGCTGGTCTTCTTGTTTCAAATTCCGCACGCATTGTATTTCTGCGCCCTCCCCTGAATATTTATTCTTTCCTGTCGTATACGCCGCCCCTTCTGCCCCGCTCTCTTCCGAGTAACCGCCTCCGCACGTATACCTCCCCTCCTCAGCCCTTCACCTTTGATGACTTCCCTCAAGCGATATTCTCATCCTAAACAGCTATCACATCGTTCTCTTGCCATATCTTCTTCTTTGATATTTTCTTCAGCCGCTTCGTTTCAAGAAATACCCAGTTGTACTGTTTCCTTCACTGTCTACGATGTTATCTTTTATCCCGAAGTCCAGCCCTACGCTTTTACCGGTCTGTTCCCGCTTCTTTTTCTCCGTATAACCGGTGATATGCAGATAATAACCGGACGCTTTTCTTATCAGTTTCGCATCGCCCTCTCCGCTCCTTGAACTTTGGTTTCCTCCGTCTAAACTTTGGTTGTCTGCGCCACAGGTATCTATTCCAAGCCTTCCAATCTGAATGGCTTCTTAAACCCCTGCACAAACAGCCTATTCCCGACAATTCGGTAGATTATGCCGGACTGTTTTAACTCTACTGTGTTACAGCGGGAGAGAAACGTGAGCTTCCTTCGTCTTTTCCCTCGCTTTTTGAGCGTGGACAAGACTTTTATGTTGCCGTGGATTTCCTCTCTGACAGACTGGCGCATTTGACTTGAGAGGACTTGGATTTCACGCTCTTCAAAGACTTCCTGTTTCTTAACCTTCACGGTTTTTGTCTTATAAATCAAAGGCATATATGGCTTCGGATGCGGTAACGGCGTTTCTCAACCGCTTTTTTTCCCAAGGAAGAGTCTTGCGCGGTAATCCTTTTTTTCTTGTGAGAGGCGGGAAGCGTCTATTTTAAGACGGAACGCCGCTCCCGCGTCTCTTTCAGTGTTTGGCGCCTACCCTTTACACCGAGCTTCCGTAATAGATAGTCTCAGGGCAGCCCTTGGGAAAAATACTACTTACCCCAAAGTAAAACGCAGATTTACACCCCCGTATGATAGGTCGTATGTCTCTACGGCATCATTGATAATCATTTTCCCGCTCTTATCACACCTGAAAAAAAGAGGCAGTCTTTCTCAAATTCAATTTTCCGACTTAGAGAAACAGTTTTCCAACTTAGAGAAATGGGTTGGGAACGTATAGATTTGGGTGGGGAAGCGCCCGCGGCGCTCTTGACAAAGGACTATATAAGGAGCGCCATCGTATTGAGAACGTGTCTCGCTGATTCAAAGAGCGGAGCGGTATCATTTTCCCTTATGCGCCCCGCACCGTTTCCTTCCTCGCCGCTTTCTCTCTCAGAGCTATCTGCCTGTGTGCTATCTCTGATAACTAAGAGACAGCTTAAAGGGCAGAGCTTCAGACTGCTTTTGTGCTGTATCGCTGTCATGATAATCCTCAGAGAAAGAGCGCGGTGGAGGTATGCGGATACCTTCTCTATCCGCTCTCCTGCCGCTTTTTTCCTCTTGCAGTGCTTAACATAATCCGATATAGTTATAACACTATGTTTTTTATGGAGGATAAGGTGAAGAAAGTTTGTTTTTTAACAGCCGTCATGGTTGCGTTAGTAACGGCTATACCGGTTTTTGCGCAGGATGTAGGTGCAAGAAATTCTGATTTCTACTATGTTAATGTGCCTATCGAGAAAATCTATCCGTATAGCAAGGGATATGTAGTGGCATACCGGGATAATGTTGATGAGGTGCTGTACACGTATTTACCGTACGACTGGTTTTTTACCATTGGGGGAAGGGGCGATATTATTTCATTGAGTCCCGGGACAGCATGGCCCTATTTGACTGTTTTTTATAAAGCTGGGACCTTTAGTCATGTCAGGCTTTATATCCGTAACGAATCGAATCATCCTTCATGGGGCAGTATAATCTACGATAGCAATCTTGATGATCGCTTTAACCCTGAGGCGGAAGATTTCAGGCTGGACTTTGATCGTCCGGTAGAATAAAGGTAAGGTAACCTCATGCACAAGCCGGTAATAGTTCCGCATGAACTTATTTCTTTTATTGAAGAAGGTCATAAATTTATCATCGCGGGACATCAGGAGCCGGACGGTGATTGTATAGGAAGTCAGTTAGTGCTAGGGGAGGCGTTGAACCGTCTTGGTAAAAAAGTCCTTCTCTGTTCTGCCGGCCCCTTCAAAAGACCGGAGATTGTGCATTATCGGGACCGCTTTACCGCATCTATCAATGAAGCCGACCGGTACGGCGCGCAGCTTATTATAGTTGATTGTTCAACGCTGTGCCGTACCGGTACTATCGCATCTTTGCTGGAAGGATTACCAACTGCAATTATTGATCATCATAAAGCTAGTAGTCAGTATACGAAAGAGAGCAGCGCGACACCGGTTTTTCTGGATCCCCAAGCGCCCTCTGTAACTTCCATGATTTTTTCTTTGGTTAAAGCCCTTGGAATAAATCTGAGAGCCGAAGAAGCGGAATTATTGTTATTTGGTTTATGCACTGATACCGGTTTTTTCCGCCATGTTACCGAACAGGGGGCTGCTACCTTTGACTGCGCGGCAGAACTTGTCCGTAACGGTGCCAGTCCACAGAGGGTTTTTAATGCAATCAACGGGGGAAAAACCTTTAATTTCTGCATTTTCCTTGGTATCCTGCTTTCTAATGCGCGTTCTTACTTTTCAGGAAAACTCATTGTAACCCACGAAACATTAGAAGAAACGCAGCGGTTTGGACTCGAACACCGAGATTCAGACAGTTTGTACCAGTTATTACAATCCATAGCTGGGGTTGATGCAGTCGTCGTTATCCGGCAGGAGACAGCGCAAAACTGTACCGTTGGGCTTCGCTCTCAAGGAACCGTTGATGTGTCAAAGATTGCCGTACAATTCGGTGGCGGTGGTCATATGAACGCTGCCGGCGTAAGCATACCGGGTACTATTGAAGAGGTCTGGGATAAACTCCAGCCGATATTTAAGCACGTATTACTGCCTTCCTCATAAGCATCATCATTTCTTAAATAAAAAAGCTGCACTACAAACTCACTGTTAAAGGCTCAGATTCTTGGGAGGGCGCAGGAATACAAGGCGTGCTGGATGGCAGGGCGTGATCTTTCGGTCTCAGTCTGGTCTGTGAAACAAGAAGCCCACCGCTTGAGCCTTGGGTAGCTCACACTAATACTGACAGTTTTTCACGAATAAAGGCGCTTTTTTCTTTCAGCCCGATAGTGCCGCTTGTTAATATCACGGTATTGGGTGCTTTGGGATCCAGTTTTATTGTTCCTTTTGAGTCTTTTATCAGTTGTAGTAACCGGTCTATATTGATCCGGGCGACTTTGGCAAATGAAACCCGAACAAAGCCGGCACGTTCACGCAATGAGGACACGGCAAGCTCGCGACAGATAATGCGTATTTCTGCTAGTGATAAGAGCGACAAGACTTCTTCTGGCAGAGGACCAAAACGATCAAGCAATTCTGCATACATAAGCCGTACCTCTGCTTTTTCCCGAATACTGGCGATTTTTTTGTAGACATCCATTTTCTCCTGCATTGAATCAATGTAGCTGTCTGGGATGAAACCGGAATATTCTAATTCCAAAAGACTTTCAGTTTCAGCTTCGTAGTGTTCATCTTCGAGTTTACGGACAGCTTCATCTAAAAGACGGACGTACAGATCGAATCCGACTGAATAGATGTCGCCTGATTGTTCTTTACCCAAAAGATTACCGGCGCCTCGTATTTCCATATCTTTCAAAGCTATCTTGAAACCAGAACCTAAATCAGTAAAATCTGAAATGACTTGCAGGCGTTTCATGGCAAGTTCCGATATGCTTTTATGGTCCGGATAAAAAAGATAGGCAAAGGCAACACGGTCAGAACGACCGACTCTGCCGCGCAACTGGTAGAGCTGAGAAACGCCGTAGAGGTCTGCCCGGTCTATAATGATGGTATTGACATTGGGAATGTCTATGCCGTTTTCAATAATAGTCGTTGAAACAAGTACATGGAATCCGCCGTGAATAAACCTGTGCATCACATTCTCCAGCTCCTGCGCAGACATCCGTCCATGAGCCGTCTCTATAAGCATTTCAGGCACGAGTCGTTCGAGGTCAAGACGTGTCTTATCAAGACTTTCTATACGGTTATGTAAAAAAAAGACCTGTCCCCCGCGTTTTACTTCACGCCGGATAGCAGCGGCAATGTGTTCTGTCTTATATTCAGTAACCACAGTTTCAATGGGGTGACGGTTTTGCGGCGCTGTGTTGAGCAGACTCATATCGCGTATTTTTAACAAACTTATATGTAAAGTGCGCGGGATGGGCGTGGCGCTTAACGTGAGACAGTCGATGTTGTGCTTCATTTCCTTGAGCCTCTCTTTATCTTTGACGCCAAAACGCTGTTCTTCATCAATGACCATAAGTCCCAGATTCTTGAACTGTACGTCGTTTTGAAGAATCCGGTGCGTGCCGACTACCAGATCAATCTCACCGCGCTCCAGCGCAGAGAGTGTTTTTTTTATAAGCGGTTTATCGACTAAGCGTGAGAGCATGGCTATTCGTACGGGAAACTGGGCAAAACGCTCAAGAAAATTCTCGTAATGTTGTTCGGCTAGTATAGTCGTTGGTGCAAGAAAGGCAACCTGCTTCCCCGCCATAATCGCCTTAAAGCAGGCACGGACAGCTACCTCGGTTTTACCATAGCCCACATCCCCGCAGATGAGCCGGTCCATAGGATGAGGGCTTTCCATATCGGCTTTAATTTCTTCCACACACCGGATCTGATCCTCTGTTTCTTCAAAAGGGAAGGAAGCTTCAAACGCAGCCTGCCATTCAGTATCCGGACCAAAGGCAAAGCCCGTTGAAGCTTTGCGTTTTGAATAGAGGGCAAGCAGTTTACCCGCAAGGTCCTCTACAGCTTTCTTAACACGGTTTTTCCGGGCTTCCCAGCTTTTAGACCCCAGCCAATCCAAAGGCGGTTCGTTCCCTTCATTACCGATATAGCGCTGAATTAAATTAACCTGTTCTATAGGAACAAAGATCGTCTCCCCACCGGCGTATTCAAGCTTTATATAATCTCGTTCATGTCCCAGAGCTTTTATCCGGTCTATACCCTTAAACCGTCCTATGCCGTAGTTGAGGTGTACGACAAAATCCTCTGGATTTAGATCGACAAAGGTATCAAGCGCCGCGCTGCGTACCGTTTTAAGCGAGTTTGGACGGGTTAGCTTCTTGCCGAATATCTCATGCTCCTGTATAACCCGAAGCTTTAACTCATTCAGGATAAAACCGGATTGTATGGCAAGCAGCAGAACGGTAACGGCACTGTGCTTGAACAGGGTGCGCATACGTTCAATCTGCACCTCAGAATCAACAGCTACCACAATGTTCCAGCCTTGCTGTATAAGGGCAGTCATTTCTTCTTTATAAAAGGTAATATTACCCAAAAAGTTTTGCGGCTCCTCGGCTGCAATCCGGTAGCACCGGCTGCTTTGCAGGAAAGTCCCAAAGAAAATACTGCGCACCGCCTCTTGGGTAAGACGCTTGAAATCCAAAAGCAGCAAAGTCGGAGGCGGTAATTCCCATTGCGGGTCTTTTTTTTGGTACAGGCTCGTATATTCATACATGAGCGTTTCCGGCAGTTTTTCAAGGCGCTCATGGTTAAAGAAGACGACAAGTCCGGTGCTGTCGAGGTAGTCAAGTACGGAGGAGGGCTTTTCAAAAGCAAGGGAAAAGAACAGCTCTTCACTGGGGGCTTTTTTATGCTCAATGAGCTGTTCAATAGTCCGTGCCGCACCGGTCGGGAATTCGGGCATCTTCTCCAGATTTTCCTGTAATTGCAGTATCAGCTCATCGGTCCAGATAAGTTCTTTTTGCGGGTGTATGCAGATAGACGCAACCGTTTCTATACTTGACTGATTAACTAGATCAAAGCGTTTTATCTCTGCTATCCGTTCAAAATCAAAAAGCAGACGGTAACTTTCATCGTCATTGCTCGACAGGTCAAGCACTTCACCGCGCACCGCAAACTCTCCGCGCATTTGTACCCGCGGCACACGGGTATAACCGTATGCGGTCAGTTTGGCGCCTATGGAGAGCGGATCAACGCTTGCGCCGGTATGGACGGTAAAAAGGAGGCTTCTAAAATAAGCAGGCGGTGGAAGCGGCGTCAGAAAGGCACGGGCAGCCATGATAATCACGGTCTTTCTACCAGAAGCGAGGGCTTCAAGCGCACGGAC
This sequence comes from Spirochaetaceae bacterium, assembly GCA_031276945.1. GTDB lineage: Bacteria > Spirochaetota > Spirochaetia > Treponematales > Breznakiellaceae > BOBG01. Next base: position 1,671 of record JAISMB010000136.1, on the reverse strand, counting down.
CCGCTCGCTAAACACCGCAGCGAGAGCAGGGCTTTCAGTATAACTGAGCGTTCCCCACCACGGAAAGTAGAGCGTCGGTATACCGAAGGCGTGCAGATCGCTGGCGAGCGCCTGTCCGATTCGTTCCTGTGGCACAACTGCAAGCAGAGTTCTGGGCTTATCCTGATAAAAGAGGGCGGTCAAGACCGAACGCAGAGAGCTATCCGGCGCATCAATAGTAAAAGGGAAGGATTCTTGTCGCACCGCTTCCCTTACCGAGGCTATTGAAGGGGAGGCGGCTACTGTCTGTAAAAATGTATGCTCTTGATTCAATCGTTGCTTGGTTTCCAGTCTCTTTTTTTCAATACGGCGCCGGTCTCTTTATAGCAAGCGCCCGGCGCCTCGGTTTGAAGAGGAATAGTTATACTCCTACTACTTCGCTCACTTCAGGAACTTGCTGGCGCACAAATTGCTCAATACCCTGCTTGAGAGTCATCTGCGCCATAGGGCAAGCACCGCAGGCGCCTTTCAATTTAAGGGAAAGAACGCCGTTATCTTCTGCATAAGACACAAATTCCACATCTCCGCCGTCAGCCTGAAGCGAAGGGCGAACCGTATTAAGCGCATCTTTTATTTGTTCAACAACACTCATATAAACTCCTTATGCCTAACATACAGAAAAAACCGTGCAAAGGCAAGCCTTCGGCGTTTGGGCATAAGCCCAGCTCTGGTAGGTCTCTGACAGGTAGGTCTCTGACAGGTCAGACCTCGGAGGCAGGATAGTAAACAGTGATCAGTGGCTTGTGATCAGTTTTCCGCTAGGTGGTGTCGTCAAAAGGAAGGAAGATAAATCTGAGATAGAGAGCGGCGATACCTCTCCACTGCTTAAGTCACCGAAATACATGCTCAATAAGATGGCGCTTCTTATACAGCTCTGTGTCATAAGTCCTTACCACCTTCCGACTACGCTTGGAAAGAATAACTACCTTACTACCTCCTGCACAGGCTGTGTCTCCTCCCTGGTTCACGTCATACCCTCTATCGGCTAACAAGACTTTTACCGATAAACCTGCCATTAAAGGCGGCGCATAGGCGCAATCAGCCTCCTGCCCCGCTGAAACTATGATACGTACCGGCTTTCCTTTCTTATCTATAGCAAGGTGGACTTTGGTATTGAGCCCCCTTTTGCTTGATTTCCTCCGACTGCTCCACATCCGTCCGCATGGACTTTACTATACGTTGCATCTATCATAAGCCACTGGGTATCCACTTCCCCGATAAGTTCAGCGGCTCTTGTTTTCCAGACATCTCTATCCCGCCAGCGGGAAAATCTTCGGTGTGTATTTTTCCAGTCGCCGTATTCAGGAGGTACATCTCTCTAAGGAACATCGGTTCTGATAATCCAGGATACCGCGTTGATAAAGCGTGACCTACCTGACCTACCCGCAATCGAAGCTTGACATTTCTTTATGGTATGAGCAGCGGGCAAGGTCTGACTTACCCTGCCGCTGACCTATTTTGACGGCGAGGTCTGACCTATCCTACGGCATGAGCAAGCGGGCGAGGTCTGACCTACCCTGCAATCGAAGCTTGACATTTCTTGAGGGGACAAGGTACTATAGAAAAATGGTTCGATTAAGGAAAGGCAGACAGACAGTAAAGGCTTACGGCTTACGGCTTACGGCTTACGGC
>JAISMB010000135.1 GCA_031276945.1 Spirochaetaceae bacterium | reverse complement strand
ACTTTCTTTTTTCACTTTACAGTTTACGGACTGTACTGGAAAGCGCCTGAGCCTTGAAAGTTTAACAGCCCTCTCAAGATTTTCAGTTAAGATAGTTAAGATAGGTCAGACCTCGCCCTAATGGCTCATGACAATCGACGCTTTATCAACGCTGTATCCTGGATTTTCAGAACCGGCGTTCCTTGGAGAGATTTACCTCCTGTTGCTTAAGAAGGGAAAGCCAGTGCGTATCATAGTTTCAGCGGGGCAGGAGGCGGATTGCACCTATGCGCCGCCTTTAATGGCAGGTGTATCGGTAAAAGTCTTGTTAGCCGATAGAAGGTATGACGTGAATTATGTAGTAGACACCGCCCATTCAAGACGCCATCTTATTGAGAATGTATTTCGGTGGCTTAAGCAGTGGAGAGGTATTGCTACTCGGTATGCTCAACGCTCTGATTCCTTTCTTGCCGCTCTCTATCTCAGATCTATCTTCCTTCCTTTTGACGACACCCCCTCAGGCGTAGAGTCGAAACCCTAAGGCGTGGACTTAAAACCTTAGGGCGTGGAGTCAAAACCCTAGGGCGTGGAGTTAAAACCCTAGGGCGTGGAGTTAAAACCCTAGGGCGTGGAGTTAAAACCTTAGGGCGTAGAGTTAAAACCTTAGGGCGTAGAGTTAAAACCTTAGGGCGTAGAGTTAAAACCTTAGGGCGTAGAGTTAAAACCCTCGCCCTATCCCTTGATTTCCTCCAATCGCTCCACATCCGTCCGCATGGACTTTACTATAAGTTGCATCTATCATAAGCCACTGGGTATCCACTTCCCCGATAACTTCAGCGGCTATTGTTTGCCAGACATCCCTATCCCGCCAGCGGCAAAACCTTCGGTGTGTATTTTTCCAGTTGCCGTATTCAGGTGGTAAATCTCTGTCTGGAACGCCGGTTCTGATAATCCAAGATACAGCATTGATAAAGCGTTGATTGTCATGAGCCATTCGACCCTGTTTACCTGCCGCTCCTGGTAGTAAGTCTTTTATCTTTTCCCAGAGGTTATCACTGATGTCGTGTCTGTGCAGTGCTTTTCCATTTTCTTTCATCTTGTTATCTTACTTTATTTCCTTCCTTTTGACGACACCCCTAGAACGCTTGGTTAGGACAGACCTCGAAGGTGGTTTAGGTCAGCATAAGTCGCTGATTTAGGTCAGACCTCGCCCTCTGACCGGCAGGGTAGGATAGGACAGACCTCGCCGTCAAAAATAAATCAAAAATATTTCGCTCTCATTGAATCAAAACGCACAATTAGCTCCTTTATATAGGTATTATGGCAGCGCATAATTTGCCTCGTGGGCTTACAGACCAAGGTCTGACTTATCATGTTACTTCAAAAGTAAACAGAGATGCTTTTGAATTAGAGCCGAATGAGATGAAAAAACTCTTTCTCACCGTGATTAAAGAAGCTAAAAACAAAAAAAGTTTCAAGTTTAAACTGTGGAACTTTTGCATCATGGGTAACCATTTCCACTTTCTCATCACGCCTGAAAAAGGGCAGAGTCTCTCTGATATATTGAAGTGGATCAAGATGGTTTTTGCTATTCGGTGGAACAAGAAGCACCATAAGACCGGTCATTTTTGGGGAGACAGGTTTTTCTCACGCGAGATAAAGGATGAGAGAGACTTTTGGACTGTGTTTGAGTACATAGACCAAAACCCTGTTGCAGCAGGATTGGTGCAGAAGCCTAAAGACTGGCAGTACAGCGGCGCATACCACCGTGAACAGGGAATCATGACGGTTGTCTCTCTGGTAACTGATAGTGCATGGAGGACAGACCTCAAGTTGCTTTTATGAAGGTCAGACCTCGGTGGAAGATGTAGAGGTCTGACCTATGAGCAGGGGCGCTCATCATTGATACGTTGCATGATTTCATGCGCAATCTGGTCGGGGCTTTTCCTTTCAGCGGCAATAACGAGGTGTGCAAGCAGACGGTATTGGTTGGTGCGCCTTTCGTGAAGTATCCGGTGGCTCTCCTGCGGATTATCTGTCTGCAAAAAAGGCGGCAGCGGACCGGCGCTTATCCGCCGCCACGCAGCCTGCGCGGAAATAGCAAGGCAGACCAAAATAAGATCAGCCGCCTGCAAGTGCAAACAGGCAGCAGGATTGTCAATAATCCCGCCGCCCGCGGCGATAACAAGCAGGCGCTCCGTCTTTACCGCAAGCGCGGTAGCAAGCGCGGCGCTCTCAGCAGTGTGCAGCAGAGTAGGCGACTGAAGGTACAACTGCCGCGGGGTTTCCCCGGTCTGCACGGTAAGCAGCTCATCAAGATCAAGACAACGCCCTCCGTAAAGGCGTGCCAGCGCCGCACCCGCGCTGCTCTTTCCCGCATGTTTTGCGCCCATAAGACAGAGTCGGCGCTCCGGCTCGTGCATAAGAGGCGCATCTGAAACGTTCATAGGTTCATCCTCCTCCCGTTTTTCGTGTTTTATACCCTATCATTAAGCGGTGATTTTTGCTATACTGCCGTAGGTATGCAGGGATTGTGGGTTTTAGGATTATTGATTGGGATTGCGGCGTTACCGCTCTTACCGTTGTATCTCTGGTTTCGTATGAGCAAATTCCCGCTCTCAACAAAACATTTCTTATTAGCGCTCCTTACCGGCGCTTTTTCGCTTGTTCTTGCCCTCGCTCTCCAGTTGATTTTTTCAGGCGTCGCCTACCGCCCGACTCTAGGTGCAGTCTTGGGCGAAGTTTTTCTACGCATAGCCTTAACCGAAGAATTAGGACGATTTTTTGCCCTTTTGCTGTTCTTTTTCTTTGAGAAGATTGTTATAAAAGAAAAGGCGCAGGCAGTGCCGGTCAGAGCTGCGGTTGGTTTAGTTGCCGGTTTCGGCTTTGCTCTGGTTGAGAGCGCCTCGTATGGAGCTGCGGACTTGAACAATGCGCTGGTGCGCGCCGTTACAGCAGCGCCGCTGCACGGCGCGTGCGGCGCACGCGTGGGGAGGGTATTTTCTCTCTATGCCATAAAGCCGGTTACCGCCTTTGTGCAGTTTATAAGCGCGGTTGGGATTCATGGTCTGTATAATCTGCTGGTGATAAGTCCCGGTATTGCCGGCATTGTGCCGGTTTTCGTGAGTTTTGCGGCTCTTGTCGCATCAATGCAAGCTATGAGGAGAGAACTATGAAGCTTTTAGTGGGTATAGTATTGGGATTGTGCAGCATCGCCGGCGTTTCAGCGCAGCAGCTCACCCGGTTTGCGGTTGTCGATTTGCCGAAGGTGTATGTAACGTTTTTTCGGGATTCCCGTGCGGTGCGGGAATTTGAAGAGAAAAGCACCCGGATACAGCTTGAGATCGATCGCATGACAAAAGAGATTCAGGACTTGCGGATCCTGCAGCTTGCGGCTGAAGAGAAAGGAGAGAGAGAACAGGCACTTCGCCTAGAAAGTGATATATACCGAAAATCAGAATTCCTGAAAGAGTATTACAAGACAAAAACCGCTGAATTGGAAAATGAAAAAAGCAAGCTGGTACAATCCGGAACGTTTTTGGAACAGGTTTATAATGAAATCCGGTTTATCGCTGAAAGTGAAGGGTACAGCATGGTGCTTAACAGCAAAGAAAATGACAGTATCTTATGGTACAGTCATTCGGTTGATATTACTGATAAGCTTATTAACAATTTAAGGGCAAAACGCTGACTTTGTTCTTTTTTGCAAACGCACCGTATTTTTTATGCCGTTGATACCTCATAAAATAATCCGCTTGATTTTAGTCGCTCGTGTTACCGATAAGCTAATTAACGATTTAAGATAAAGAAAGGAGGGATAAGAAGATAAAGAAGAGCAGAAGATTGAGCAAAGTCTTGCGGATTGTGCTGAATCTTTCATATCCTGTACTTCTTCTTTCTACTACATAATATGAAAAATGAAGCAGAGCAGTCTCCTATGCTTGCTCAATATAATAGAATAAAACGTGAACACAAAGACGATGTTCTTCTTTTCCGGCTCGGCGACTTTTATGAAATGTTTGCCGATGATGCTATTGAAATCGCAGCTTTATTAAATCTAACACTGACAAGCCGCAATGGGATTCCTATGTGCGGCGTTCCCTATCATGCGGTAGATCAATACATTGCCCGGCTCCTTAAGCTGGGAAAAAAAGTTGCCATTTGTGAGCAGCTTTCCCATCCGGTCAAAGGACTCGTTGAGCGCAAAGTTGTAGAGATTATTACTCCCGGCACGACGGTGAATGAGGAATTTCTTGAAACCGGTAGTTCTAATTACCTTGCAAGTTTTGCGCCGGTGCATGAAACTGCTGCTTTTGCCTATCTTGAACTTTCAACAGGGGAATTTTTTGTTACCTCTTTTCCTACTGCACAAGCACAAGATCGAATACGGCAGGAACGTGAACGTCTTCAAATCAAAGAAATCATCGTACCGGAATCGTTTGAGATAAAATCGGAAAACATCCGGCATGAGATGGTCATTAATCGTTTTGCCGGCTGGTTTTTTGAGGCTGAGCGAAACCGGGAACGTCTTATCCGTCAATTTGGCACAGTCAACATGAAAGGTTTTGCCCTCGCAGATAATGCTCCGGAAATAATTGCTGCCGGTGTCTTATTGACCTACCTTGATAATGCCTCAATTAAGTCCTTTCCTCATATCCGCTCACTGACTGTCTACCATGAAAATGAATATATGAATATAGACGAGTCTTCATTGCGAAACCTTGAGCTTGTGTATAACCTCCGTGATGGCAATGTGAAATTTTCGCTGCTTGAAGTTATGGATAAAACAAAAACTCCGGCGGGGCAAAGACTTCTTAAACGGCGTATCCTTCATCCGGTACAGAATAGTGAGCGTATCAATAAACGTCTTGATATGGTGGAAATGTTTTATAGCAATCAGAAACTACTGAACACTATCCGGGACATCCTTTCAAAAACGCCGGACCTCGAGCGGCTTATCAGCCGTATTGCTATGGATAAAGCACTGGGGCGTGATATGCTCAAGGTAAAAAATGCTCTGTTCCGGTTTAATGAAATAGAAGAAATACTCCAAGATTTCTCTTGTACTTTTGAAACAAAAGACCCGGTGCTTTTTAATGCAGACTCTTTGGTTAAATTGATGGAACTGAGAGATTTGCTTGAACAAGCATTGGTAGGCGAGCCGGCACTAACGCTGGGCGAGGGTAATTTAATCCGTGCTGGTTACAGTCAAGCATTGGACCGGCTCCATAAAATACAGAAACAAGGCTTTCATCTTTTGGAAGACTATGTTGGGAACGAACGGCAGACAACCGGCATACCAACGCTTAAAATACGGTACAACCGGCTCATTGGTTATTTCATAGAAGTCAGCAACCAGTATTTACCCAAAGTGCCGCCGTACTTCATTCGGCGCCAAGGCTTGGCTGGCTCAGAACGCTTTAGCACAGAACGTCTTGTAGAGCTTGAAGCAGAGATCAATGGAGCATCCGATAAGATTATCGAAATGGAAAGACAGCTGTTTCTTGAGCTGCGGAATAGCGCCCGGTCAGTGCTTCCTGAATTAGAAATTGCAGCCCATCGTATTGCTGAACTCGATGTCGCACAATCTTCAGCCTACGCAGCTATACTGCACCGGTGGGTGCGTCCGGAATTAAACAGCGGTACCAGTCTCAAAATCATTGAAGGTCGACACCCCGTGGTCGAATTTCACTTGCCGGCTGGTGAATTTATCAAAAACAACTGTGTACTTGATGGCAGCATGGTTTCTTTTGCGCTTATTACCGGTCCAAATATGGCTGGTAAGTCAACCTACCTCAGACAGAATGCGCTTATTACTATTATGGCGCAAATGGGAAGTTTTGTTCCTGCTACTGAAGCTGTGATTGGTATTGTAGACCGTATCTATTGCCGGGTCGGTGCTTCTGATAACCTTGCCCGCGGCGAATCGACTTTTTTGGTTGAGATGAATGAGACCGCCGCCATTCTCAATACAGCGACGGAAAAAAGTTTTGTTATTATGGATGAAGTAGGCAGAGGCACCGGTACTAACGATGGGCTTGCCATTGCCTGGGCAGTCAGTGAAGAGCTTCTGAGCCGTATACAGTGCCGAACCCTTTTTGCAACGCACTACCATGAACTTTCCCGCCTCAGCCACTCTAAAAAAATCAATCTTTCTATGGAAGTCTTAGACAAGGAAGAAGGGTTGGTGTTTTTACGCCGGATACAAGAAGGCGCTGTTGCAAAATCCTACGGTATCTATGTTGCCCGCCTTGCCGGTTTAAGTGAGCATGTCCGTCTTCGTGCAGAAGCTATTATGGAACGCCTTGAAGAAAGCGACCGACTGTTAGACAACGAAAAACTCTCCTCCATCGCACCGCCTCCTCCCCGTATCTTTCCCGGCGAGTCTATAATCCGTCAGTTAAGCACTCTTGATACTGATAGGCTCACCCCTCTGGAAGCATTGCAGTACCTCTGTGACTGGAAAAAAATGCTCAATGAAAAATCGCTCTCTAACAAACACGGTACTGCTTTAGCACGTCAGGATACCAAATCATTGTTTGATTGATTTCTAACTTCTCATACAGGCAGCCGTGCCTCTCTCGTACCATAACCATAAAAAAGCTTTTTTTGTAACCATGTACTGAGGTTTTTGTTGTATTAGTACCTCCTTAACGATTTTCTTTTATGTCGCCGGCGTTCTTCTCCTTTCGTCGGCGGCATTTTTATTTTCCCGCCGTTTCCTGAATAATTTGTAAGGTGCGTTCAGCACACAGGTCCCACGAAAATTCCTGCGCTCGTTGCATACCGGCGTTGCGGCATTCTCGGTATACATCACGGTTAGTAGCAAGAGTCACCATACACTCCGCCATCTCATCAGAATTACGGGAATAAAAATAGAGAGCTGTATCTCCGGCGGTTTCAGGAAGCGATGCTGAACGTGCGCATGCAACCGGTACTCCTGAAGCCATGGCAGCTAGTACTGAACTGCCGAACCCTTCATCCATTGAAGGAATTACGACCATAGCGGCGCCTGCATACAGTTCAGGCAGGCTCTTAGCAGGAAAATAACCGGTAAAAAAAATATCGTTCCGGTAGCGGGATGCGGTTGCGCTGACTTTGACCTGTTCCGCCCCATACCCATCGACACCGGCTAAGACAAGGCGGTGCGGATAGTGCGTCCGGTCCTTAAATATCCCGAATGCTTCGATAAGCGTCTTATGATTTTTTGACGGGTGTTCTATACATGATTCGTATAATATATACGGTTTCCGAAAACTAAACGGCTGAATTAAGAGGACGCTTTCTTCATTTTTAGGACGCGGATAAAAAAGAGTGAGATCAATGCCGTTGGGGATCACATCAATATGCGAATCTTTAACCCCGGCAAAGGTTATCAATTCCTGTTTGACCCAGTGGCTGACGGCAATAATACGATCGAGCTTGCGGATAGAAGCCGGCAGTACCAGCCTGCCGACCCCCGTGAACCGTTCCCAGATGCGCCACTGTTGACGCCAATGAGACGGTATTGCATGAATTACTCCGACAGTAGGACAGGGGGATTTATACGAGAGACACAGATGGGCTGCGGGGAAAAAACAAACCGTGTATTTACGTTTTCTGACAAATTCAGGGTATTTGAATATATGCCAGAGGGCATTTGCCGTTTCACCGTTCACAAAACACTGCGGAATAAACTCACATTGCTGCGCTATTTCACTAAAAGCAAACCGGTCAAAGTCCCAGCCGAATAGTTCATACAAATCCCCGGACGGTGGAATTCTCTTCAAAATCTGTGTTATATACTCGCCCAAGGCTGATTTACCACCCGCACAGGCAAAAGTATCTATACCTATTTTCACGGTACCTCCATGAATTGTTTAGAATCACACCTTTTCCATAACGGTACAATAATGCTTGACTATACTATGAAATACTAAAAAGGACAAGGCATACGAGTACTGAGCGTATCCATACCCATCTTTTGCCCAAGCGCAAGGGGCGGGTTCTGCTTTGCCCGCCCCAAATCCCGCGTCTTCTTGCGCAAAACCCCTGCTGCCTTGAAGGGTATTAGTTCGATTTATGGGTGCGAGGTCTTGCCTTGAAGGGTATTAGTTCGATTTATGGGTGCGAGGTCTGACCTATCCAAGCGCCTCCAATTATTGACAGATACAGAGCAACAGATACAGAGCATGTACTACTCTATACTTGGTTCAGGTGTAGGTCTTCACTTGGTTCGGGTGTAGGTCTTCACTCGGCTCAGGTGTAGGTCTTCACTTGGTTCGGGTGAGAGTCTTCACTCGGCTCAGGTGAGAGTCTTCACTTGGTTCGGGTGAGAGTCTTCACTTGGTTCGGGTGAGAGTCTTCACTCGGCTTGGGTGTAGGTCTTCACTCGGCTCGGATGTAGGTCTTCACTCTAGCAAGGTAGAAGGCTGCTCATGTCAGCCTTCTACCCTTTTTAGTCTGAGCTTAAACCTCTTATTTCTCTTTGTTTCTGTCTTCCCACTGTATTCATTTGTTGGTATAATGTGGGTAACACTTTTATTAAGGAGTTTTGTATGGCGTACAAAATTACAGACGCATGTATTAACTGCGGAACATGCGACAGCGAATGTCCCTCCACTGCCATTAGCGAAAAAGAAAACGCACGGTGGATAGATGCGGATATCTGCATTGATTGCGGAGCTTGTGCCGGCGCCTGCCCGGCAGAAGCTATTATAGCAGGCTAAAGAAAGACTGATTTTTAGCAGGGATCGGGATTGGGCAGACAATGCGCATACCGCCCTGCTCTCCATGGGGATTATGATGAAAACGCCGATCTGTTTTGCACTCGTCTTCTTATGCCTTGCAAGTCTTTATGCTGATGATACGCAGGCACTGCCTCTTATCAGCCAATGGCGGGTACGGGATCCGGTGTATTTACAGTACCGCCGGCAGATTGATGCACTAGGACCAAAACTCAGTACCATGACAGAAGAACAGATCACAGAGTCGTTGACAGTATTTGCCTATAGAACACAGAGTACCGATGATTTTTTTGTACTTGCGGCACCGACTTCAATAGAAACGCTGGCAACGATAAACCGGCTTGAGCATCCAAGCCTTGGCAAGGAGCAGCGCGCCCTCTTGCTGCCTGTGATGCGCGGTCTTTTTATACCGGATAATCCAGTATCAGACCTCGAAAAGCTCATGTTTGCCAGCCGTGCAGGAAACGGCGTCCCCCTACTTATCAACGGAGAAGCGTTTCACTTTATCCGAGAAGCAAAATTTAATAGTAATGAATTTGCGTTCTTTCTTGATGTAAACGGCGATTTTGCCTTTCCGCTTACTCAGTACCGGATTAGTTCTGATTTCGGCTACAGGGTCAATCCGGTGAGCGGTATATTCAGGATGCATGAAGGGCTTGATCTTGCCGCTCCTGCCGGTACCGAAGTCTTTGCAGCCCGTACCGGAAGCATTATAGAACTAGGATACAATGCGATCTTTGGGAATTATATTGTCATACAGCACAGCGACGGCTGGTCAAGTCTGTATGGTCATCTTTCAAAAATTGAAACAACTCTGCACAGCGCCGTCCAAAAAGGTACGCTCATAGGCAGAGTCGGTTCTACCGGACAATCGACCGGACCGCACCTACACTTTGAACTACGCAAAGATGGCAAGGCTTTTGACCCCAAGCACTACCTTTCAAAGGTAGAACGCTAGAGGCATTAGTCCTATGAAACGCAGCATCGCTCTTGGTCTTGTCTACTTATTTATCTTAACCTTCTCTCTTGATGCCGAGACGGTGCGCTCCCTTATTACCGGGATAGTAGAACTTACCCTCAATAATCCTGAAGGCGACTCTCTTTCCCTCTCATACAACAGTTCAATCATTATCACCTTGAATCACGATGTCCGCTTCTTCCGCGGCATTGAATTACAAATAACCGCCCCGCCTGAATTTCTTGCCTATCAGCAGAGCTTGGCGTTTATGGTATACGCTGATATAGGGAGCGTGCCGCACTTAGGCATCATTGATGTTGTGGGGCGGCAGATTGTCTATGAATTGCTTGCAAACAAGATTCAAAGCGTCTATCAAATCCCTCTCCGAAATGCCCATGGGCTGCGGACAACGCCGTATATTTCTGTACTAACCGCTCCGGTTCTGCCTCGTTCATTTCCTCTTTTGTTTCGTTTTATGCCGGTGATGAAAGGATTGACCGAGGAATTTGAAGCGCTGGTCTTTCAAGTCCATGTAAAACCTATTTTAAGCGATGAAGGGGCGCTGCAAATCTCTTTTAAGTATCCTGAAAAGCTCTCTGACCGCCCCTTTACGGTACTGATTGATGATCAGGTGGTTGATAATCCGGCTGATGAGCAGATAATAAAGGAGGGCGAACACCACCTCATGGTGCTTTCTGAAGATTACCGGCATGAAAATATCCGGTTTTTAGTAGAACGGGGACAAACCCACGAACTCACTATAGAACTGCACGACACCACCCCGCTTATTATTTTTGAAGCGCCTGCTCATGTACTGATTTACCTTGATAATGAACTGCTCACCAGCACCGCCTCCCCCTATCCGGTTGAACCGGGACCCCATGAAGTTAAATTTCAAATCAATGATTATTCGGTGCTCAAACCTCTTCTTGTTCAAAGAGGCAAGACCTACCGTGTAGCACTCACTATTGATGTGCAAATCTCAGAAAACTATTAACGCAGGGTAGGTCAGACCTCGCACCTTCTGGATAGAACTCATTCCTCTCTGAGTAGAACTGACCTATCCTGCTTCCGAGGTCTGACCTACCACACACAAGATAGGACAGACCTCACCCTCAAAAATAAATAAAAAATATTGTGCTCTCATTGAATCAAAAAGCACAGTCAGTTCCATTATATAAGATTATGGCATCACATAATTTTCCCCGTGGGAGCACAGACCAAGGTCTGACCTATCATGTTACTTCAAAAGTAAACAGAGACGCTTTTGAATTAGAGCCGGATGAGATGAAAAAACTCTT
>JAISMB010000120.1 GCA_031276945.1 Spirochaetaceae bacterium | reverse complement strand
ACCGACCAGTTTATAGCGGAAAAATTTGAACAAAATGGTTTTAAACATATAATAACTTACGAGCGGGCTTTAAGCAATAAAGCGATGCCGAGTAGAAATTCACCAACAAATAAGGCGGGCAAAGTAGTAAATACAATGTTGTTTGAATACATTGTTATATGTGAAAAAGTTGCATAAGCGGGCAAAACGGTATATCGCCGACTGTCTCCAGCTAGAACCCGCCGTAGCGCGCTGACAAGAGAAAAGATAAGAACGATACGCGGATAATTTATCATGCTATTTGAATATCGGCGCTCTTGACAGTCGCCTTTGTTTTTTTTCATACTACCAGCATGAATGACCTTGCTCAAGAACTAAATAGTATACTGGAAGCCACCGTTGCAGGAAGGCTTCTGTCTGATTTGGGACGGAGGCTTTACTTTCCTAAAGGAATCATAGCCCAGTCTGTAGAGGCGAAAAAAAATGCTCATATGGCTAATGCTACCATAGGAATGGCGTATCAAAATGACAGTCTTATGATCTTGTCCGCATTACAGCAGCCTTTGGCAGCGCTTAGCCCGGAAGCAATAGTAGCATACGCCCCAACCGCCGGACTTGAAAAGACACGTCAACTATGGCAAAAACTGCTCACAGAGAAAAATCCTTCACTTGATCCCAATCGTATTTCGCTGCCGGTTCTTGTGCCGGGTCTGACCGCCGGCATCTCCTATTGTGCCGATCTCTTCTTTGATCCGTGCAGTTCCCTGTGCATAAGCCAGCCGTGCTGGGATAATTATGAATTGATCTTTGAACAGCGCCGTGGCGCATCTTTAGTCAAAATCCCTTTTTTTGAAGCCGGGGATGGTCTCGACTTTGCCGGCATAGAAAAGGCGCTCCAAACGAGGGCGCAAAAAGAACCGTTGCGTCTTATGCTTAACTTTCCGCATAACCCTTCAGGCTATACTCTAACCCGCTCCGAAGCTGAGCAGCTCATTGTTCTGCTTAAAGCTATTGCAGATGCCGGATCCGATGTCTTGGTACTCTGTGATGATTCCTATTTCGGACTGTTCTATGAACCGGACTGTATGCAGGAATCGCTTTTCAGCCAGCTCAGTAGCCTGCACGACCGGATACTGGCAATTAAAATTGACGGTCCCACAAAAGAAGATTTTGCCTGGGGGCTTCGCCTCGGTTTTGTTACCTTTGGATCAAAGTCCCTAGAGCCGGCGCACTACGATGCTTTGATAAAAAAGCTCATGGGAGCGATTCGTTCCTCGGTTTCATGCGCCAACACACCAGCACAATCGTTACTGCTGCACTGTGCAGCCGATCCGCGAACCCCTCTTGAAAAAGCGCAGTATTATGCGGTGCTCAAAAGCCGTTACCACTTTATTAAGCACTTTATTGATTCAAATCCACCACACCCTCGCCTCAAAGCTCTTCCGTTTAACTCAGGCTATTTTATGACTTTCCGGTGCATGGGTATAAACGCGGAACTGCTACGGCAGGAATTACTTGACCGTCATGGGGTGGGAACGATTGCTTTTGGCAGCGACTATCTGCGTGTTGCCTTTTCAAGTGTTGATCAAGAGCATTTAGAACACTTGTACCGGCTTATATACGAAACAGCTGCCGTGCTGTAAGACTGTGAATCATTGGAAGCTTTCATAAAAAAAATACCGCTCGTGCCGGCGCTCTTATGCCTTATGCCGCTTGTATTTCTTGGTGCGTGCCGTATCTTTGAATCGGATACGGTGGTTCTCTGGACCGATAGACCTGAATTTGCTTTGTATGCCCAGTACTTTAACGCAAGTCAAAGCCGCTACCATGTTGAAGTGCGCTACTGCAATTCTCTTGCTCAAGAGTTGAGCAGTACTGACCATGTGCCAGATATTGTGGTCGGAAGCTGGTTAAAGAACTCTTCAATTCGTACGCTCTTCCGTTCTCTTGATGATTTATTCAAAGAAAAATTGATACAGTCTGCGGATTTTTATCCGAAACTGCTTGCGCTGGGCAATGTGGAAGAAGTGCAGTACCTGCTGCCGGTTTCTTTTAACCTGCCGACTTTGGTATACTCGCAAGATAATGCCGGTCTTATTACCGATAAATTCACCCTAGAGCCGGCAGAGATAAAGAGTTTAGGACAGACCTACAATCTGGCAGGCGCCGGTATGTATGCGCGGATTGGCTTCTCGCCCGCGTGGAATGATGCTTTTTTATTTGTTATGGCAACTTTGTACCAAGCATCGTTTCGAGAAGCAGATTTGACTACCTGGGATAATGGCAAAACAGAAGAGCTTGTATGGAATGATGCAGCTCTCTCAGAAGCTTTGCAGTACATTAGAGAGTGGACGCGCGATGCTAATACGAGTATTCAAGCTGAAGATGACTTTGCCTTTAAGTACTTTTACGAACCGCCGGAGAAACTTGCTTTGTCAGGGCGTATTCTGTTTACCTATATGAACAGCGCTGAATTGTTTACACTCGTGCCTGAGTTGCGCAGCAAGCTTGATTTTCGCTGGATAGCCGGCAATAATTCCATTCCTCTTTCTGAGGAAACAGTGTATTACGGTATATGCAAACAGGGAAAGGCAAAAACAGGGGCAAAGTCTTTTACGCAGTGGTTTTTTCAGGGAGAAACGCAAAGCTCATTGTTAGCGCTGACTCAGAATATGTATATAAATGAAACTTTATTTGGTATTGCCGGAGGCTTTTCAGCCATGCGCACGGTTACCGAGCAGGTATTTCCCCGGTTTTACCGTGAACTCTTAGGTCATATACCGCCTGAAGATTTGCTTGAACCGCCAAATATACTGCCGCAGCACTGGATAGCCCTTAAAGAAAAAGTCATTCTCCCCTATTTGTACGAATGTATCCGTAGCACTGAGACAGAATCGGTCCGCTCTTTGAACCGGCGTATCAGCGAATGGTATAGGATTAACTTTGATTAAAGGTTGACAAATTAGCGTTCAAGGTCTACACATAAAACACAGACCGCAGAGGGGACCTCATACGTTGCCCTGTGCTGGAGAGTTCCGCACTCGCTGCGGCTAAAGACCGCCATAGTATCAGAATCTTGATGACAAACCAGTAAAAAAGCACCGGAAGGATCGAGCGTAAAGTCGCGGGGGGTTTCCCCGCCTACAGGCTGTACCGCAATCAAGTCAATCCTTGCATCAGATCGCACCGCATATACGGCGATACTGTTATGTCCGCGGTTAGAAACGTACAGATACATTCCATCTGGACTTAAGGCAATGGCAGCGGCGGTATTCTCCCCGGAGAAATCCTGAGGGACTGTTGTTATCCGCTGGCGTAAGGAAAGCTCCCCTCGCTCCGGTAGGGCAAGCACATCAACGGTAGAATCAAGTTCATTGACCAGATATAGAGTCGCTCCATCGGGTGAAAAGACCAAGTGCCGCGGACCTGCTCCTGCCTGCGATGCGTACTGCGTTACCGGTATGAGCCGTCCTAAAGAGCGATCAAAGCGATAGACAATAACTCGGTCGCTGCCCAGATCACAGGCACAAACAAAGGTTCCCGCAGGGCTGAACGTGCATGCATGGGCGTGCGCACAATCTTGACGCGTTTTGTGCGGACCTGAGCCGCTTAAGGGAATAACCTGAACCGCCTCTTTAAGAAAGCCATCGGTGCCAAGCGGCAAGACAGCAATAGTTGCACTGCCGTAATTTGACACGATAAGGAAGCGTTCATCAGGACTAAGTGCAAGATGACAAGGGGCATCGCCGCAACTGCTTTGAGTGTTGATCACTGCCAAACTGCCTTTATGCAAGGTAAAAGCGCGGACAGAGCCGTTCTTTGATTCCAGTGCGGCAAAGAGAAAACGCTTTGAAGGACTGAGTACAAGGTAAGAAGGATTGAGCGCATGAGCGGCAAGCTTCAGATCGTGTATGCTGCCTGTCTGCGGATCAAACGAATATGAATATATGCCTTCCCCTCTGGCGCATGGTTCTGTATACGTGCCAATAAAACCGGTAAACATAGTACAGAGTATACCGACTGGTATGCAAAAAGAGAAGCTTAAAGTTTGCCAAGCGCCGTATACATCAAAAGGGCAGCTGGTGCCTCTCCGGTCTGTGACTAAATAGTAATTTTTTTCAAATTTTTTCTTGTAAATATTGATAAAATATAAAGACTATAGTATATTAGTATAATGTTTGCTTTCCTATAGGATTTCTGCTAGGGACTGACGGGTTTTATGCATGTTATCTTTCCTAATCACAGACAATTTCCTAAACAACAGAGTGTTTTATTTAACTGAAATGACTTGGCTTACCGGACAAGACAGGAAGCAGCGTGAATAAACGGAAATTTGAACCGTATGAACAGTCTTAGAATAATCAGACACAGTTGAGCGCTTATCAGTGCGCTTGTTTCTAAAAAAGAATCTCGTACGCGGATGAGCGGCGTACCAACGTTATCGTGATTTTAACAGGGGCTGTAAGCCACTGATGAGTATAAAGAGGAACCCCAAAGACGGCACCTTCTGCCAAGAATCAACCGTCTTTGGGGCTGCACCGAAATGCTTTTGTCCCAGTATACGCTTATTGTAAGCATCCGGCAAGAGCATTGAATCCTCTTTTTAAGTCTCCTTTGAGCAGTACATTCGTAGGTATGGCTTGATCAGATGAAGACGGCAGCACTAAGCAGAAACTCTTCGCTTCAGAGTCTTATACCGGCTTACCGGACAAGACAAGAAGCAGCGTGAATAAACGGAAATTTGACCCGTATGAACGGTCTCAGAATAATCAGACACAGTTGAGCGCTTATCAGTGCGCTTGTTTCTAAAAAGGAATCTCGTACGCGGATGAGCGGCGTACCAACGTTATCGTGGTTTTAACAGGGGCTGTAAGCCGCTGATTAAAATAGAGAGGAACCCCAAAAACGGCACCTTCTGCCAAGAATCAACCGTCTTTGGGGCTGCACCGAAATGCTTTTGTCCCAGTATACGCTTATTGTAAACATCCGGCAAGAGCATTGAGGTCCTCTTTTTTAAGTCTCCTTTGAGGAGAACTTACAATTTTTAAGGAGGACTCTTTTTATGAAGAAGAAGTTCTTGTGTGGAATGATTGCTCTCTTGAGCAGCGCATTCGTATTTATGGGTTGCCCCGGTGGAGACGACGACAATAAGCAGAAATCCGTAACGAAACCGGCAAAGTCAGCGAGTGTTGAGAATGTAACAATCACCGGCACGACCGGAACGGAACTGACTGGTGAGGTAACAATCACGCTGAAGAATGAAACATTCACCGCGATTAAAGCAGGTGATGATCTAAAATCATGGTTCAGCAATCTACCGGCTGATTTGAGCGCAAAAGCTACAGAGAAGGTAATGGCTGGCACTACAACCGTTAAGATTACCATTGCCGGGAAGCCAAGTAAAACGGCGAGTGAAGCATTAAAAATCACTATTCCTAAAGAGAATCTGACCGGTAAGGCAAAGCTTGACGTTACTACAAATACTCAAGCTAGATTCAACATTACCGCAGCGAAACTGGCAAAGTCAGCAACTGTTAGTGATAAAACAATCAGTGGTAAGACTGGAACGGAACTGACTGGTGAGGTAACAATCACAATCACGCTGGAGAATGAAACATTCACCGCGATTAAAGCAGAGACTGAGCTGAAATGGATCACCAATTTACCGATTGGGTTAAAGGCAAAAGCTAAAGCAGATGCTACCTCTACCAGTGTTACTCTGGTAATTACTGGTACTCCAACTGCAGCTAAAACTGAAGCATTAAAAATCACTATTCCTAAAGAGAATCTGACCGGTCAGGCAAAGCTTGACGTTACTACAAATACTCAAGCTAAATTTGAGATTAATTAATGGTAGATTACCATCTGTAAAATCTTTGATGACTACATGACACAATGAGTGTTGAGAGGGGAGAAGGTCTCCCCTCTTTTAGAGGGCTGTTAAACAGAGAAAGCGCTTTGTGTTCCTCAAAATAGCTAAATAAGCACAAAGCATCGTGGCGATTTTCTTCTTTTTCACTTTATAGCGTAAAGCTGTACTGGAAAACGCTTCAGCCGACTGTTTAACAGTCCTCTAAATATTTTTTTCAGTATCACCGCATTTTCCTTCCTGTCTGCCAAGGACAGACCTCGTGCTGTGCTTTCTCGGTCAGACCTCAGACTCTCAACGCACGCAGTCAATCATTGTCCGCACACTCTTAGATAGAACTCTATAGAACCTCTGTAGGATTCCACGGAACCCTTGTAGAACTCTACGAAACCTTCGTAGAAGTCCACGGAAGACGAGGCGTGGAGGACAGTCCTCCACCTCACATAAAATACTGCACGCCAGCTTCAAAGAGACGCTGCACCTTATTCCCCGGTACATTACGGTGAATATACCGCCCAACTCGTTCTGAATGCGCCATTTTTCCCAAAATACGTCCGTCAGGACTGCACAGAGCTTCAATGTCATAGTCAGAACCGTTCGGATTATCAATATAACAGAACGGCACCTGTCCCGCCTCAAAAAGCCGCCGCGCTTCTTCCTGCTGCATGACAAGACGCCCCTGTCCATGACTAACCGGCACAATGTGTACCGCTTCAGGCTCTTCAAAGCGCATCCAAGGCGATAGTCTTGAAACAACACGAGTCCGCACCATGCGTGATACATGGCGACCTATCCGGTTAACCGTCAGCGTAGGACTGTCCTCCCGCGCCGCTTTGATCGTGCCGTAGGGGACTAAGCCGGTTTTAATAAGGGCTTGGAACCCATTACAGATACCCAAAACAAGCCCGTCATGATTGAGCAGGTCCTGCAATGCGTCAATTAAAAAGCGCGACCTGAACACAGCGGCAATGAATTTACCGGATCCGTCAGGCTCATCGCCAGCGCTAAAACCGCCGCACAGTGCAAGTATCTGAGCTTGCGCCACTGCCTGCGCCAATTCACGGATTGACTGCACTATATCGCTGTGATTGCGGTTGCGGAATACCACAATCTCTGTGCGTGCGCCGGCTCTTCTAAAGGCGCGCTCCGTATCCCATTCGCAGTTTGTGCCGGGAAAAACCGGAATAAGAACAGTAGGAGAACCGAGCGCTCTCTTCACGTGCAGAAAGGCGCGCTCGGTATGCTTTACGCCGGATGGGGAGCAAGGGTCAGACGAAGAGCATAGGTCAGACCTCAACGCCGGTTCCGGTTCAGATTGTGGGGAGCAAGGGTCAGACTGAGAGCATAGGTCAGACCTCGGCGTCCGTTCCGGTTCTACCTGATATACCCCCGCAAGCGGTGCTTCATAAATATCTCGTAACCGTGCCAGAGGCGTAGAGACCTGAGCGGTGCGAAAGATTGGCTCGCTCGTTGTTCGTGCAATACAAAGCGCACCCGCCTCTCTCCATCGCGCTGCGGCGCCGTCCCCTTTCAGTTCAACCAGAAACGAGCCTTGATGCGCCAGCTGCTGAGGGACGGCATCCGCATCAAAATCAAGACCTATCATACTACCAAACGCCATCACAGCAAGACTAGCCGCCACACCGCCTGCTCCAACCGGATAGGCAGCGCAAACAATTTCGGCTTTTTTTAGTTCACCAAAGAACAGCAGACTTCTCTTGAACCCTTCCCAGGTGCCGGCGTAGGGAAAGAGCAGCACACTGTTTCCCGCCGTGCCTGACAATGCCCCTGAAAGGATACGGGCGGCGGGCGCAACGCCGGCTGCAAAAGCAACCACGGTCGGCGGCACCTCAAGACTAATACCATGCGCCTGATCGTGGTAAGTGCCTGACATCGAATCTTTGCCTCCTATAGCCGGAACGCCTAAAGCAAGCTGCGCCTCTAAAGCTCCTAAAAGTGCGGCGACTGGAATGCCCCATGTTTCAGGCGATTGCGGACGGGGAAAGTATTCCTGCAATGACAAGCGGGCGGTAAAAGGATCCCCGCCCAGACAGGCAAATTTGACCAGAGCCTCGCGGATAGAAGCTTTGGTGCCTTCGTAAGGGTCGGCGCAGAGCGTTTCAGGATCAAAGCCGAAGGTCATAATGCTTGCGGTCAGCGCTTCTTTGTCCAAAGAGGGGATAAGCGAAGCCATGCCGCATTCAGGCGTCCCCGCTGTCGTGCCGCCAAAGGGGAAAAGCACCGAGCCTGCGCCTATAGAACCGTCAAAACGTTCCTGCAAGCCGCGCCTGCTTGCCGAGTGCAGCGATGACAGAGCCTGCTCAAGACTTTCACTGCTGTGCCTCTTCCGCGCCGGGGACGGCAATCGTACCCGTGTCTGCCGGCGCGCTCCGTTTGAATTGAGCAGGTTTCGGGAAAGGTCGACAATCTTTTTTCCCTGCCAGTAAAAACGCATACCCGCTTCCGCGGAAACCTCCGCGATAACGGTAGCATCAAGGTTTTCACGAGCGGCGGCTTCAATAAAAGTCTGCACATCAGCGGCTGCTATGACGACCGCCATTCGTTCCTGCGATTCGGAGAGCGCAAGGGCTGTGCCATCAAGCGATTCGTATTTTTTGGGTATAGCGTTCAAATCAAGATCAAGACCGGCGGCTATTTCCCCTACAGCGACGGATACGCCTCCTGCGCCGCAATCGTTGCACCGTTTGATCCTGCTGACTACCGCGGGATTGCGCATGAATCTTTGTAGTTTGCGTTCTTCAACCGCATTGCCCTTCTGCACTTCGGCGCCCGATTCGTAGAGCGACTCGCCTGTCTGTACTTTGGATGAACCGGTTGCTCCTCCTATGCCATCGCGCCCTGTTTTCCCCCCAACCAGCACGACCTTATCGCCTGCCGCCGGCTCCGCTCTCTGCACCCAATCGTACGGCACAGCAGCGATAACCGCGCCTAACTCAAGGTGTTTTGCTATAAAACCCGCATGATAAAATTCAGCGACCTGCCCTGTGGCAAGCCCTATTTGATTGCCATAGCTTGCATAACCGGCGGCGGATTCACGGGCAATCTTTATTTGCGGCAGTTTTCCGGGCAGGGTTTCGGAAACCGGCTGGCGCGGGTCGCCTGAGCCTGAAATACGCATGGCTTGATGGACAAACGCGCGACCTGAAAGCGGGTCTCGTATCGCCCCGCCCAGACAGGTTGCGGCGCCGCCTGACGGTTCGATTTCAGTCGGGTGGTTGTGCGTCTCATTCTTAAACAGTAAGAGCCACGGTTCGGAAGAGCCGTCCGCAAACTCAGCCGTTATCTTAACCGTACACGCATTGATTTCCGCTGATTCGTCCCAATCGGCAAGGAGACCGCGCTTCTTCAGCGCCTTAGCCCCAATGCAGGCAATATCCATAAGAGAAGGGAGCGGCGCTGTATCCTCGTACACTTCCTGTCGGGTCTTCTCATACAATTCTAACGCCTTCACTAAGTCGTCTGAGGCATCCGATGCGTCAATGGCGTTCAGATAGGTCATAAAAGTCGTATGACGGCAATGATCAGACCAGTACGTATCAAGCACAAGCAGCTCCGTTATCGTCGGTTCCCGCTTGAATATGGAAAAATACAGCTGACAGATCATGATATCAAAGATAGACAAAGCCAAACCGTAGCGGCGCGCCAGCGTTTCAAGGTCAATCGCGGCGGTAAAGCCCGCTACCACGGCGACCGTATCAGGAGGGGCGGCTGCTGCTTCAACGCAGCTTTGCGGCGGCTCAGGCGTTGTCTCACGCGAATCGACCGGATTGATGAGGTACTGTTTAAGTCTCTTACAATCGACTGCTGAAAGCGGCGTTTCATGGTGCAGTATATACACGCGCGCCGTTCGTACAGGCGCTTTCACACCGGTAATCAGTTCTATACACTGAGCGGCAGAGTCTGCCCTTTGATCGTACTGCCCCGGCAGGTACTCAAGGGCGAAAACAGTATCATCCGCCTGCGCCGGCACGGTCTCAAAGACCAAATCAGTCTGCGGTTCGGAGAATACCGTATCACGCACCAGCGCAAAGTCTTCCGCGCTCAGTCTATCCACCGTATACCGGTTAAGAATACGAATTTTTTGCACCTGCACGCCGAGAAAAGCGGCGCTGTCCGCCTGTAATTGCTCTGCTTCAAGGCAGAATCCGGCTCGTTTTTCAACATACACAGTTTGAATCATGGGATGAGTATAGCAAAAAGCAGCAAATTGAAACAAGAGAGCATGCAGGACTCAGGCAGCGTGAACGCTCAAAGCGGCTTGAGGTCCGCCTTTCACGCCTCGTCAAATGGCTAAGCCACTTATGTATTTGCATAAGCCTCTTATGTATTTGCATAAGCCTCTTATGTATTTGCATAAGCCTCTTATGTATTTGCATAAGCCCCTTATGTATTTGCATAAGCCTCTTATGTATTTGTATAAGCCCCTTATGTATTTGTATAAGCCCCTTATGTATTTGCATAAGCCCCTTATCTATTTGCATAAGCCTCTTATCTATTTGCATAAGCCCCTTATGTATTTGTATAAGCCTCTTATGTATTTGTATAAGCCTCTTATGTATTGAGATATGCTGCCTAGGATTTGTCGTTAAAAGGATGGAAATAAAGTAAGATAACAAAAGGATAAGCGCTTACTGTCCACTATCATGCCTGCGAGGTCTGACCTATCCTGCCTCGTGTCTCAGGTTAAGGCGAGGCTGCGGCGCGTACAGGGGCAGGAAGCCGATACAGTCCTTTTAGGTCAGACCTCGGTCATGGAGCACTATGCCCGCTTAGATAAGTATGTCTTAATCTATCAATGAGTATAGATTCATGGTCTCGTACTATATACCAAAACTGCCAGCCGTTACATGAGGGGGTTTCTTGTATCAGGGCGCCTATCTTATGAATGGAGCCGCGGGCGCTCTTGTATTGCACCGTGCCATCCGCAAGCACCAGAGCTTTCGCACCTGATTGGCGGGCGTAAAGCAACTCTCCTGCTTTAATGATGCCTTCTTTGATTAACCGCGCAAACGGCACCCTGATTTGTTTCTCTTTTGCATCTTCAACCCAGTCCGCTTCTGCAAAAAAATCTTCGATGCTCTCAATCCTCTTTTGTGCCAGCGCCCTATAGCTGCTTTCTTTTTCTATACCGATAAAATTCCGCTTTAATTTCTTCGCAACTGCTCCTGTTGTGCCTGTTCCAAAAAACGGATCCAAAATAATATCGTTTTGTTTTGTCGTAGCCACTATAACCCGTTTGAGTAATTCCTCAGGCTTTTGTGTTGCGTGCGCTTTTTTACCATCCTGCCCCTTTAAGCGTTCCGCGCCGACACACAATCCAATCTGCCATACGGATGTCATCTGCTTGCCGCCGTTGTATCGTTTCATCAATTTATAGTTGAAAGTATATTTTTTGTAAGCTTCGCCTTTTGAACACCATAAAAGCGTTTCAGTAGCATTGGTAAATCGTTTGCCGTGAAAGTTTGGCATAGGATTTCTTTTATGCCATGTTACCTCATTCAAAATCCAAAACCCCAGATTGAGCATAAGAGCGCCAATCCGAAAAATATTGTGGTAGCTGCCTATAACCCAGATACTGCCGGTATCTTTGACGAGACGGCGGCACTCACGGAGCCACGCAAGACAAAACGCATCATAGTCCGCAAAAGAAGCAAACTTATCCCAGGAATCATCAACGCCTGCTACTTTGGTATTATTGGGTCTATACAGATTATTTTTCAACTGCATATTATACGGCGGGTCTGCGAATATTAAATCAACGGAATTTTCCTGTAATTTCTTCAATTCTTCAAGGCAGTCGCCCAGTATAATGGTATTTAATTCCACGTGCCGTCCTCCGCCCAAACAAGCGCTTTGTTTTTTAGGCACAAGCCCTTCCCGCCTCCCGTAGGGTTTTACTGGCTATTAACGGAAGAGCCAGCAGCGTTACGAGGAGACCTGTTCCGACAAGAAGGGCGTCTATAGCAACCCTGTCCGCGACAGGTCCGAAAAAGACCATGCCCAGCGGCATCATGGTACTGGATACCATAGTGTAAACCGACAGTACTCTGCCCATAAACGCCGGTTCTACTGTGGTTTGCAATAAAACCATGGACGGCGCGTTCCAGAGCGGCATCGAAATCCCCATGATCGCCATAATAACAAGATAGATCTCGAAATGAGGCGCAAGTCCCAATGCGGCGGCTAATAAACCGCAGAGCGCGCAGGAAAGCGCCATGGTGTAGATGCGGTTTTTGAAACCACCCCAGAGCGTTATCAAAATACCGCCTGCCATCGTGCCCACGGAAAAAATAATTTCTATTACGGAAAGTCGCCAGACCTCATCGCCGAAATTGCGTGTTACCTGAAGGGGCGTTAAAAGCGCGGCGGGTGCAAATAAAAAGAGAAAAACAGCGGAAAGAACAATCATTCTCAAGAGATAGCCGTGTTTTTTTATGTAGTTTATTCCTTCCTTGAGATCGTGAAAATACGATACGCCTTTTTGTTCAGCCGCACCCTGCACTGCTTTTACTTTTTCAGGCATTTTGACAAAAAATAAAACAATACTTATACCGATAAGCGCGGTAAAGACATCAAGAAAAAATAACGTTTCCAGTGGCGCGAAGGTCATCAATGCGCCGCTTACCGCGGGCGCGGTTAAGGCGATGAATGATTGTACGCTGCTTTGTATGCCGTTTACTTTTGTTAAGTATTCCCGTGGAACAATATCGGGAATAAAGCTGCCGACCGCCGGCATTTGTACCCCCTGCCCCAAAGAACGGATAACGGCGCATACGAACAGAATACCGCTACTGTCGGCACCGGCTATAATGAAGACAGCGGCAAGGAGGCTGACAAAGGCTATTGAGCCGTCTGCTACATTGATAATGTATTTCCGGTTGAATCTATCCGCCCAAACTCCGGCAAAAGGGGCAATGAAAAACATGGGGAGAAAACCGGCGATGGTAAAAAGAGTCATCATCGATCCCGATTGGGTTTTGAGGGTTATATGCCAGCCGATGGCGTATTGCACAACCATTGTTCCAAAGAGCGATAAAGCCTGCCCGCTTAAGAACAAGGCGGTATTTTTTTTCCACTTGATGTCCATGACGATTTTCATACCATTTTTATTTTATATAGTCAACCTGAGGTCAGTCCCGCCTCCTCGGGGGTGTCATCAAAAGGAAGGAAGATAGATCTGAGATAGAGAGCGGCAAGAAAGGAATCAGAGCGTTTAGCATAGCGAGTGGCAATACCTCTGTACTGTTTAAGCCACCGAAATACATTCTCAATAAG
>JAISMB010000073.1 GCA_031276945.1 Spirochaetaceae bacterium | reverse complement strand
CGTGAGAAAAACCTATCTCCCCAAAAATGACCGGTCTTATGGTGCTTTTTATTCCACCGTATCGCATACACCATCTTGATCCATTTCAATAGGTTAGAGAGACTCTGCCCTTTTTCAGGCGTAATGAGAAAGTGGAAATGGTTACCCATGATGCAAAAGTTCCACAGCTTAAACTTGAAACCTTTCTTGGTTTTCGCTTCTGCAATCACAGTGAGAAAGAGTTTTTTCATCTCATCCGGCTCTACTTCAAAAGCGTCTCTGTTTACTTTTGAAGTAACATGATAGGTCAGACCTTGGTTGTGAGTCCACGAGGCAAATTATGACTAGACATAATACTTATATAAGGGCGCTGACTCTGCTTTTTGATTCAATGAGAGCGAAATATTTTTTATTTATTTTTGACGGCAAGGTCTGTTCTATCTTGTTATCTTGTTTGACGACACCCACTAGGGCGGAACGCCGCTCCCGTGTGTCATGTGTTTGTTTTATGCACACTCCTTTTTCAGATGCCTTTTTGCTCCTCTCTCTATTTCTTGTCAAGTCTTATTACAAAAGGCTTGGGCTTTACGCCGACCCGTGGTAAGAAGATTAGCAAAATGCTTGACTTATTGATATAACTATGTAACACTTCTTTTATTTTCAAGATAATGCCAAACGGCTAATCTAAACTACAGCACAAATTTCTTAATCTCTTTAAGAAAATAATGAAAAGGTGGTTGAATTATGGATCAGGAATTTGTTGAAAAGATGGAATATGCTTTGCATGAGCTTAAAATGGAAATGATCTCCAATCTCATTGCTACTAATCAAGCATTCAAGGCAATTGTTGAAGGTATGGATCCAAAAGATTTGGTTGACAGTGCTTCAGATGATATTGATCGTACTATGATTGAAAGTATTGGTATTCAAGGCTTAAAACGTATGAAACTTATCGAAGCTGCCCTCATGCGTATCAAGCAAGGCAAGTATGGACAGTGTATCAAATGCGGTAAAGCAATTCCTCGTGATAGACTGGAGGCAATCCCCTACTCACTGATGTGTATTGAATGCAAAACCGCAGAAGAAAGAAGAAATCGTTAGGTTCTTGGATCAATGTTCTTATTTTGCCGCACGATAAGAAGCGATAGGCTCTGCCATGATTGCGGCGAGTTCAGACTGCTAACCTTCCGGCTTGAAAGCAATAGGGCGTACGACTTTTTATCTCTCTATAAAACAGTGTTTTTAACCATCCCATGAGCCTTAAAAATCGTGCCGCAGGGCAAAATAAGAAATCGTGCCGGTAATAAATTTTACGGGGCGGCACAATAAAAAATTATGTTCTTATACAGGATAGTTATGCTTTATTACCTTGACCCGTTTGGGTGTGTAAAGAATCAAGTTGATGCTGAAACAATGATGGCTTTTCTTGAACGTGCCGGTTGGCGCTCTGCGGATAGACCGGAAGAGGCGGATTGTATTCTGATTAATTCATGCGGTTTTATTCAAAGTGCCAAACAAGAGTCTATCAATGCTGTTTTGTCCTACCGGAAACAGTTCCCCGCTAAAAAAATAGTACTTGCCGGCTGTTTAGCGCAGCGTTATGCGGCAGAATTAACGGCTTCTTTGCCGGAAGCTGATTTGTTATTTACTAGTCCTGATCTCTCTGCACTGCCGACCGCGCTTCAAAGTTTGACGGCAGCGCAACCGGATAATCAGCCGCCGCCTTGTACGTCCCTACCAGCAGGGGAGCGTCCGCTCTTATCAGTACCCGGCTCTGCCTACGTTAAAATCAGTGAGGGCTGTAATAATCGCTGTAGTTTTTGTGCGATTCCGTTGATACGCGGTCCTTTGCGCAGTCGGTCAGTCGAAGCTATTACCGATGAATGTCAGGTCTTGCTCGAACGCGGTATACGGGAATTGTGCATCATTGGGCAGGACATCGGTTCTTACGGCATGGATTGGGGAGAAACTGCCCTGCCCAGACTGCTGAGAACCATCTCAGGGTTTAAAGGTGATTTTTGGATCCGGCTCTTATACCTGCATCCGGATAATTTTCCACTGTCTCTCCTTGATACGGTGCGCAATGACAGCCGGTTTCTGCCGTATTTTGATATTCCTTTTCAGCATGGTTCGGATACCGTGCTGCGCGCTATGAACCGGCAGAGGACTGTAGCATCGTACTATGCTTTGCTTGATCATATCCGCTCTGCCTTACCGGATGCGGTTATCCGTTCCACTTTTCTAATCGGGTTCCCCGGCGAAACAGCAGCAGATTTCCAGCTTCTTCTGCGCTTTCAGGAACAAGCAGCGCTTGATTGGGTCGGCTCTTTTATCTATTCACGGGAAGAAGGAACGGCAGCTTATTCTTTTAAGCCACAGGTTTCTCAAAGAATCGCCGCAGCAAGAAAGGCTCTCCTTGAAGAACGGCAAATCTCCCTTACTGAAAGGCGTATGGACCGGTTTGTCGGACGGAGCGTTACGGCATTAGTTGAAGCGTGTATTGATGCAGCCGCCGGTTTGTACCTTGGGCGTCTTTTTTGTCAGGCGCCGGAAGTTGACGGTGCCGCGGTCATCAAAAGCACAAAGGCATTAAGTCTCGGCAACTTTGTGCAAGGAACAGTCAAATCCCGTGCTGCTTTTGATCTGGAAGTACTGGTTAGGTAAGGCTATCACCGGCGCCCTGACGCACGAGAAGTACTTCATCGCCAGAAAGATCAAGAATAGTAGAAAAAAGCCGTTCAAGGTCTTCACCCGGATCGAGTATACAATCAACCCCTTGGAGCACTTCTAATTCCCACCCGCCTTCAAACAAGTCTTCTTCGGGAATAAACAGCGCTTCCGCATCTGTTTCATAGTCGCCGTCATTCCCCAGAGTGCGTTTAGCCGTTATTGAATAAAGCGGCTGCCCCAGAGTCCTGATCAACGCATGCGGTATAGGATGATTGGGAATACGGATACCCAGTTCTGAGCGTTTAAGACCAAGCGCCCGTTCAGCCCCTAAGAGCGTTTTAAGAATAAAAACAAACGGACCGGGGATGAGGCGTTTTATAAACCGGAACCGGGTATTGTCAAGAGAGCAAAATTCCCCTGCATGAGAAATATTCGTACACAAGAGCGTAAAAAAGCGCTCGTTACGCGTGCCGGATAAGCGCCGCAGTTTTTTTATACCGGCGCTTGAGGCAAAAGAACAGGCAATGATCCAGCTCGTATCCGTCGGCAAGGCAACAATACCGCCGGTTTTAAGAATAGCTGCCGCCCGTTCCATAATACGGTTGTCAATATTACCGGAGACGACATATTCATGTATCATACGCTAAGCTATAGCACAGCAACGGGGAAAAAGAAAAGTATCGTGCTTTGTACTATAAGCAATACAAAGGCACTGCTTTAGATTTTTCATGCAGACTGTTCATAATATCATACAATTATCCCCCGTATACCGGCGGCGTTCTTGTAAGACTAGTCAATTAACTGTTTTATATACAAACACTTAAAAACTTTACAACAGAAAAGAGGCTCTTTGGCACAAAATCTGCTTTACTCTTTATAGAGAACGACAGATTCTTTGGAGGTACGAAGGTATGAGTCTTGAAACAAATAACAAAAGAGCATTAGAGCAGCAGCAGCTTGCAGACAATGCGCTTGGAGACTATTTTGAGCGTATTAGAGCAATTCCTCTGCTTTCTTTTGAAGAAGAGCTGGAATTATCGAAGCGTATTCAGAAAGGAGATCAGAATGCGCGCAATAAACTCATTGAAGCCAATTTACGGTTGGTTACCAAAATTGCCCATAACTATCTAGCTGAGGACATCTCTTTTATGGATATTATCCAAGAGGGCAATATGGGGCTTATCCATGCGGCGGAACGCTACGATTACAAGAAAAAAGTGCGCTTCTCAACGTATGCTGTCTTTTGGATACGGCAGTCTATCAACCGGTTTCTTTACAATAAAAAGCGTCCGATACGGCTGCCCTACCGGAAAGAAGAACTCTATCGGAAAATACAAAAAGTTTACCATAATTTAAGCCAAACGCTTATGCGCAAGCCAAAAATAGAAGAAATAGCAGAAAAAGTAGGACTATCAACGAAGGAGGTCAATCAGATTCTGAACATAGCGAATGAATTTGTTTCTTTGGAAACACAAAATAATGAAGAGATAGATAACACGCCGCTGGATTACTATGAAGATTATACCTATAACCCTGAGCAGCAGTTTATGCGGCAATCGTCAAGTTTTGCAACCATGAATGCCCTCAACTCTCTTAAAGAGAGAGAACGGCGGGTACTCATGTACCGGTATCAGTTGAACGGCAATGAACGCTATTCGCTCAAGAAAACCGGCGACACCTTAGGTGTTTCCCCGGAAACCGTGAGGCAGATTGAAATCAAGGCATTAAAAGAGATACGCCGCCAATTTAAAAACAGACGTGATTTTTTTTCTTATGCCATGTAATACTATCTAAAAAAATCAGGCTTGAGCTTACCTACTGGGGTAGCAGAGGCGCTTCAGACGCTCTTTAGTCCACCAGCCGGTAAGCCATATCATGAAAAAGAAGAAAGTCGCGAATGTGCTTTATGCTTATTTGGCATTTTGAGGAACATAAAGCATATTCCCTGTTTTGACAGTCCCCTAAAAAGGGGGAGCCTCGCGGCTCCCCCTTCCTTTTTTATAAGATATTTACAGTCCTGCTACTGCCCACCAGTTTCTTCACCACCGCCAGTTTCATCAGTGATGAGGTCTTCTTCCATTGGCTACGGGCAACCCATGAATACCAAGCTGACTATTGCCAAAACAGCTAATCGAGCAAGGTCTGTCCCATAGTATAAGACCATATCACGCCACCCCACGGTCAGACCTCGCAAGCAAGGTGGGTTAGAGATAGTCTAACGCGCAGATTAGAGACTCTCTAACGCGTAGATTAGAGATAGTCTAACGCGTAGATTAGAGATGGTCTAACCTACCAGCCAAGGTCTGACCTATCTTTCTGTCTTTCTCAGTCGGTCTGACAGGGTGCAGTCAGGGTGACTGACAGGATAGGGTACGGGTTAGAGGTTTTTCCTTCACTTTTCTCAGTGCCTTCTTTATACTATCCGTTATGACAAGCTTTGAAACACTCTATAATAATCCGCAAGCTGCCCGCCGACGCGCTGAAGCCTTAGCGCAGAATCTGCCCCGTGGTTCGTCCTATCCAGTGCGTTTTTTTTCAGCGCCCGGACGCACAGAACTGGGGGGCAATCACACTGATCACAATAACGGGAAAGTAATCGCCGCTGCGGTCAACCTTGACAGCCTCGCCGCTGTCCTCCAGCACGATGAACGGTGCGTTATATTCCACTCAACCGGCTATCCTGAAGTAGTAGTCGATCTCAATCACCTTGAGCCTGACAGCGCAGAAGAGGGAACAACGGAAGCTTTGATCCGCGGTATTGCGGCAGCATTCGAGGCAGGCGGCACACCGGTATCAGGCTGGCAAGCTTATGCGGACTCTCAAGTCCCCGGAGGCTCTGGGCTTTCATCCTCTGCTGTAGTTGAGGTGCTTATTGGACGCATCTTCGACAATCTCTATGGAAAAGCTGCACGGTCTGCTTTGGAAATAGCGCAGATTGGACAAAAAGCAGAGAATCAGTATTTTGGCAAACCGTCTGGGCTTATGGATCAAGCTGCCTGTGCCTGCGGCGGCGTTGTGCTTATTGATTTTGCAGATCCCCTGCATGCGCTGCTTGAACCTGTGCCTTTTGACTTATCCGAAGCCGGTTTGTCCCTCTGTATTGTCCGCACCTCGGGAAACCATGCGGACCTTACCCCTGACTATGCTGCTATCTCCCATGAAATGAAGGCGGTAGCCGCCTTTTTTGGCAAGAAAGTGCTGCAAGAATTGACTGCACCCCAGATTCTTGCGCGGGCGAAGGAGCTGTCGGCGCACCTCGGGGATCGGGCGGTACTGCGCGCTTTGCATTTCTTTAATGAGAATAAGCGGGTTGAAGCCATGAAAGAAGCGCTCAATCGGCGGGACATGAGCCGCTACCTTGCTTTAGTCAATGAGTCAGGCGATTCATCTTGGGAATTGTTGCAGAATGTGTCTTCATCAGCGCATCCTGCTTCCAAGCAGAGTATCGCTCTTGCCCTTGCCTTGACTCGGCAATTTCTTGGTGCAGGTTCAGCCGGTGCATGCAGAGTGCATGGGGGAGGTTTTGCCGGTACTATACAAACCTATCTGCCCTCAAAACAGGTGCCAGCCTATCGGGAGTATATGGATGCGCTTTTCGGCGCCGGTGCGGTTACCGAGCTGAAGATACGGCGCTGGGGAGTAGTTGAGTTACAGGGTTAACAGTACCGAACAGTTTCGACCGTCTTCAAACTTCAAATAAAGTACATATACGATTCTTCCGGATCAACAGTACCAACAAGAGAGGCAAGAGTCTGGCGATCAATAACGCTGGCTATACGTTCATTCAGACGATCGAAGACGGTAAGCCGTATACATCTTTGCAGTTTAGTTTCAACACTACCCGGAAGAGGAGGATCCACAACGAGCATATCCCCCTCAAGCGCCCGTAAAACAGCGCCTATGTTTATATCTTGCGGAGACTGGGCAAGTGTGTAGCCGCCTGAAGTGCCCTTTATTGAGCGGATAAAACCAAAACGGCGCAGTATAACGGCAACTTGTTCAAGGTAACGTATAGAAATGTGCTTTCTTTCAGCAATAATAGATAAAGGGATATGCGATTCATCACGGTGTTCTGCGAGATCAATAAGCAACCGTATACCGTAACGACCGCGTACAGAAATTCTCATACCGTATAGTCCATTTGATCTAAAGCATAGTAGGCATCAACCAAATCTTGCAAACTAATAGATTCAACACAGCTTACGATAGCCGCATAGAGATCTGTCCACGTATTGCGTGATATGCAGTCTTTTGCAGCAGGGCAGACGGTTGGATCAATGCAATCAACCGGTGAGAGCGAGCCTTCTACACTACGCAGAATATCGCCTACTCCTATCTCAGGGAGTGGCTTTCCGGGTAGATACCCACCCTGCGGTCCTCGTATGCTGGTTACTAAGCCAGATTTCCGCATAAGTATAAAAAGCTGTTCTAAATAGCCTTCCGAAATACCAGTATTTTCATTAATAGTTTTTGTACTGACAAAAGTTCCTGCCGGCTGGAGGGCGATAAAAAGCAAAGCCTCCAAAGAATACCGGCCTTTAGTAGATATTCTCACAATAAATCATTATTATCGTTTCTATCCGCTTGTGCAAGTGTTCTTTTACGTGTTACCACACAAAAGCGCAATGATTTGTTAAAAACCGGACTCAGGATACTACATCAGTTGCGGGGAATTATGCTCTTGCTCCGGTGCTGACGAAAAGGCTACCTGACCGCTTCAATCAATTTCTGCCAGAGCTTGGCAGTGGGACAGTGAGATTTTTTGCTGTTTATCCTCCTTTTTTAATTGGAAGCTTCCCAATAAAAGCTGTCTGTGCTATACTTCTTGTATTCAATTTTTTTAAGGAGTAAGGGAGAGAGTATGAAACACCTTATTATGTCTTGTGTAACAGTGGTTTTGATTGGCGCCTGCGCATCGACGCCGCAGGAACCTGCTTCAAGTGGTCGGTGGGATGAAGAGGCTATTAAAGCTGTCTGTGAAACCTTGATTGACAGCGCCTTAACATCGCCGAATATCAATCAGTTTATCAATGAGTATATCCAGAAAAACGACGGTAAAAAACCGACGGTTATTGTTGGCTCATTCAAGAATGATACCAGTGAACATATCAATACTGAGATGATCTCAAGTAAAATGGAGACAGCAATTCTCAACAGCGGACGGCTTGAATTTGTTGCTGGCGGAGATCTCCGTGAAGAACTGCGGGCAGAACGGCAAGATCAGCAGTACAATGCTAGTGAAGACAGTGCTGCTGGCTTAGGAAAGGAAGAGGGCGCGGTCTTTATGCTGAATGGCGCTGTCCGCTCTGAAGTTACCCGCTCCGGTGCGACGACAAGAAGTTTTTATGTCGTAACTGCCGTTTTAACAAATATTGAAGATAATAAAAAAGTATGGCAAGACGAAAGCGAAATACAGAGAACCGCTACCCAAGCACGGAATAAATTTTAAGTCTTTAGTGTGGACGCCGCCGGCTTTGTTAAGCAGCCTGACGGCGTCCATTCAAAGAATGAGAGAAAGTCTAGTCGAATACGATTCCTATCCACTCACTTATTTCACTCATTGAGGCGGCAATGCGTCCGATGGCAACATCAGCGATTGTTTCGGCTACAAGCCAGTCAGTACCGTTCCACGGGAAGTGTGCGCCGGCTGCTTCGATATCAGCAATGCCACAGGCATGACTAAATTGGGCTGAAACCATAATCCCTGCCGGAATATCTGCCTGCTCAAGCAGTAAAGCCCAGAGAAGCGAGCGACTGTCGCAATCACCTCTCCCCTCGGTAGCAGCGCTCACCAAATTGACAAAATCACTTTTTGTAAGCGATAAATCCCGTTCATAGGCAAAACTTTGTACCCACTTGAGCGCCCGTTCGGCAAAATCAAGCGCTGGTCCGCGCCATTCCCGCTCCAGAATAAAGGCGATATGGGCAAGCCGGTCAAAAGAATCCCGGTGAATCACCCGGTAAAATCTGGTCCACGCCTGGGTCCATAAAGGAGAGGATTGGTACTGGGTTAAGAGCGTGTATTCTAAATCAATTAACGCCTGCGCTGCCGATGCATCATTCGTAAAAACGAGTGCGCGCTGCTCAGTACCAAAAAGCGCTACCTGCTTGCGTTCTGTGCGCGGATAAAGGTACTCAATGACCGGACCGGGCAGGAGCTGTGAGCGGCTGGTCGGTGCAAGGGCATTGAGAGCCGCTAGGTACAGAGTCTGTAAATGCGTTGACCGCGCCGGTCCGTAGGCAAGAGCTAGGAGGTGGATTTCGGTATCCAAGGCAAGCACAAGCCCCCAGCCGGTAATGTTCTGAAACTGTAACTCCAAGAAAGCCGCCGGCTTTCCATCGTAGGTAAAAGGGGAGGTCTGTCCGCTGCTGCGCAGCCTGCTTTGCGTATCACGGGCAATGCTCAGCGCAGAGGCTGCCTGCGGATACACTTTGAGGCTCAGGCTCATGCCCTGCGGTGATTGAAAGGTAAAGCTATTCGTGCCGTCTCCTTCAGTTAATTCAAGCCCGACCGGTATATCAAGCGAAAAGCCCCATGTTGGAGAAAAAAGCGCCTCGGCAGTACACCGGAGGCACAGGGAGAAAACAGAGATGAAAGTAAACAGTCTTTTCATTGTGTTATTATCGGCAGGATAGTGGTTAAACGCCGACAAGCGCGGGGGAGGGTAAGTATCACAGCACCAGCAGCGCCCCTGCAGCTGGATCGTATGCCGCACGGTATCCCCAGAGGTTAGACCTCCACAGGAGGAGCTTCCGGGGATTGTGAATCAATCGAGCGGTAGTGTTTTACCCGCTCGTCTTCAATAAGACCGCTCCAGTTAAGACCGAAGGCAAAATCCCAGCTATGACCAACCGAATCAGTATAGGGCTTCATGTCGCGCGGAATATCCTCCGCCTGCGCTTCAACGGTTTCCATATCAGCCGGCATCTGGAACGGAAGCAGCGCTGAAGGTTCAGCTCTGCCGCTTACAAGGTCAAGCAGCGCCTTCTGTTCAACTGAAAACTCAAGAAGCACGGCATCCGCAACAGGTTCAAACTCCGTCGCCACAAAAGGATTCACCGTATGCACAAAGACAATAACCGGTTTATCCCCCATCTGCTTTTTGGTTTCAAGAACGAGGTCAAGGTCGGATTCGTTTATCGTTACGTTAGTCTTACCGCGGTATGAACGGTCATCGGTTCCGGCAATGTTCTTTGCACGGGCATTGTGTGCTGTGTAGGGACGGTATTGCAGACTAATAGGAAGATAGCCCTCACCTTCGCGGTAGCCGTCGCTTTTGGGCGACTCAATATAACAGAATGCGCAATCAGCTTGGGCAGCACGAGCAACAAGATCAAAATACCTCCCGACAAGCTCAGGGGA
The DNA here is from genome assembly GCA_031276945.1 of Spirochaetaceae bacterium. GTDB lineage: Bacteria > Spirochaetota > Spirochaetia > Treponematales > Breznakiellaceae > BOBG01. The sequence goes on along the minus strand of JAISMB010000073.1, from coordinate 18,612 downwards.
AAACGGCTCTTCATCATGGGCAGGAATAGTAAGCCCAAACCAGTTGCGACTTCCATTACGGTGCCGTTTTGGAATGTACACTTTTGTTTTTGCAGACAGGGGTAGAACCGGCTCCACGCTTTGCTTCCCGCCTCTAACCGCCGCATTTTTCAGCAGCACGACACTGCGAAGCTGCGCCTCATATCCGGCGCTGACAAACTCAGGGCAGCCGGCTATGGCACGGGATTCTTCCGGGTCAAGATAGGGGTTTTCAAACAGACCGGTACGGAAAATATTACGGAGCAGCCGGCGTGCCGATTGCCTCAAACGTTCCTGCATCGCCTCTTCACCTTGTTCCCGCACTCCTATGTGATAGGCTTCCAGCACAGGTCCTTTATCGTTGTTGCCGCCGAATTGATCAACACCTGCCATTAGTATCTTATAATGGCGCTGGGCTACTGAAAGCTCTTCGACACCCCAGCATTTGCCGCCAATAAAGGTATCTAGAGGACCCTTGTCCGCTGTTATAAGCCAGTCGGTACAGACAACACCATCATAGCCGTATTTTTCACGCAAGAGATCGGTGATGATGTACTTGTTATACGAATTACCAACATTCTCGCCGTATTTTGTATCAATACCCCATGATATGGTGTAATACGGCATAACCGCCGCTGCTGTGCCGGTTTTTCCGTGCAGACAAAACGCCCCCTCGGTAAAAGGCTTGAGCATCTGCTCAAAACCTTTGCCCGGATAGACCGCGTATTTACCATACCCAAAATGCGCATCCCGTCCACCCTCACCCGAACCGCCGCCGGGCCAATGCTTTACCATTGCATTGACGCTGTCAAAACCCCAGCCGGGAGCATCGCCTGTCTGCAACGCACGCAATCCTTCAGAGCTCTGGAACCCATCACAATAGGCACGTGCCAAATCAACCGAGAGTTTCACGCCTTCGCCGAAGGTGCCGCTGAAACGAAACCAGCGCGGCTCTGAAGCAATATCAATCTGGGGCGATAATGCCGTGGTAATACCCATAGCGCGGTATTCTTTTGAGGCAGTTTCACCAAAACGCCTGACAAGACTTGGATCAAAAGCTGCGGCAAGCCCAAGATGATCAGGCCAGACAGAAATATCTCCGCCACCACCCATATTAAATTCAGCGGTTACTGCCGGCGTATGCCGTGGGTCTGAACTGATATTGATAGGAATACCCAGTCCTCTTGCCTCAACAAGAGCCTGCGCCTGATTGTTCCAGCGCGCGGCAGTCGGTGTATCTTCCACATGAGCAACAAGTACATGGCGTACATTGTCCTCTATAAGAAACTGCTTCTGCGCTTCGGTAAGATCCCAGATATTCTTGCGTGTATCCTGAATTGTCTGTCCCGGATACATAAGAGCTGCCATGGGATTTCCTTTACAGATAGTCTGATGGACGCTATAGAGCATCAGCCCTGCGATCTGTTCAATGCTCATCCGCAAAGCAAGATCAGCTATGCGCTCCTCAAGCGGCAGCCGCCAATCTTCATAAGGATCAAGCACGCCATTTCTATTAAGGTCTTTGAATGCAAAGCCATCCACAAAGAGAATATGATCCTCCATCCCTGATCCGAGACCAAGCGTTGCTCCGCCTTCGTTTACAATAAGCATGAACCCATCTTTTTTTATACGTTTCCATTTATCAGCCATAGTTACCTCTCTACAAAGTAAACATAAAGATAGTAACAACTATAATGCCTTTTTTATGCTTGTCAATGTTTTTTTGAGATGGATAGGTCAGACCTTGGATAGGTCAGACCTCGATTTTTGGGCTGAGGACGCCCTTGAGGTCTGACCTATCCGTCCTCCAGCCTTCAAACCTCCACAGTCAGACCTCAAGAAAAAAAGTTGCAAAAGATACTGCCAAAACTAAAGCAAAATGCACAGTTGCATTCATTAGCATTAGCTCTGTACTATGAACCATAATTTATTAGGGGGTGTCTTTAAAAGGAGAGAAAGATAGATCTGAGATAGAGAGCGGCAAGAAAGGAATCAGAGCGTTGAGCATACCGAGTAGCAATACCTCTGTACTGTTTAAGCCACCAAAACACATTCTCAATAAGATGGCGCTTTTTATACAGCTCTGTGTCATAAGTCCTTACTACCTTCCGACTACGCTTGGAAGGAATAACTACCTTAATACCTCTTGCACAGGCTGTGTCTATTACTTGGTTCACATCATACCCTCTATCGGCAATCAAGATTTTTACCGATAAACCTGCCATTAAGGGCGGTACATAGGCGCAATCCGCCTCCTGCCCCGCTGAAACTATGATACGTACTTGACTTTCCCCGCTTATCAATACCAAGGTGGACTTTGGTATTGATCCCCCTTTTGTACGCCCTATCGCTTGATTTCCTCCAACCGCTGTACATCCGTCTGCATGGACTTTACTATAAGTTGCATCTATCATAAGCCACTGGGTATCTACTTCCTCGATAACTTCAGCGGCTATTGTTTTCCAGACATCTCTATCCCGCCGGCGGGAAAACCTTCGATGTGTATTTTTCCAGTTGCCGTATTCAGGTGGTAAATCTCTGTCTGGAACGCCGGTTCTGACAATCCAAGATACTGCATTGATAAACCGTCGATTGTCATGAGCCATTCGACCCTGTTTACCTGCCGCTTCTGGCAGTAAGTCTTTTATTTTTTCCCACAGGTTATCACTGATGTCGTGTCTGTGCAGTGCTTTTCCATTTTCTTTCATCTTTTTAGCTTACTTTATTTCCGTCCTTTTGACGACACCCCCTAACACGGTTTTGAAATGTGGCATACCACTTTCTGATAGTTCCGGCAAAACGTCAGTCTGATACGATTATTTGCGGTCTTTCAAAACAGAGAGATATTGAAAAAGAGTTGGGATAAATTTTTTTGAAATAGTAATAGACAAAAAGCATATTTTGTTGTTTATTATAATTACCAAGTACAGAGATTTTCATTGCGGAAATATCAGATGTCTATCTTCATAAGACAGCTTGCTTGGACTGCTAAGATATGTTTTGTGGTTGTGGACTAATTGCATCTTCATTTTCTCTATAAAAAAGCCGATAGATAGTCGGGAGGATTTACATGAACAGTTTTAATAAAACAGTCGATCTAGTGCATCGTGCTTTAGATGCATCTAGTATGCGGCGCAGTATTATTGCAAATAATATAGCCAATGCCAAAGTACCGAATTTCAAACGCTCGGATCTCAATTTTGAGTCTGAGCTTAAACGGGCACTGGACAGCGAAAAACAGAAACCAGAATTGGAACTTAGGCTCACGGATCCACGGCATATTTCAAACCGGACTACAGTTGACTATCAGACTGTAACACCACGGCGGGTTCTTGATTATATCAGTACCTCAAATAACAATGGTAATAATGTTGATCCGGAACAAGAATTTATGCGCGCACTAGAAAACCAAATGACGTATACTTTATTAGCACAGGCAGAGACTTTTGAGTTTAGCCAAATTAATACTATTTTGAGGTAACAGATGGGTATTTTTAGTGCTATCAATATAGCAGCTACCGGTATGAGCGCTGAGCGGCTGCTTTCTGATGTAATCGCTGATAATATTGCTAATGCATCTACTACCCGTACTGCTGAAGGCGGACCATTTCGCCGGAGCCGAGTAATTATGCGTCCAAAAACTGAAGGACCGTACTGGCGTTCACCATTTTTGCCGGAAATGATAGATAATGGTGGTGGTAGTGGGGTACAGGTTGTGGAAATACAGAAAGATACTGCTGCAAAACCTCGACTAGTGTATGATCCAACTCATCCGGATGCCATTAAATCTGGTCCACAGACTGGCTATGTAGAAATGCCGAATGTGGATATTGTAACCGAAATGGTCGATATGATCGCAGCAACACGCGCTTATGAAGCTAATGCTTCTATTATTGATGGTTCTAAAGCCATGTTTCAACAGGCGCTTGAGATAGGAGGAAGGTAATAATGTTAGCGATGACGCTAACCGATCCACGGCATATAGCACAAGCTCCGGTTTCCTCTGGTGCAATACTTTCAAAAATGGGTAAAGCTATCGGTGCCGATATGGTAACCCAGTCCGGTAGTTTTGAAGAGATAATGCTTCGTACCTTGGACGATGTTTCTGGACAGCAGCAAAATGCAGAACAGCTTATACAAGCTGCCATTACAGATCCGGATTCAGTTGATATTCATGACATAACCATAGCTCAGGCAAAAGCATCAATGTCGCTTAATATTACAAAAACAGTGCTTAATCGTCTCGTACAGGGCTGGAAAGATATTATCAATACACGATAGAATGAAAAAGATTAATAAACTTAATGTTTATGCGCACCTGTTCATTGACAAGGATAGGATTTTATCGGCACTCTTAATTACTGAAATTCCCGGGGGGGAAATGTGGGCGAGTTTTTCAGAAAAATAACAGGACAAATCAAGACTTTATGGGGCAAATGGTCATTAATACAAAAATTAATACTCCTTGGAATAGGTATAGCAGCAATAGTGGGTATTGTTGTGCTTTTTTCAGTATCATCATCTCCTACTATGTCGCCGGTTATTGACGCTCCTATCCGTGATGAAAATTTGAGAGACCGGATTGTTACTCGTATCAATCTTGAAAATGTTAAAGTAACCATATCTCCAGCGGGTGTTGTTATGGTAGAAAATGCGCAGATAGCGCGCCGAATGCGTTCTATTCTTATTCGTGAGGATCTCATTCCTGCCGGCACCGATCCATGGGAAATTTTCGATAGAGAGCGCTGGACTATCACTGATTTTGAACGAAATGTAAATTTACGCCGGGCTCTTACCCAGATGGTTAGTGATCATATAAAAGCCTTGGATGATGTTGATAATGTTAGTGTGACTATTGTATCACCTGAACGGCAATTCTTTTCATCTGATCAAAATCCGGTAACGGCTAGCGTGATTATCACCCCGAAACCCGGTAGTGACATTACTGAAAATCGGAAAAAAATTGAAGGTATACAAAAAATACTGCAATTTGCTATTGAAGGTTTAAAAGACGAAAATATTGTTATTGCCGACCATACCGGTTTAGTACTCAATGATTTTGCCGGTATGGAGAATATGGATTGGATTGCAGCCATTGATCGTGGTAATAAGATGATACGGGAAATTGAAAACCGCTATCGTAAAACGGTCTTAACTGCTTTGCAAAGCAATTTTGGCGCGGATCAGGTGCGAGATCTTAATGTAAAAATTGACATGGATCTTTCCAAAAAAGCGGTCACAACTGAAGAATACTTTCCAGTTACTATGAAAGAGCGGACTCCTGGACTCTCTTATGATGATTCTGAATTTGCTACCTCAATTACCCGGTCAAAAACTCAGTCTAGTACAACATGGGAAGGTACCGGGTATAATCCTGAGGGACCGTCCGGTGTTGAAGGACAAACCGCACCTGCCTTCCGTGATATGTCTAATCTTTACGGTAAAGTAACACAAGAAACTTTGGTTGATAATGAAGAAATCAATAAACGAATCATTCAAGAAGAGCGTAGTCCTGGTATAGATAGAATCACTGTATCGGTAAACATTGATGGGACATGGAAGATTAAATATGACGAAAATAAAAAGCCTATAATAGCAGTAGATGGCTCCTTAGAGCGTGAATATATACCGGTTCCACCGGAGACCTTGCGGAGTACTCAGGCTTTAATTCAAAATGCCATAGGATACAACGCGGCACGGGGTGATTCAGTTACCGTTACCAATATTCCTATTAACCGGGAAGTTCAATTTAAGGAAGAGGATACTGCTTTTTTCAAAGCAAAGCAGTTCAAGATAACTATCTTGATATTTTTGGGTGGACTTGTTTTTTTACTCTTAGTATTTATTTTATTCCGGGCTATCTCACGCGAGGTAGAACGGCGCCGGCGACTTGCTGAAGAGGAGCGGGCAAGACGTGAACAGGCACTTCGTGAAAGTGCGCTTATGCAGGTAGAAGAACAGGATGCAAATGCCAATCTGTCTGTTGAAGAACGCAGTCGACTTGAAATGATGGAAAATATTACTAATATGGCAAAAGGACATCCGGAAGATGTAGCGCAGCTTATCCGGACATGGCTTCTGGAGGAATAATAAATGGCAAAAATATCCACCGGTAATGATAATAAGAAAAAAAAGCTGGGACCCGGCTATTCAGGTAGGCAGAAAGCGGCAATTTTTTTGGTAACTATGGGATCAGAGGTGTCATCAGAAATATTCAAATATCTTCGTGAAGATGAAATTGAGACAATTACTTTCGAAATTGCTCGTCTTGAAACGGTCGATCCAGAACAAAAAGATGCTATCTTGCAAGAATTTCAAGAATTAATGTTAGCAAATCAATTTATTACAACTGGTGGTATTGATTACGCGCGGGAACTTCTCGAAAAAGCTCTTGGTACAAATAAGGCGATTGATGTTATAAACCGCCTTACTTCCAGTTTGCAAGTGCGCCCTTTTGACTTTATCCGTCGCACCGATCCGGCACATCTGCTCAACTTTATCCAACAAGAACATCCACAGACTATGGCTTTGATTTTAGCCTATTTGGAGCCGAATAAAGCATCAGTTATTTTACAAAATCTGCCTACTGAGGTTCAAAGTGATGTTGCACGCCGGATTGCAACCATGGATCGGACCAGCCCTGAGGTTTTGCGTGAGGTAGAACGGGTTCTTGAAAAGAAACTCTCTACTTTGTCCAGTGAAGATTATACCGCTGCTGGTGGCGTTGAAAGTATCGTTGAGATATTAAACTTGGTTGATCGTGCTTCAGAAAAGCAGATCATCGAATCTTTGGAGGATGAGGACCCGGAACTTGCTGAAGAGATCAAGAAACGTATGTTCGTCTTTGAAGATATTGTTATGCTTGATGATCGGGCTATTCAAAAAGTTATGCGTGAAGTTGATTCTCAAGAATTAGCGAAAGCTCTTAAATCGGTAGATACCGAGGTACAAGATAAAATATTCAAGAATATGAGTAAGCGTGCTGCTGGAATGCTGCGAGAAGACATGGAGTACATGGGTCCGGTGCGCTTAAAAGATGTAGAGGAAGCCCAGCAAAAAATCGTTAGTATTATCAGGCGGCTTGAAGATGCCGGTGATATAGTTATTGCTCGTGCCGGTGAGGATGAATTAGTAGTATGACAAAAACAGTGCTACGTGTAGAAGAAGTTACTCTTGACAAAAATATTGTTATGCTTGCGCCTCCTCATGCTTTTCCCGAATTAGCATATCTTGCTACAGAAGAGAAACAAGAAGACGAGACAATCGAAGAGGAAGAGGACTATGGTCCCACAGTGGAGGCGCTTAAACAAGAAGCAGAAGCATTCAAGGCGCAGTGGGATTCTGAAAAAGAGCTGATGATCCGGACTGCAAAAGCAGAGGCTGAGAGTATTATAAAGCATGCCGAAGACGTTGCATTTCAGGAAGTAAAGCGTAAGACTAACGAGCTGCAAATAGCATCACGGCAAGCCAATGATGAAGCTGCGCGTATTATAGAAGAAGCGGAACGTAAAGCACAGGATCTCGAAAGATCCGCTCAAACTGCTTTTGAAGCTGAGCGCCAAGAAGCTATTGAAACTGGCTTTAAGGAAGGAAGAGAGCGGGGCTACAATGAAGGCAAGGCAGAAGTAGACCGTCTGATTGCCCGAATGCAGACAGTCTTAGAGCGTGCTCAGGAGAAACGTACTGAGATATTGACTGAAACTGAGCGGCAAATTGTAGATTTGGTACTGCTTATTACCCGCAAAGTAGTGAAAATTATTTCTGAAAGTCAAGAAACTGTTATTACCGCTAATGTGGTGCAGGCACTCCACAAGGTGAGAAATCGTGGTACGGTCAGCATCCATGTTAATCTCACTGATCTTAAATTAACTACCGAGCATATCAAAGATTTCATTGCATCAATAGAAGGAATAAAAAGTATACAGGTTATAGAAGATTCTTCGGTTGATAAAGGTGGATGCATCATTGAGACTGATTTCGGTGAAGTTGATGCACGTATATCCAGCCAGTTGGCAGAACTGGAAAGCAAGATTCTCGAAATCACCCCCATTACTGTTAAGCCAAAAACGTGAACACCAGATTAACCATAACAATATCCAAACCTTGCCTGTGTAGAATAGGCATATCTTTTCATTTTTAAGCGATCTCAAGCCGCAAGCCCTGTCAAAGGATTATGAGCGGCTATAATTTGGCGCTTCTTGCGTAATGGTTACATCATGCGTATGACTTTCGCGTAAACCAGCGGCTGTGATTTTAATAAATTGTCGATAATGTTTTAACGCTTCAATATTCCGGCAGCCGCAGTAACCCATGCCTTTTTGCAAGCCGGAAACAAGCTGATAGAGGTAGTTCCGTAAAGTGCCTTTGTATGGCACTCTCCCTTCAATGCCTTCCGGAACCGGTCTTTCATCTTTTGTTATTTGATACCGATCGCCAGAACCTGAATTGATAGCCCCCATGCTCCCCATGCCTCGGTATTCTTTGTAAATACGCCCGTCAAAGATAATCTCATTACCCGGCGTCTCTTTTAAGCCGGCAAAAAGGTTGCCGATCATCACTAGATTAGCGCCGGCGCTTATCGCTTTGGTAATATCACCGGAGAATTTAATACCGCCATCCGCTATAATAGGAATGCCGGATTGAGCGGCTTCTTCTGCACAATCCCAGACGGCTGTAAACTGCGGCACTCCGACACCGGCAACGATCCGTGTCGTGCAGATTGAACCTGGTCCAATACCGACTTTGACAGCGTCTGCGCCTGCGTCAATAAGACGGCGTGTTCCTTCTTTTGTCGCTACATTACCGCCTATAACCGGCACAGCGAAGTCTTTTTTTATAGCCTGAACCGCATCACAGACGTTTTTTGAGTCGCCATGCGCGCTATCCAGTACCACATAATCAACTTTAGCAGCTTTCAGCAAAGGAAGGCGGACTTGGTAATCCTGCGGAGAAATGGCAGCGCCCACGATAAGCCTGCCATCCGGGTCGGTTGCCGCTTTAGGGAAGCGATCATGCTTTTCCATATCTTTAACCGTAATTAAACCGATGAGCCTGCCCTGATCGTCAATCACCGGCAGCTTTTCAATGCGGTGTTTATCAAACTTTTTCCGCGCACTGGCAACCGATGGTCTGCCCCGTTCAGTAATCACCTCACGAGTCATCACGTTTACCACCGGCAACTCATCATTGATACAAAAGCGCAGATCACGGCTGGTAATAATGCCCAGAAGACAGCTATCAGCATCAACAACCGGCATCCCCGATACATCAAAGCGGTCCATTATTGCCTTGACATCGCGTATTAAAGCCGTTTCAGGCACCGTTACCGGCGAGTCGATTATCCAGTTAAGGTAGCGTTTAACATGGGCAACCTGCTGTGCCTGCTCTTCAGGTTTCAGGTTACGGTGAATCACCCCGGAGCCGCCTTCTAAAGCAAGGGCAATAGCGAGTCTGTCCTCAGTAACGGTATCCATAGCAGCGGAAATTATCGGTACATTAAGGGAAATCGTCTTACACAAAGTCGTGCGGACATCGCATTCCCGCGGTAATAAATCAGAATAACCCGGCAGGAGGAGTACATCATCATAAGAAAGTGCTTCTCTAAACATAAAAGAAGTATACCGGCGGCATGCAGGAATGACTAGGGGGCAGCCTTAAAAACCGCACGAGGTCTGACCCATGAGGGCGAGGTCTGTCCCTTGAACTGGGTGCAAAGCCGGCTTCAGAGCCGCTGCTTAAACACCTTGACAACCTCTTATAAGCGGTATTTTTTCTTATAAACTATATGAGGAGGTGGAAATACAAATGAACAAGCGTTACCAGTCGAGTCCGGTACAGCGGCACGGTATAATAAATAATTACCCCCTATTTGTTCCATTGTTCCCGCTCTTGTTCCTAATCACTCCCCTCTCTATTTAACTTTTTCCTCTGCTTATTTTCTCTTTCTTTCTCAATTCTTTTCTCTCAAGGAGGTTGCTCTGGCAATCATTGACGTAACGGCCGAAGCGGTGAACGAGACGGCAACGTCCGGCGGAATGTTCAGCATAATCGGACACAAGCTGAAGGTCGTGAGGGAAGACTCTGAAGTCGGCGTGTATTTCGTAGCGGATTCTGATCCGTCCGTGTGGGTGAAGGTCGCCGGTCATCTGGGGGAAAACACGGCATCCAAGTTGATAGGGGTGATACCGGCATTGAGTGCGGGCAAGAGGACTGATCTAAGTCGGACCTTGGTGGTGGGACAGACCTCGGTGATAAGACAGAGAGCAAGAAGGGCTTATACTTATAAGACACGTATGACATAATGCTCCTGAACAGAAGAAGAGGAGAAGCAATGAAACGTATACCCGTTGTTTTTATTGGGCTGGGACGTATTGCCTCGCTGCTTGAGGATGATCCGCTCCGGGAAAAGCCCTGTACCCATGCAGGAGCAGTTGCGGCGAATCCGGATTGCAGGATCGCAGCAGGCATGGATACCGATCCCAAGCGGCGCGCCTGTTTTGCTGCGCGCTGGGATTGCGCTGTCTACGATAATACCGAAACCATGATAAAAATCCATGCGCCGCTGATAGCCGTTGTTGCCACCGCGCCCCACCTGCACGAGGAATACTGCACGCTTGCCTCCGCGCTCGGTGTTCCTGTGATCATTTGTGAAAAGCCGCTTGCCGATACCCTTGCAGGCGCCCGCCGTATTGGTCGGCTTCCTGCACGGATACTGGTCAACCATGAACGGCGCTATGCAAAAAATTACCGCCGTGCCAAAGAAATCCTTGAGAGCAGGCAGCTCGGAGAACTTTTAAGTATAAAGATGAGCCTCTGTATGGGGAAAGCGCGCAAACTCAGCGATGTCTTATGGAATGACGGCACACACCTTATTGATATGCTCCTTTTTTTAAGCGCTTCCTCAATACAGAAGATTGGACAACCATGGGGCGCAGCGCTTGAGAGCAAAAGCGGAACCGCATTCTTGAGTGGAACGCTGGAGAGCGGCGTTGAGTTCTGCATAGAAGTCGGCGCCGGACGGGATTATCTTGTTTTTGAGATAGAATGCAACTGTTCGGCTGGTCGGCTTCAGATTGGTAATGATATATTCAGCGTATGGGAAAGCGCGCCAAGCCCTTATGCCAAGGGCTTTCGCGCTCTTGCCAAGACAGAAGAAAGTGTGAGCGGTCCTACCGGTTATTTTACAACTATGATTGCGGATGCGGTTGCCTGCGTTAGAGAAGCGGGCAGGATGCCTTGTTCTCAGGTCAGTGAGAGCATAGCCGGTATTGAGTTTCTCGATTCAATTACCCCTGATTGACACGGTTCTTAGATTTTCCCTGCCTGCAATATCTTAATTATATATAACTTTATATAAAGCTGGAGGGACTCTTTATCGCGTATTTTGCTCGATAACTCTTTTGATTTAGTGATAATGCTTTTTGACATTTGTTCAATAGAGTCCATGGTTACTTTGTGCTTGACCCGAAATATTATCCGCATCTGGTCCCTGATTAAAGCATTAACATCCTCGGTAAGATTCTTTTGAGCTTCCGGATCGATAACCAAGTTCCAGCGTTTCAGCAATTCCACCATATAGCTCTCCAGAGTCTTTCCTTGCGGCACCAGGATGGTGCGGGCATTTTTAAGCACAGCCTGAATATCAGTATCATCTCCCGACTTTTTATCCGCGCTCTGCTTTTTCGTCTCAGGCTGTTTCTTCTTTAAGCTGTTAAAAAACGCGACAATTCTATACAGTATCGGTATGGAATAGTAGAGCGGCAGGGCATTGCGTATCTCGTTTAGAATATCAAGACGTCTGATAAAGAGCAGATCGCTGAGCGGCGCCAACTTTCCATTAACAAATATCTTTACAGAATTCGGTAAACCGCTTTGCGCTTGTTCTAGCTTGGTATAGAGCAGTGCGAATTTTTTATTGGTCAGAAGAGCAAAGAAGGGCGGCGCAATATCTTTAACGCAGCGCAACAACATTCTTTCAAATTCTTCTTCGCTTTTCATGGCTGGGTCTTCATTGTAAGCTTTGAGCAGTTTCATCCAGCGTTTAATAATCATTCTCCTGATAGGAGTCCGTGTTTCGCTGAGGAACCGATTGCACAGAGGAAGCAGACGGTTGTGATGCACAAACCATTGATCCACCCCAGTTATCACTATAAATTCGGCAATCCCCTCTTCATTTTCGGTAGTCTTAGCTTTCAAATGTTCTTCGAGTTCTTCTTTTGAATAAATATCAAGGAGAAGCACGCCTTGTTCATTGGTAAATCTCAGAATATCACTGAGGCTAAAGAAATACGGCACCTTTTCAAGATTATAATCAAGCACTCTAAAGGCTTGTTCATACCCCTTTCTCTTGAGGGATCGGGATTTATAAAAGTTGTTGTACTGCTCAAGTATGCACACAGCCTGAACAACCGCAATATCTCCACTGAGCAGATCAGCCTTTTTTTTCATATCGTTTTTTATAAGCGCACAAAAATAGGTCCAAAATAGTGTTGAAAACTCCGCGGCATTTTCAATTTCATTGAGGCATTCAGCCGGATTATCCATAATACGGCTGAACATACTCTTTAAGTCCATCTCTCTTCCGGATAACTGTACGATCAATTTATTTTGGACAAAAAGAAAACTCGCTGAATCGCGGAGGAAATGGGCAATTTTGAGCAATACTATCTCAAAAAGACGTTTGGGCAAGAGTGAAGAAACAACAAGGGCTGTACCATAACGTTCTAAGAAGGCTATTTTTATGATAGGGAATAGATTTGTCGATTGCTTTTCAAGGTATGACAAAAAATCTCGTTCTAGCTGTATCGTAACAATATCGTTTTCCGGCACGGTTATTCCCAGTGATGTTTCATCGGGAAAAGGCAAATTTGCGGTAACAGCTTGTATTTCATAGCTGTCTAGCACAATATCAACATAATAGTAGGGGAGAAACAAAAATCCTTTTTGATCAGAAAGAATTTTGCATCTTCCTTCTTCAGCCAATGAAGGCAGTTCTTTTTGCAATTTAATTCTGGCATCGGCAGTCCAATGCGCCCACTCAGGCTGACTTGTTACCATACGTTTAGCATACTTTTCAATAAATTCACAAAAAGCACGCATTTCTATCGTAGGGGACTGCGTTGTGCTTGCATAGTATTTTAAGGTAGAATAGAGATCAATTTTCTGTGTCATACATCTATTGTATAAATAAAACTACAATCTTTCAAGCATCTTAGGTCAGACCTGCCCTTCCGTTCCTCCGGGTAGACCTGTTAAAAGGAAGTAGTGCGGGACCGGCAAAGGATTACTGCCGCTTCCCTGCCTGATTGACGCACCACTCCCTGCCTGAATCACCTGCGATTAGCGTGCCAGCCAGCCGCCATCTACCGCAAGTGTAAAACCATTGACATAATCTGATGCCGGCGATGCGAGAAATACAGCAGCGCCGGCAATGTCCTGCGCGCTACCCCACCGACCGGCAGGAATCCTCTCCAAAATGGCTGCACTGCGCACCGGATCAGCGCGTAAAGCAGCGGTGTTATCAGTTACCATGTAACCGGGCGCTATTGCATTAGCGTTGATGCCGTAACGCGCCCACTCATTTGCCATGAGCATAGTCAGGGTCAGGATAGCGCCTTTGGATGCCGTGTATGAAGGCACCCGGATACCGCCTTGATATGATAACATTGACGCTATGTTAATGATTTTCCCTCTGGTTTTGTGCGCAATAAAGTGCCGAGCCGCCATCTGAGCTATAAAAAATACCGACTTGAGGTTGATATTGATCACATCGTCCCAGTCTGCTTCGGTAAAATTCACCGAGTCTTCACGCCGAATAATACCAGCATTGTTCACGACAATATCGACACGACCAAACTGCTTTACCATTTCTTCAAAAATGGTGGGAATACAGTCCTGCGCCGTCAAATTTACCGAGCAGTATTCAAAGCGCCTGCCGGCTTTTTCCACAAAAGCCCGTGTTTCAGCCACAGCGCTTTCTGTTGAGCCAAAAACAGTACCGAAAATATCAGCCCCCGCCTCTGCAAGTCCCTTGGCTATGCCCTGTCCTAAACCGCGCCCGGCACCGGTTACCAGAGCTGCTTTGCCATCAAGCCTGAATAAATCAGTGATACTCATCTTTATTTTAACTCGCTTGTTTTAACAGCATCCATGTCATCAAAGGTTTGATTTTCACCAGCCATCGCCCAGATAAAGGTATAAGATGCGGTGCCGACACCGGCATGAATTGACCATGAAGGAGATATCACCGCCTCCTCGTTTTGTATCACTATATGCCGTGTTTCGTCCGGTTGTCCTTGCAGATGAAAAACAAGAGCATCCGCCGGCATATCAAAATACATGTACACTTCCATCCGGCGTTCATGGGTATGGCAGGGCATGGTGTTCCAGACCGAGCCTGGCTCAAGAACGGTCATGCCCATAACAAGCTGGCAGCTTTTACAAACTGCCGGATGCACGTATTGGTAGATGGTGCGGACATTAACGGTCGCCGGATCGCCTAGCTTGCGGGGATTAGCTTTCTCAAGGGGGATAAAGACGACCGGATAAGCAGTATGAGCCGGCGCGCTCGCAAGATAAAATTTAGGCGCGTCTGTAGGGCTGGTACTGGCAAAAATAAGTTTTTTTACCCCCTTGCCAATGTAAAGCCCGTCGCCTTTTTTCATTTCATATTCAGCGTCGTCAACAATGATTATGCCTGTTCCGGCAATGCAGATAAGTCCCAACTCCCGGCGTTCTAAAAACACATCGCTGCCGAAGTCTTTGCCGCCTTCAAGCTGGAGTTTTTGTGTTACCGGGTAGACCCCGCCAAAAACAACCCGATCAACATGGGTATAGCACAGACTGATTGCATCTTTGATAAACACTTTTTCAAAAAGAAAATGTTCCCGTAATTGTGTGGTGTCATAGCGCCGAACATCATCCGGATGCTCTGCGTAACGAATAGCTAACATATATACTCCTTAGTTTTAAGGTTACCCGACTTCTGCATAAAAAGCCAGTTTTTTATTTCACGCCCTTCATCAATAGCCCTCACCTGCGGTTAAAGCCTTCTTGGTAACAGTTGGTACGCCGCGGGCAGCATGGCAAGTTCCACACTCGACTTTGGAAGTTTTACACCACGGTATTTATTCTTATTCGTGAGCTACCCAGCGCTTTTAGCGAAGGGTTTCTTGTTTCACAGACCAAAGTTAGACCGACAGAGCTTGCTCTATCAAGCCAGCGCTTTCAGCCGCCGCACGCATTGTATCCTTGCGTCTCTTTCAATGCCCGCTGTATACGCCCGCCCTTTTCAGACACCCTTTTGCTCCTCTCTTATCTATCTTTCTTGATAAGTCTTATTACAAAAGGCTTGGGCTTTACGCCTACCTTTGGTAATAGCTCTGCAAGCGCCGGCACGCCTCTTCAACTGTAGCCCTATGCCCAAAAGCTGAAAACCGTATAAAGGATTCTCCTGCCGGACCGAATCCTGAGCCGGGTGTTGTTACCACCGAGCAGTGTTCAAGGATTTCAGCGAAAACCTCCCAACTGTCTCTCCCCGGAAAAGAAGCCCAAATATACGGTGAATTGTCGCCGCCGACGCAGGCAATGCCCGCATGCTGGAGCGTCTCGCGGATAAGGGCGGCATTTTGCAGGTAATAGTCGGAGAGTGCGCGGATTTCGGCTAATCCTTCAGGCTCAAGCGCCGCTAATCCGCCGGCTTGGGCTATGTTTGAAGCGCCGTTAAAGATCGTAGCGGCTACTCGTTCCCAGTCGCTGTTTATGCTGCCCCCATCGGCGTAGTGCAGCGCGTGAGGCACGACAGTCCAGCCCAGTCTGACACCGGTGAAGCCGGCGCTCTTTGAAAAGGAATTAACTTCAAGGGCGCAATCGGCGCTGCCCTCTATTGCAAAAATCGTTTGAGGAAGCGTCGGGTCGCGGATATACGCTGCATAAGCGGCGTCAAATATAAGCAGCGATCCGGTTTCATGCGCGGCAGCAACGAGTCTTTCCAACTGCTCCCTTGTGGCAACCGCACCGGTCGGGTTGTTGGGCGAACAAAAATAGATAAGGGCGTTCCGCGGGATCTGCGCGAGGTCTGGAAAATAAGCATTGTCTTTTGTGCAGGCAAGGTAGGTTATGCCGTGGTAGCCGCTCCCCTGCCATGAGCCTGCCGCGCCTATCAAGACCGAACCGTCAACGTAGACCGGATAGGAAGGGTCTTGCACCACGACCGGCACGCCAGTCCCAAAGAGCAGTTGCAGCCGCCCTATATCGCATTTTGCCCCGTCTGAAATGAAAATCTCATCGGCGCCAAACAGACCGTCATAGTAAACGGCGCTGATGCGCTCCCGCAGGGCAAGCAATCCCTCATCACTGTAGCCTGAATAACCTTCAGGCGTGCTGAGCGCCGCTGCGCCGGCAACTAAGCCGCGGTTAATATGGGGCAGGATCGGCTCAGTGGTATTGCCCACGCCTAAACTAATAATCTCCGCCTGCGGGTGCAGCGCCGCAAACTCACGGCGGCGGCGCGCGATTTCAGGAAACAGATAGCCCGCCTTCAGGTTGGCAAGACTCGCATTTCGCTTTAGCATATAATGACTCCTTGTGTGTATTATAAGAGCCTTACCGCTCATCGTGCAAGGGGCTTTGAGGGGTAAAATGAAATGAGAGAAATGAAGGAACTGCTCTGTATAGGTAATGCGCTTCTTGATGGTTTTGCCGAGGTTGACGAGGCATTCGTGCGCCGCTTTGCCTTGTCTGAGCCGGTCTGCCACCGTGATTATGCGCAGGTGAGCGCGCTTCTTGGGGCGGCGTCTCAGCTCAGGCTTTGTGCGGGCGGCGGTGCCGCCACGGTTGCAAAACATGCCGCACGGCTGGGTATTCGTGCTTCCTTTGTCGGCGCTCTGGGGACTCAAAACCAAACGCCTGATACGCACGCCCAGCTCTTTGTGCAGGACTTAGCAGCCGCGGGGGTAAAAGTTGCGGCAGCGTATAAACCGGTGCCGACCGGTCTCTGCCTTTTCCTCCATAATAAGACAGACGGCGAGAACCGTATCGTTGCCTGCCCCTCGGCGGCGGCGCACCTACAGGCGCGGGACATCCCCGAAGCGCGCTACGCTTCAGCGTGTCTTATTGTTATTGACGGGTATATGCTGGGGCGGACAGACCTCGTGGCGGCGGCGCTTGCGGCGGCGAAACGGCAGAATGTGCCGGTTGCGCTTGATACAGGCAGCGCCGCGCACGCTGCAGCCTATGCGCAGGATATTATCCGCTACTGCCGGGACTACCCGCTCATGCTGTTTATGAACGAAGCGGAAGCGCACGCCCTCTGTCCGTCCCTCTCAGAGACGGAACGGACAGAATTTTTCATTAGGCTGAGCGCTCACGGGAAGTTCCCTATTATTGTGGTCAAACTGGCGCACCGCGGGGTTCTTGTCTATTCAGGCGGCGCGCTTGAGCGGGTGCCGACCGTGCCGTTAGCAGGCGTCTTGACGGTCGGTGCAGGCGATACGTTCTGCGCCGGTTTCTTATCCGCTTTTATCCGCGGCGGAAACGCTGGCGAATGCGCTCGTCTCGGCAATGAAACCGCCGGCTTCTTTCTCAAAGAACGCTCCTTGCAAAATCCCTGCCCCCCCTCGTTTCACTCCACGTCCTGATAGAACCGCGTCCGTTTGCTCTTGTACAACGAGGTACAGTCCGTAACCAGAGAAACCTCATCTCATTTCCTTGAACCTACAGTGCAGCAGCGGAACTATCGCCCCTCTGTTTTTCCGACCCCTAGCTCACCGTATACTGCCGGGGCGGATACGCAACCGAGCGTTTAACGGTAGAGCGCTTCTCTTATTACCAGTCCGCTCTTGTACCGCAGGGATCGCGTTGATTTTATGATACTCAACCGGCGCACCTCTTTTAACGAAGGCAATATCTATGCGCTCGAATACATAGGCTATCAATACGGCGGCGCCGGCGGTCAGAAAGGCGTTAAGTTTGTCAAGAACGTCCGTCACATCCCTCTGAATCCAGTCGAAGGCGGCAGTTTTCGCGGCGTCTGACAGAATAAGTATCCCAATCTCGCTTAAATCGGCTCAATTCTGCTTCTTACGGGGGAGTCAGTCTTGATTTGGTATAATGTTATCTCCTTTGTTGGTAGAGCATAATCCGGCGTTCCGGTACATATCAACCGCACGCAATCCCGCCGCGCCAAAATTTACGGCAATATCGCCAAAATTTACGACAAACATGATAAAATTTAAGACAATATTGCCAAAATTTACGATACTCACGGCAAAATTTACGACAATCATGATAAAATTTAAGACAATATTGGCAAAATTTACGATACTCACGGTAAAATTTATGACGATCATGACAAAATTTAAGGCAATATTGCCAAAATTTACGATACTCACGGTAAAATTTATGACAACCACGGCACAATTTACGGAAACGCCGCCACGGTGCGTAACCGCCCTGAGGTCGTATATCCTCCCAATGCGGGGGGATATACGAATCAATGCGTATATAAGGAGTTATGTGCAATTGGTTTTGAAAGGGTTGACAAAATTATTGAAAATATGAATAAATAAAGGCATGAATATAAACACCTTATTAATT
>JAISMB010000027.1 GCA_031276945.1 Spirochaetaceae bacterium | reverse complement strand
CCCTTTTGTACGCCCTATTGCTTGATTTCCTCCAACCGCTGTACATCCGTCTGTATGGACTTTGCTATACGTTGCATCTATCATAAGCCACTGGGTATCCACTTCCCCGATAACTTCAGAGGCTCTTGTTTTCCAGACATCTCTATCCCGCCAGCGGCAAAAGTGTCGGTGTGTATTTTTCCAGTCTCCGTATTCAGGAGGTAAATCTCTGTCTGGAACGCCGGTTCTGATAATCCAGGATACAGCGTTGATAAAGCGTCGATTGTCATGAGCCATTCGACCCTGTTTACCTGCCGTTCCTGGCAGCAAGTCTTTTATCTTTTCCCACAGGTTATCACTGATGTCGTGTCTGTGCAGTGCTTTTCCGTTTTCTTTCATCTTGTTATCTTACTTTATTTCCTGCCTTTTGACGACACCCCCTAGATGGAATAAGAAGCACCATAAGACCGGTCATTTCTGGGGAGACAGGTTTTATTCATGGAAGATCAAGGACGAGAAAGACTTTTGGACTGTGTATAACTACATCGATCAAAATCCGGTTGCAGCAGGATTGGTGCAGAAGCCTAAAGAATGGCAGTACAGCGGCGCATACCATCGTGAGCATGGGATCATAAAGGTTGTCTCTCTGGTAACTGATACTGCATGGAGGACAGACCTCAAGCTGCTTTTGTGTTCAGAGACCCAATAATTACTCTCTGGATAGAATTAGTTCTGCTCAAAGACCCGATAATTCTTCTCTGACTGGCTCAAACAGTACAGAGGTATTGCTATTTGGTATGCTCAACGCAGCTATTCCTTTCTTGCCGCTCTCTCTGTTAGATCTATCTCCCTCGCCTCTTGACGACACTCCCTCGTAAAAACGAGGGCTGCTTTGATAAGCCCTTCCTTTGATCGAGGGTAGCCGTTACAATACCGCTATGACTACGTTTTGGAATACACGGACAGGCGACTTAAAACCGTACGTCCCCGGCGAACAGCCCCGTGAGGAGGATTGTATCAAATTGAATACCAATGAAAATCCCTACCCTCCCTCGCCCACGGTGATTGAAGCTATTGGTCAGGCAGCCTGTGCTACACTGCGTCTTTACCCCGATCCGCATTGCACCATCCTGCGGGAAGCAATCGCTGAACACTACCGCGTAAAGATTGAACAGGTCTTTGCCGGCAACGGTTCTGATGAGATTTTGTCGTATATCTTCGCCGCTTTTTTCGGTAGAGAGCCAGTCTTAGTGCCGGATATTACCTACACTTTCTATGCGGCGCTTGCGCAGTTGTGGGACGTACAGCTAAAAGCCATACCTCTCGCACCTGACTTTTCGCTTGAGCTTGCCGACTATAAAAAGCCCTGCGGCGGCATTATCTTCCCAAATCCCAATGCTCCGACCGGTCGTTCCTGCGCGCTTGAGGCTCTGCGCTCAGTGGCGGACTACCAGCGCACAACGGTCCTTGTCATTGACGAGGCTTATGGTCCTTTTGGCTCGGAATCCGCCGTTCCGCTCTGTGCCGAGTATCCACAGATGCTGACAGTGCATACTCTCTCAAAAGCTTATGCGCTGGCAGGTCTTCGAGTAGGTTTCGCCATAGGCTCTGAACAGCTCATTGCAGGCTTGTGCCGAGTCCGCGATTCGTTTAATTCATACACGCTGGATCGTCTTGCGCTTGCAGCCGCAAGCGCCGCACTCAAAGATCAGGCTTACTACCGCACGGTTATTGATCGTATCATCAAGACGCGTGAACGTATTGCCCCGCTGCTGCGGGCGCAAGGCTGGACCGTGATTCCTTCACAGAGCAATTTTCTGTTTATCAGTCATCCTCAGCGGCGGGGCATAGAGTGGCAGCGGTTTTTGCGGGAGCATAAGATTCTCGTGCGGCATTTTAATATGCCCCGCATCAGCGAGTTCCTCCGCGTTACCATCGGAACGGATGAACAAATGGATAGATTTTTAGACGTAATCAGCCCTTAAAAGCAAGGACTAGAGATGCTCGCTGAACATCTCTAGTTTGAAAGGCTTATTCTTCCGCTTCTTGTACCCGGAATGCGGCTGCTTCTTTAATAACATCATCGGCTATACGACCGGAAATCGGCGCATAGTGGGCAAAGTCTACGCTGAAAGAACCGGTGCCACTGGTAATGGAGCGCAAGTCTATGGAATACCGGAGCAATTCCGCCTGCGGCACTTGAGCGCGGATTTCTTCAATGCCGCCTGAAGAATTCTGCCCCAGAATGCGACCGCGCTTACTGGAGAGATCGCTCATAACATCGCCTAAATACTTGCTTTCAACAAAGACCGTCAGATTTTGTATAGGTTCAAGTAAGGTCGGGTTTGCCAGTTTCATAGCTTCTTTGAAGGCATTGCGCCCCGCCAGCTTGAAGGATAATTCCGAGGAATCAACCGGATGATACTTGCCGTCAATAATTTTTACCGCGACATCAACAACCGGATAGCCTGCCATGACGCCGTTTGCCATGCCTTCAAGCACACCTTTCTCAACGCCCGGCATATAACTTTTGGGTATAGCGCCGCCGAAGATCGCATTGATAAACTGGTAATGCTCACCGCGCGGCAGCGGGGCTATCTCCAGCATAACTTTGCCATATTGCCCGTGTCCGCCGGTCTGTTTTTTATGCGTGTACTCGGCGCCGGCTTTTTTAGTGATGGTTTCCCGGTAGGCAACACGGGGAATGTGCGTTTCGACCTCTATCTTTTGATTAGTCTTTATTTTATCCAAAATAATGGTAACGTGCAATTCGCCCATGCCGGAGATAACGGTTTCTTTTGTTTCCGCATTGAACGCGTAACGGAATGTTTTATCTTCTTCGGCTGCGCGCACCAGCAATTCACCCAGCTTATCATCATCTTTTTTGGCAAGCGCATTAACGGCAACCGAATGTACCGGTTCAGGTAGGCGTAAGGGGACAAAAACACACGTGCTCTCAGCAGCCGTGATGGTGTCGTTGGTTTTACTGCTCGCTGATTTAGAAATAATACCGATGTCGCCGGCGTATAGCTCAGGCACTTCTTCGAGTTTTTTACCTTGGCAGATGTATAACTTCCCGATACGTTCTTTTTTATGGTCTGTACAGTTATAAATCTCAGAATCGGCGGACAGTCTGCCGCATATAATTTTTATCCACGACAGCTTGCCTGAGAATTGATCATAGGCGGTTTTTATAACCAAGGCGGCAAGAGGTTTTTCCGGATCGAGGACAACTTCATGTCTCATGCCTTGCTCGCGAGCATCAACAGCAAGGTCCTGGGCATTCAAAGGCGAAGGGCAGATCTTCACGGCAAAATCAAGGAAAGGCAGGAGACCTGAATTGAGCAGCGCGTCTCCGGCAAAAGCCGGCACAAATTTATTGGCGGCTAAAGCTTCAACAAGCCCTTTATATATATCAGCATCATTGAGCGTGTTGGTTTCAAGGTATTGTTCCATGAGAGCATCATTGCCATCGGCGGCAGCCTCAATAATACGTTCTTTTGCAGCGGCAAGTTCTTTTTGTAATGCTAACGGCAGCTCCCCCTCTTTTTCAAGAGCGCCCTTTTGTACAAAGAAAGCTTTGCCTGAAAGCACATCGATCACCCCGCGGTAACTGGCGTCTTCTCCTAAAATGGGGAGGGTAAAGGGAACCGGCTCAATCCTCAGCTTTTCTTTTATATCAGCAAGTGTTTTCTTAAAATTAGTCCGTTCGTCATTCAGACGTGTTACGAAAATACCGCGCGGTTTATTTCTGCTGTCAAGGTTACGCCACAGCTTAAGCATTTCAATCTGCACTCCTGAGCGGGCGTCAACGGTTAGAAGCGCAAATTCCGCTGCCCGAAATGACAGTATAACATCGCCGGTAAAATCAGCGGAGCCGGGCGTATCAAATAGCGTGATCTTGACCCCGTCTCGCTCTATATGCGCCATAGTTGCATGAACCGAAATCTTACGCTCAATTTCTTCCGGCGTATAATCGCTGAGCGTTTTACCGGATTCAACGGATTCAGCTTTAGTAATTGCCCCGCCTGCAAAAAGCAAGTGTTCAAACAAAGTTGTCTTACCGGTACCCCCATGACCGGCAAGAGAGACATTTCTGATACGGCTTGTCTCAAACGTCATAAAAACCTCCCTGAATTACAAGATATTAACCATAATGATGGAAGGTGGTCTACAAATTGTCAAGAAAATAATGAAAACTGTGGGAAGGATGGGACAGACCTTGCCCTAGGGGTATCATCAAAAGGCGAGGGAGATAGATCTGAGATAGAGATCAGCAAGAAAGGGATCAGAACGTTGAGCAGAGCGAGTAGTACGACCTCTCCACTTTCACAAAAGCAGCTTGAGGTCTGTCCTCCATGCACTATCAGTTACCAGAGAAACAATGCTGACAATGCCGTGTTCACGGTGGTATGCACCGCTGTACTGCCATTGTTCAGGTTTCTGCACCAATCCTGCTGCGACAGGGTTTTGGTCTATGTACTCAAACACAGTCCAAAAGTCTTTTTCATCCTTTATTTCACGTGAGAAAAAGCGATCTCCCCAGAAATGACCGGTCTTATGGTGCTTTTTATTCCATCTGATGGCGAAAACCATCTTAATCCACTTCAATATCTCAGAGAGACTCTGCCCTTTTTCAGGCGTAATGAGAAAGTGGAAATGATTACCCATGATGCAGAAGTTCCACAGCTTGAACTTGAAGCTTTTGGAGGTTTTTGCTAGTTCAATCACGGTGAGAAAGAGTTCTTTCATATCAACTGGATCTAATTCAAAAGCGTCTCTGTTTACTTTTGAAGTAACATGATAGGTCAGACCTTGGTCTGTGAGTCCACGAGGCAAATTATGACTAGACATAATACCTATATATGGAGCTAACTCTGCATTTTGATTCAATGAGCGCACAATATTTCTTATTTATTTTTGACGGCGAGGTCTGTCCTATCTTGTCCTATCTAACCTGCCTTTAGACGATACTTCCTATCTTGTCCTATCTACCCTGCCTTTAGACGCTACTCCCTAAGTCAGATTTCGCAAGACTTCACAGGTAGGGACAGACCTTGCAGGCAGGTCAAACCTCACCTTTCCGCTTTTCTTTATGGGTGGGATGTGCTAAACTTGCGTATCTTAACAAATTATAGGAGGGTTGTATGTTGGAATACACTCTGGAAGAAAACTTATTGACTGAGGACGCGGGGGATTACCGGGCGCAGGTTGTGAATGTAACGTCGTTTACGACCGGCGATGTGGTTGACCGGATTATGAAGATTGGCGCGGGCTTGACGCGCTCGGATGTCGCTTCGGTGCTGGAGGCGGAGAAGCAGGTGATTGCGGAGATTGTCGCGGAGGGCGGGGCGGTCAATACCGAGATTGTGAACGCCTTCCCCAGTATTCAGGGGCGGTTCACCCGACCGGACGAGAGCTTTGACCCCACCAAGCACAAGGTGCGGATAAACCTGCACCCGGGAACCGCGCTGCGCACCGCCGTGAACGAGATCAAGCTGAAGAAGGTCGCCGCGGTCCTCACCGGTACGGTTATTACCGCCGTGCTTGACGTTAAAAGCGGAACGGTCAACGAAAAGCTCACCCCCGGGCGGAACTGCAAGCTGTCGGGGGCAAAACTCAAGATTGACGGGGACGATCCCGCGGTGGGTCTCTATTTTGTCCCTGAATCAGGCGCGCCGGTCAAGGTTGACCCCTCGGACATCGTGGTAAACAACCCCGCCGAGCTTATCGCCATTATTCCCACCCTTGCGGCGGGCGTCTATCAGGTGCGGATTACTACCCAGCATGGCGGAACGAGGCAGCTCAAAACCCCGCATACCTTCACCTTTGACAAGCTCTTGACAGTTGTCTAGCATTATCGTTCACCCAATAGGGAGGTCTCACTTACACTATAGTGGAGGTCTGACTTACACTATGGTGGAGGTCTCACTTACATTATAGTGGAGGTCTCACTTACACTATAGTGGAGGTCTCACTTACACTATGGTGGAGGTCTCACCTCCCTTACCGGAGAGACGACCTCTCACCGGACGGTGGGCGGGCGCGGGGATGAACGTTCTTATGTTCCTATTATATTTAAGGAGGAAACAGTATGGGTAAGCGGATGAGGGCGGCTTTGGCTGCCCTGTGGGTGGCGCTGTTTTTCTGCGCCAGTGTGGGCGCGGAAGCGGCGGAGGTATACACCTTCCATTTCAGCGGCGAGATCGAAGGCATCGCGACTGTCCAATGGGACAGGGACGGGAAGGTTACTATTACCTCCAGTGTCTCAGGTTATGGTTCTTATTTCATTGAGCCTGCAATCTGCCCCTTCATACCGGAGTGGGCGGGCAGCGTTCGGGTGTATAAAGATAGCAGAGAGATTATTATTGAGGGCAACACCGTAACAGAAACTCGTTCAGACGGCGAGTGGTCTAAAAAGGTTATGGACGGCAACACCACGACAACCACCTATGCAGGCGACTGGGGGTGGAAAGAGGTCGTGAACGGCAATACCACGACAACCACCTATACAGACGGCGGGTGGTCTAAAACGGTTGTAGAGGGCAACACCACGACAACCACTACTTCAGAGCACGGGTGGTCTAAAACGGTTGTAGAGGGCAATACCACGACATTCACTACTTCATACGGCGAGTGGGAGAAAACGGTGGTTGAGGGCAACATCACGACATTCACTGATTCAGAAGGCTGGGGGTGGAAAGAGGTTGTAGAGGGCAACACCACAACAATCACCTATTCAGACGGTGATTTGTATAAAACAGTTGTTGATAAACAGGGATACGATATATTCATATTCACACAGTGGGAATACGGCGACTGGTGGGAGGATGCGGACTGAGGGTTCTTACATCAGACGGCTGGTGGGAGAAAAGGGTTGTGGACGGCAGCGCCACGACCTACACTCATTCAACAAGGCAGGGTAAGTCAGACCTCTAAGGCAGGTAAGTCAGACCTCTAAGGCAGGTCAGACCTCTAAGGCAGGTCAGACCTCGCCGTCAAAATACGCCGTTGGAAGATTAGTCGCCGCCGAATTGAAGACGGTACAGATTGGCATACATACCATTGCGCGCAATAAGCTCCTCGTGTCTGCCTTCTTCAATAACCGTGCCGCCTGAAAGTACCAGTATCCGATCCGCATGGCGTATGGTTGAAAGCCTGTGTGCAATGACAAGAGAGGTGCGTCCGGCAAGAACCCGCTGCATACCTAACTGAATAAGCCGTTCCGTCTCCGTATCAATGGAACTTGTAGCTTCATCAAGAATAACAACAGCCGGATTGTGGGCAATCACACGGGCAAAACTGATGAGCTGGCGCTGCCCCGCAGAAATATTCGCAGCGCCCTCTGAAAGCTTTGTCTTATAGCCTTCAGGCAGCGCACGAATAAATTCATCAGCATAAACCGCCTCTGCCGCCTGCACAACAGCTTCATCTGAAAGCGGCAAGCCAAGACGGATGTTGTCCGCTACGGTGCCGGAAAACAAAAACACATCCTGTAGCACCGGCAAGACAGAGCGCCGTAATACCTCAAGCGGTATATCCTGAAGAGGCGTCCCGTCAAGGCTTATGACGCCTGAGTCTAGATCCCAGAGGCGCGTCAATACATTGGTGATTGTCGTCTTGCCGGCGCCGGTGTAGCCGACAATGGCAGCCATCTCCCCCGGTTTCACCGTAAAACTCAAGCCTTTAAGCACGGCTTCGCCGGCTTTGTACGAAAAATACACATCTGAAAAAACAATATGACCGTGTATCTGCTGGCGCTCAAGGCTTTTTGTCCCCGTATCCTGAATGTATTGTTCCGTGTCAAGGAGCGCGAAAATCCGCTCGCCTCCTGCCATCGCGCTTTGCAGCATGGTATACTTCTCTGCAATGTCCGTAACCGGAAAGTAAAACATGCCTATCAAATTCACAAAAGCAATGAGAGAGCCGAGTGAAAGCGAGAGGTTTAAGACCAAGGCGCTGCCTGCCGCAATAACAACAGCCGTGGTAAACGTAGAAAACCATTCAACGGTCGGTCTGAAAAGGGCAAAGACATACAGTTCGGCTAAGTTTGCTTTGAGCAATTCTGCGTTGCGTTCATTGAATTCGCGGCAGCTTTTCTGCTCTGCATGGAAGAGCTGGACGACCTGCACCCCCGAAAGCCGCTCAGAAATATAGGCATTGACCCGCGAAGATGCTATTCGCTGATTGCGGAATGCTTCAAGCGCTTTGCGCCGGCTTACCAGCGCAATCACGAGGACCGGCGGCAGTGTCAGGGCGGTAATAAGGGCAAGTTGCGGCGAGAGGATAAAGAGCGTGATAAACGCCCCTATCATAATCGAAAAATCCTTGAGAAAGGCAATGAGTACCGAGGTAAAGAACTCGTTGATAGTCTCGACATCCCCGGTCAGACGGGTTACCAGCCGCCCCACAGGATGCTTTGCAAGAAACGCCGTAGACTGGGCAGTGGTTTTTTTGAACAGGGCAAGGCGCAAATCCTTCATAACATACTGACCGACCAGATTTGAATGCCATGTTTGCACAAACGTGCCAAGAAACACGCCTATCAAGAGCGCAAGCATCACAAGAACGCCGCGTATAATATGCGCCCTGTCCGCATGGCGCACCGCCGCAATCTCAGCTCGCTGCAATGCCGTAAGATCGCTGCGCCTGATGGCATAGGAGCACCCGACGGCAGGCGCACCCGCCTCTGTTATAAACAAGTCCGGATGCGCTTCTACCACCGCCACGGACGGATCAGCGGCGGTTTTCACTGTAAAGACATACCACGCCTCGCTTTCAATCAGACCGGCAGCTACAAACTCCTGCTCAAGAGCCCTCGGCAGGCGGAGCTTGTTGTTCTGCGGCACGAAGAGATAGGGGGCAAGGGCGACTGATTGGGGGGAGGCACTCAGGTGCGCCAGGTATGCGCGGGCTGCTTCGCTGAGGGCGGCGTCCGTTTTATCCGTGCGTATTGTCAAAAACCGTGCTAAAACCGCATCATCTATCACCTGTTGCTGTATGAGGGGCAGCAGCAATTCGCCGACCGTTGCCAGCATGAGCGCGCTGATAATTAAGGCGGCAAGTTTCCGGTATGGTTTGAGGTAGGAGAGTATGCGCCTGAAAATACGGGAGTCATAGCTTTTTACCACATCTTCAACTTCAAAATAATCGGTAGCCATAGGAAATTGAGCATATCATAGGAAACGCTTCTTGGGAAGGCTTGATTTTCTGAACGCTTCAGGGTAAGTCAGACCTCGCCCCCTTCCCTTCCCGCCCGCTTAAACACCTTAAGCAGCACTGCAGCTGGATCGTATGCCGTGCTGCATCAAGACTTCGCCCTGAGCGGTGCAAACACCTTGCACTTAACAATACAAGGACGAACCACTAACCATTGAGAAGCAGGGTAGGTCAGACCTCGCCGTCAAAATAGGTCAGAGGCTGGGGCGGTTCATACCAAGGAATAGACAAAAAACGTGCGGTGCGGTATGGTTAGTCCTATGTCTATCGCACTGAATACTCTGCCCACACCGCGAAAGCAGAAAGAAGGGAAAACATGAGCTACGAAGCGTATTGTGATGATTCACTGGGGTTTACCACCAAACAACTGCACGCCGGCTATAATCCGTCCGAGCATTATCGGTCAAAAGCTGTGCCTGTCTATCAAAGCGTTTCCTTTGAATTGGGCGATTATGAGCGCTGCCTACGGATTTACGAGCAGGCGCAGGAAGCTTATTCCTACAGCCGCTCCTTGAACCCCACGACCGCCGTTTTAGAGCGCCGCATGGCTGCCCTTGAAGGCGCAAGCGGTGCGCTTGCGCTTGGTTCTGGCATGGCGGCGATTGCCAATACCTTCCTGAATCTTGCCAGCGCGGGAGATAATATTGTCGCGGTCAAGACTTTGTACGGCGGCACCACCACGCTTTTGCAGCACATTCTGCCGCAATACAGTATTACAGGGCGTTTTGTTGAAAACCCGCAGGACATAGACAGCTATGAAAAGGCGATTACCGATAAAACAAAGGCGCTCTTTATTGAAAGTCTGGGTAATCCCGCTCTCAATATTGTTGATATTGAGGCGGTTGCGGCTCTCGCCCATCGGTACGCCCTGCCGCTTATTGTTGATAATACCTTTGCGACACCGTATCTGCTGCGCCCTTTTGAATTCGGTGCGGATATTGTCTGTTACTCTGCGACCAAATATTTAGGCGGTCATGGGATCGCCCTTGCCGGCTTAGTCCTTGAAAAGGGCGGTTTTAATTGGTTTTCCGGTCGCTTCCCTTACTTTGAATCTTTTTATCACGAGTATAAGGATCGCCTGCCGGATCTTGCGGAAACCTTGTTTATCAAACGGATGCGCATGGTCTACCTGAGCGATATGGGCGCTCATTTAAGTCCGTCAAGCGCCTTCTCTATTTTACAGGGTATTGAGACGCTTTCGCTGCGCATGGAACGGCATGTTACAAATGCCAAGCAGATAGCTCTTTTTTTAAGCGGGCATCCGGCGGTTAGCGAAGTCTTGTATCCGACTCTTCCTACAAGTCCGTACCACGACTTAGCGGACAAATACTTTAAGAAGGGGGCGGGCGCTATGCTTTCAATACGGCTTGCCGGCGGCAAAAGCGCTGCGCTTGCTGTCCTTGAGCGGCTGCGGATTTTCGATTTTATGGTTAATATGGGAGATGCAAAGTCTATGATTGTCCATCCGGCGTCATCAACACATAGCGGACAGCCAGAAGCTGAACAACATGCAGCCGGTGTTTTTGCTGATACCTTACGGCTTTCTATCGGTATTGAAGATACCGAAGATTTAATACAAGATTTGAGACAAGCGCTTGAGATGCGCTAAAGTCTTGAGCGTATGTTACTACTGGTTAAGAAGGGAGACGCAAAGTCTATGATTGTCCATCTAAGGGGTGTCTTCTTTCACAAAAGCAGCTTGAGGTCTGTCCTCCAAGTTGCCTCAGTTACCAGCGAGACAATGCTGACAATGCCATGTTCACGGTGGTATGCACCGCTGTACTGCCAGTCTTCAGGCTTCTTCACCAGTCTCGCTGCGACAGGATTTTGGTCTATGTACTTAAACACAGTCCAAAAATCTTTCTCGTCCTTTATCTCGCGTGAGAAAAACCTGTCTCCCCAAAAATGACCGGTCTTATGGTGCTTCTTGTTCCACCTGATAGCAAAAACCATCTTGATCCACTTCAATATATCAGAGAGACTCTGCCCTTTTTCAGGCGTAATGAGAAAGTGGAAATGGTTGCCCATGATGCAGAAGTTCCACAGCTTAAACTTGAAACCTTTGGAGGTTTTCGCTTCTGCAATCACAGTGAGAAAGAGTTGTTTCATCTCATCCGGCTCTAATTCAAAAGCATCTCTGTTTACTTTTGAAGTAACATGATAGGTCAGACCTTGGTCTGTGCTCCCGCG
>JAISMB010000092.1 GCA_031276945.1 Spirochaetaceae bacterium | reverse complement strand
CCGCCGGTTCCACAGGCTAAATCCGCTACTCTAATATTTTTATCAAGATTATCCAGAAAACTTAATGCCTTAATAGTCGCTTCAGGACTGCCGGGCCCCTGCCGTTCCAGCCCTGCGTGAATTTCAACAATTAAATCAAAAATTGTTGGCTGTTTGTTTTCCATTTTTTTCTCCTTTATTCGATATATTTATCTGTTTTAATTCATAATGTCAAGTCTTTTTCTAAAATTTTTAGTCGCCATTTCGTATAACTATATATCCGCACTTTCGTATATACGCCCCGCAACTCGGAAAGTGCGTCCTTATTAGAATCAAAAGTGCGTCCTTATTGGATTAGCTGGATATCAAACCTTGCCCTCGGAATAGGTCAGACCTCGGAACACCTTCATCAATAGAGTCGTAGACCGTATCTTCTCATAATACCAACGGTTAGGGCTGTGCCGGTATTCCCTTCTTTCATAAAACGTGGTATAGTTTTTTTACATGGAATTTACTGCATTATCTTTATATCCTGATCTTCAGCGTGGTATTAGCGAAGCCGGCTACACGGTATGTACGCCGGTACAAGAACAAGTCATACGCCGTGGACTAGACGGCAGCGATCTCTACGTTCAATCACAAACCGGAACTGGCAAGACAGCAGCCTTTCTTATTGTTATCTTGCAAAGACTCCTTTCCGATCCGCTCCTCAAGGGCAGAGGGGCTCTTATCATAGTGCCGACCCGTGAACTTGCCGTGCAAGTCGAAGAAGAGGCAAAACGCCTCAGCGCTTATCTGCCCTACCGAACCGGCAGTTTTTACGGTGGTGTCGGCTATACAGAACAGCGAACCAGCTTAAAAGAAGCTGCGACCATTATGGTCGGTACGCCCGGTCGGGTGCTTGACCTCACCCATTCTGGCATCATGAATCTGATGAACATCGCCTTCTTAGTGCTTGATGAGGCTGATCGTATGTTTGATATGGGCTTCTACCCTGATCTGCGCCGGATCCTTGCGGTCGTGTCGCCGGCAGCTCAACGACAAACTATGCTTTTTAGCGCTACTTTAAGCATCTCAGTAAAGAACCTTGCATGGGAATATACGAAAGATCCGGTTGAAATTGCTATTGAGCCAGAAACGGTAACTGCGCAGGATGCTGAACAGCTCCTTTATCATGTGCATTCGGACGATAAACTGCGGCTTCTTCTGGGCATCTTGGCGCAAGAAAAGCCGGAACATGCGCTTATTTTCTGCAATACCAAACGCTTTACCGAGTTTATAGCCAGAAAGCTCTGTGCTAATGGGTACGCAGCCGACTTTCTCAGCGGGGACTTGGCTCAGTCAAAACGCCTCGCCATTATTGACAGCATTAAGTCAGGGAAGCTGCGCTACTTGGTTGCAACCGATGTGGCAGCGCGCGGACTGGATATTGAAGACTTGGAGCTGGTGATAAACTACGATCTGCCTTCTGAGGCGGCAAGTTATGTACATCGTATAGGAAGAACTGCACGCGCCGGTAAGACCGGCAAGGCAATTTCCTTTGTCAGTGAACAAGACGTCTATGACCTGCCGGCTATTGAGCGCTTCATTGAAAAGAAGATTCCGGCTCTGGTAGCGCACGAATCGCTTTTTGTGCCGGATACTGCTTCACAGCGCATGCGCCCGCAGCGCAGACAGGAAAAGCCTTCGCTCAGAAAAGAGCAGCACAGATCACGCAAAGAGCCGGCGCAGAGAAAATCACGGTCAGAAGAAAAACCCAAGGAGCGTCCGAAGACCGTGCGCACGGAACAGACTAGACAGACGAAAGAACAGAACGCCGCACGTGATCTATCCAAGCTTTCTTTTGAAGAGCGCATGGCGTATTACCGGCAGAAATATGCGCGAGAATCCCTGTCTCAAAAGAGCGCTCCGGCACAAAAAGAGAAGAAAGCGACACGTAAACCGCGGCACACAAGCAAGACGGTGCCAGTCTCAGAGCCGCTGCCTGAGCCAGTCCCCGCACCGGCACCAGCGCCAATTACCCCGGAGCCGGCAAAAGAGTCGGCGAAGCAGGGCATTATTACCCGAATATTTGAACGATTCACGGTGAAAAAGCACTAGAGCAGCGCATTGATGACAAAAGGCGGCGGTACTTATGAATACGCATAATTTTCATGCGGACTTGAATGGTCCGCAAAAGCAGGCGGTAACCACGACAGAAGGACCGCTCTTGATCATAGCAGGCGCCGGCTCAGGTAAAACGCGGGTCATCACCTATCGCATTGCCTTTATGCTGGAACAGGGTATACCGCAGTCAGCTATCCTTGCGCTGACCTTTACCAACAAAGCTGCACGGGAGATGGAAATACGGGTGAAAGAACTCACGGGAAAAAAACTGCAAAACCTGACGGTGAGTACCTTTCATGCCTTTGGCGTCAAGCTGCTCAGAAAAGAAATAGAAGCGCTGGGCTATACGCCTAACTTTTCGATCTATGATGAAACAGATCGCACTGAGCTGATAAAAGAGTGCCTGCGGGAATGCGCTCTGCCGACAGAAAAAGCGGATATTTACAGTGCGGGGCAGCTTTTTTCGCAGGTTAAAGTAAACAAAGCGCCATGGGACACAGAAATCCGGTTCAAGAGAGTTTTTGAGCTGTACCAGTCGAGTCTGCATTTGTACAACGCCCTTGATTTCGACGACCTGCTGGTACTGCCTTTGCTGCTTTTTGAACAATTCCCCACCGTAAAGCAGCGGTATCGTGAACGTTACCGTTACCTTATGATCGATGAGTTTCAAGATACGAGCCACATCCAGTACCAGCTCATGCGGACGCTTGCCAACCGGAATGTCTGTGTGGTCGGCGATGATGATCAGTCAATCTATTCGTGGCGGGGGGCGAACTATGAAAACATTTTGCGCTTTGAACAGGATTTTCCCGGCGCTCTTGAAATCAAGCTGGAGCAGAATTACCGGTCAAGTACTAGCATTCTGGCAGCGGCAAACGGCGTTATTGCCCATAATACCAACCGAAAAATAAAAACGCTCTGGTCGGGCAACGGCGAGGGTAAGCCTATTGCGGTCTTTTATCCAGAGGATGAAAATGCGGAAGCTACACTGATTGCCGACACAATCAGGCGTATCAAGCTCCATGAAAGCCGCAGCTACGATGATTTTGGCGTGCTGCTTAGGACTAATTTCTTGAGCAGACCCCTCGAAGAAGCATTCTTAGCCGCAAATATTCCGTATCGGGTTTCAGGCGGGCAGAGTTTTTTCGCCCGCAAGGAAATAAAAGATATTATTTCTTACCTGCGCATTATTGCCAATCCTCGTGATGACGTCAACTTACTCCGTATTATCAATACCCCGCGGCGCGGTATTGGAAAAACGACGATAGCAGGAATCACGGACGTGGCACGGAAGAACCGCTCGTCTTTATGGGATGCCCTTGAGCGCATACGCTATGCGCCGGACAGCCTCTTCCAAGATGTTGGGAAACAAGAGCTGCATGATTTTATGCTGCTTATCGAGTCTTTTCGGGAAACGATGCTCGGCAGCAGACGGAATCTGGCGGAACAGGTCAAGCAGCTCGTCTCTGCCGTAGATTATTGGACTTATTTGGTCGGTGAACACCGCAACGAGGAAAAAACAGCGCGGCGCAAGTACGCCAATATCGACTATTTTATTCAAATGATAGACCTCTGGGAACACGACCCGGATACGCCTGAACCGAATCTCTTTGCCTATCTGAACCGGATTAGTTTGATTACGAGCGATAGCCGAGATGATGAATACGGCAAGGGCAGGGTGAATATTTCGACTATTCATGCGGCTAAGGGATTGGAGTTTCCCGTGGTCTTCATTGCCGGCGTTGAGGATGGTATTATTCCGCACTCAAGGAGTCTTGAAGAAGGCAGCCTAGAGGAAGAACGGCGGCTCTTTTACGTGGCAATCACCCGTGCGCGGGACAAACTTTTTATTTCCAGTTGTCAGGCGCGCCGACACCAGCAACAGACGTTAACCTGTGTTGAGTCGCCGTTTTTGTTTGAGATTCCCCCGCATGTTATGGACATTCACGATCCGAGGGGCAAGGGATCAGAGCCTGAGACGGCGGAAGAGACAGAGAGGAACGCCCAGAAATGTTTTGCCCTCCTGAAGAGCCGTTTTCAACGAGTGCCACTCTGAGGGGACAGTCCTCGGACAATTTTTCGAGAGATGCGGGAGTCTGTCCTATCCTGACCAAGGTCTGACCTTCACAAAAGCAGCTTGAGGTCTGTCTTCCATGCGGTATCAGTTACCAGAGAGATAATCGTCATGAGCCCCTGTTCCCGATGGTATGCGCCGCTGTACTGCCAGTCTTCAGGCTTCTGCACCAGCCCTGCCGCAACCGGATTTTGATCTATGTAATTGTAAACGTTCCAAAAGTCTCTCTCGTTCTTGATCTCCCGTGAGAAAAACCTATCCCCCCAGAAATGACCGGTCTTATTGTGCCGCTTGTTCCACCGTATCGCATACACCATCTTAATCCACTTCAATATCTCAGAGAGACTCTGCCCTTTTTCAGGCGTGATGAGAAAGTGAAAATGATTACCCATGATACAAAAGTTCCACAGCTTAAACTTGAAACCTTTGGTCGTCTTTGCCTCTTCGATCACAATGAGGAAGAGTTTTT
>JAISMB010000075.1 GCA_031276945.1 Spirochaetaceae bacterium | reverse complement strand
CTTTAACACGGACGGAGGCTCTACCCCACCTGCGCCCATCACTGCGGTGTCGGGCACCACGATAACCCTGCCGACTGCTCCAACCAAAACCAGTTATGACTTTGCCGGTTGGTTTACCGTAGTGAACGGCGGCGGAACACAGTTTACGGCTGCAACAACGGTAACGGCAAACATTACTGTCTACGCCAAGTGGACAGAAGGTTTCGATAATGTTAGCGCAGATTATCCGCTGGCAACCGGCGACAGCGGAATTAACACAATCGGGCAGCCTACTACTTTGGACATTACCGCCAAGAAAAGCAAAGTGGACGGAACAGTCTACCTCACGGTAACGTAAAAGGCAGGAACATCGCTCACCGGCGTGAATAACTTTGATGCGTCACCCCAGGCAGGTCTTTGGGGTCCTAAGCGCGAAGAGGCTCCAGAAGGTAAATGGGCTGATCTGGCGCTTGATTTAAGTACGGTGTTTACGCCCGTCAATGCGGCTAAAGTGCTTTCCGTAAAGAGCTCAAACCACGCCTTCCGTTATTACAAAGGTGCGCCGAATATCTTAGAGGCAGCGCCGGCAACACCGACTAACGATGATCCCAACATATACATCCCCGCGTCATCAGACATAGAGTGGCCGATCAAGTGGAAGATATATAATACAAACACGTTTGCGGCTGATGCAACTCACAACTGGGGAATACTCCTCTGGAGCGCAGCGCCGCAGAAGGTTATCACGGTTGAGATTTTTGAGCATGGGACGTATACGGACCATGCGGCTGATGCTACTGGTGTTACCAAGATTGTTATTGATTACAGTGGCGTGAACATTCAGTAATGTTGTATAATTAAAAATAAGTACCCATAATGGGTAAGGAGGAGTCAAGAAAGACTCCTCCTGTTGAGAGGGTTGTTAAACGGGGAATGGGCTTTGTGGTCCTCAAAATACCAAATAAGCACAAGGTTCATTGCGACTTTCTTCTTTTTCACTTTACAGTTTCATGGGCTGTACTGAGAAAGCGCCGCCGCCCTTAGTTTAACAGCCCTCTCAACATTTTTAGCTAAGAGAGATAAGTAGGACAGACCTCGAAGGCTGGGTAGGTCAGACCTCACCCGCTGAACCGACCTATTTCAGTCTACTAACCGACACATAAGTCAGACCTTGCCTTCAGATTCAGTCCTTATTGGAATCAGAAATCCGTTCTTGTTGGAATCAAAAGTGCGTTCTTTTGACGACGCCCCCTAATCAAGCAGAGGCTGGACTGTTCTATCGATAGTCGAGGTCTGTCCTACTCACGTGTCCTACTCACGGTTTTTCTGATGTGCCTGCTGGCATAGTTGCCGGTGCGTACTGCACGAAGGTTTCTGAATGCGTGAATAGACAAAAAAACTGTTTTGTTGTATAGCAAACCATGAATTTATTCCATGCACAACGGGTGTACTGTATTGGCATTAAAGGGACCGGCTTGTGCGCCCTTGCCGAATTGCTGCATAGTAGAGGGCTTGAGGTTTCCGGCTCTGACTGTGCCGCGGTGTTCTACACCGATGCCATTTTACAATCCTTAAACATACCCTACTTTGAGTCCTTCGCGCCTGAGCATATACCTGCAAAAACAGACCTCGTCATCCACTCCGCCGCCTACTGCACCGAAACCAATCCTGAAATGCAAGAGGCACAAAGGCGCGGTATTCCGCTGCTCAAGTACCCCGATGCCCTCGGCGAGTATTCCGCCGCCTTTGAGTCTTGCGGGATAGCCGGCGTCCACGGAAAAACCACCACAACAGCGCTGGCAGGCACGATACTAGCTGCCGCCGCCCTGCCGGTCCAAGTTCTTGCCGGCAGTGCAGTCGGCAGTTTTGGCGGACGTTCTACGCTCAACAGAGGGAATACTTATTTTGTTGCAGAAACCTGCGAATACCGCCGGCATTTTCTCTCCTTTCATCCGGCGCACATAGTTTTGACCAGCGTTGAAAGCGACCATCAGGATTATTTCCCCACTTTTGAATCTATTCGCGCTGCTTTTGTTGACTACGGCAGGCTTTTACCGGTCGGCGGCGAACTGATCTACTGTGCAGACGACCGCGGCGCCTCTGAAGTCGCCCGCATTCTCTCTGCTGAAAACCGCGGTATTACCTTCAAGCCTTACGGTATAAGCGCCGCAGGAGACTTTCGCATAACCGGCTGTCGAGCAGCAGCGGGTAAGCTCATCGTTGACCTTGCCGGTTTTCCCGTCCCTTTTGCGCTGCCGGTTCCGGGGCGGCATACCGCGCTCAACCTTGCCGGCGCTCTTGCCCTTGCCGATTCGCTTATAAAAAAAGAGTATGGTCTCTGGTCTGAAGACCAGTATAGCCGTGTGCGTCAGGCTTTAGGCGCATTCACAGGAAGCAAACGCCGTTCTGAAATCCTCGGTGAAAAAAACAAGGTCTTATTTATGGATGATTATGCCCACCATCCAACAGCCATACGGACTACTCTTGCCGGTCTGAAGGACTTTTATCCCCAGCGCAGGCTTGTGGTGAGCTTTATGTCTCACACCTACACAAGAACGGCAGCTTTACTGGACGAATTTGCTTGCGCCTTTGCCGATGCTGAGATAGTTATTCTGCATAAAATCTATGCCTCCGCCCGCGAAGAGTACACAGGCACTCTCAGCGACCGGATGCTTTTTGAAAAGATGCAGGAAAGAGGCGGCGCCGTGTACTACGTTGCAGAACCTGTTGATGCTGTGCCGCTGGTGCGCAGTCTTTTACAGGAAGGAGACCTTTTTATCACGCTTGGTGCCGGTGATAACTGGCAACTTGGGAAGATTGTTTTTGAAAACTACTGAGAATAACAGTTTTTGAGGTCTGCCCCTTATTTTGAGGTCTGTCCTCTTACCCATACAGTATTGAAAACAAAGACTGCTACTGTAGAGCGGTTAAGAGGGTAACGGCAGCAACACAAGCTGTTTCGGTACGCAAAATACGCTCGCCGAGTGAAAGACGCATGAAGCCGGCAGCCTCAAAGCTATGCCGTTCACGAGAAGACCAGCCGCGTTCAGACCCTATGGCAAGGGTAAAAGGCGCTTTCAGCGTAAGTTGCGCGGACAGCAGAGTCGAAGGCGACACCGTGTCCGCAACTATCAGGGTCGACTCATGCCCACAGTGCAAAAGCCAAGTATCAACACTGTGGTAGACCGCCAATGATGGCAGAACCGTATCGTACGCCTGCACCGCGCCTTCGATAAGGGCAGCCTGAGCCGCACCCGTACGTAGCAGCGAGGTATCCCGATAACTCTGTTCACCCAAATCCGTGCCGATCAAATCAATAGCTTGGACGCCCATCGTTGCCATATCTTTCAAAATCCGCCGCAACTGCAAAGGACGCACAAAACCGACTGCAAGACGCACCGGAATTTTAGGCGGCGGCGGCGCATCAAAACACACGGAACAAGACAGAGAACAATCCGCTTCAAGACGCTCAATGCAGCCTTGTCCCCGCCCCTGCCCTAACAGACCGGCTTCAAATGTATCACCTACCCCCTTATGCAGAATTTTCCGTAGGTGCAAATTTCGCTTGTCCTGCCGGTCAAGAAAAACCGTGCCTGTCTCAGACAGTTCATGCTCTTCAAAAAGGATAATGTTCATAAAATCAGTGTGAGCTACCCACCGCTTTTAGCGAAGGGCTTCTTGTTTCACAGACCAAACTTAGACTGACAGAGCAAACCCTGTCAAGCCAGCGGTTTCAGCCTCCGCACGCATTGTATTCCTACGCCCCGCAAGAATCTTTATTCCTTCTTGTAGTATACGCCCGCTTTCCTATTTTTATCTTCAGAGTATCCGTATCCGCACGTATACCTCATTGCACGCGATAGTGTTGTTCGCACCAGCGAGTCTTGTTAAGGACGCCTGAAATCCTGCCTTTAGCGTAGATATTTTTCATATTCTCTTATTTTTTCTCTTAACCGGCTGCTTAAAACGGCTGAATAGCCCGCAAGCTCCCTGCCGAGAACTAGTTAGTTTCTAACTTTGGCGGTTTTAGTTTTATAATCAAAAGCATATATCTCTTGAGAATCGATAACTGCATTTCTAAACCACTTTTTTTCAAAGAAGAGTCTTTCAAGGTAGTCTTTTTTTGAGAGGCGGGAAGCGTCTATTGTAAGGCGGAAGACGGAGCATTTCATCTTGGAGTGCCGCTCCCATGTGTCTTTCAATGCCTGCCGTCTACGCCCGCCCTTTTCAGACACCCTTTTGTTCCTCTCTTATCTATCTTTCTTGACAAGTCTTATTTCAAAAGGCTTGGGCTTTACGACTACCTTTTATAACCGGTTAAAATTTCAGTATAGAGCGGGTTATTGTCTCAAGACAGAGGACTAAAAAAGTATGTCCAGACACTGAAAGGGGACTTGGTACTCCAGTACAAACGTAGAGATGGATTTACAAAACTGCGCTTGTTTTTTACAATACCTTCATCTTTATAAAAATAATTAGGTTTTAATGAAACAAAGACATATAGTAACAATTATTTCCGTTATACTGAGTATTATTGCGGTCTTTATCCTGATTATCCGTCTTAACGAGCCGGAAACGCCCCTGCTTGCCCAAGAACGCTGGCTTGAATTAAATGAAGAGGCGCAGCTCATATTTACCCAGTACTGGCGCTTGGAACTCGAAGAAGGCGTCTTTGATTGGCTCATTAGTGAATTTGAAAAGCGCTACCCTTCCATTTCCATTCGCATAAACGATCTTTCCTACTCTGAAATGCAGAACAGCGTCATCAATGAGACTATATTTTCCGAGTCTGATCTGCTTGCGGTGAATCCCCGCTGGCTTTACGAGGCAATTACGCACGAGCAGCTTGAAATGATAAGCAAGCCGCAAGAGCAGGAAGCGTGGACTGTGCCGGTTATTTCGTTCATGGACCTGCTCTTTTACCGTAGCGATCTCTTGCAGGCTGCCGGTTTTGATAAACCGCCTAAAACCAGAGACGAATTTTTACGCTACGCCCGCGGCGTCAACCAAGAAGGTTTTGGCATAGGCTTAGCCTTGAGCCCGGAAAATCCGCTGGGTCTTTACACTGATGTCTTTTCATGGATATGGGCTTCGGGCGGACAGTTGGTGCAAAACGGACGCCTGAACATAAACAGTCGGGAGGCTCTTGAAGTCTTTGAGTTCTTTAATACGCTTGACACCGAAGATTTGCTGCTACCGGAAATGTTTTCACAGACTAATGAACAAAAGATCGATGCCTTTGTCAACGGCTCTATTGCCATGATGATAGCATCAATCTCAACCATTGCCGTACTGCGTAGCCGCATGACGGCGGATAAAAGTTTCGGTGTTACCTCCATTCCCATCGCCGATTCTTATGTGGGCAAACCAATCTTTGGACTGACCAACTGGGACATAGCAGTATCACGCTACAGTCCCCATAAAGAAGCTGCGCGGCTTTTTATAGATTTCCTGCTTGAACAAGCGCCGGTCTTAGCTGTTTCAGCTCATGCGGTGCCGGTCGCTTTGGTGAATCCCCAAAAACATCACGAAGACGTGCTTTACCGCAAGGCATTTGATATTTATACCAGCGGCAATGCTATCCAAGAATTTGATCTCTTTCCCCGCAACCATGAACTTGAACCGCTTATCCGCGATGAGCTTTACACCATGTTTGAAGAGGGGCATAGTCCGGAACAGACCGTGCTTGCAATTCAAAGTAAATGGGATGGGCATTAGCAGGGCTTTAAGGGTGAGAGAGGAGAAGAATTATGAGAATAACAGGTGGAACCTTATGCGGCAGGCAGGTGAAAGTCCCTCCCGGCATTATCAGACCGGCTATGGATTGTATGCGCGAGTCTGTCTTTGCACGGTTAGGCGATCTGACAGGTTGCTCTTTTCTGGACCTTTTCAGCGGCTCAGGTATTATCGCTCTTGAAGCTGCCTCACGTGGAGCTGCTGTGCTTGAAGCTGTGGAAGCGGATCCGCTCAAACGAGCGCCGCTTTTGAGCGCTGTATCGCTCTCACCGGTACGGATTCAGTGCCGGTTTATGGCGGTAGAACTGTATATCAGGCGGGCGCATGGAGCTTTTGATATTATTTTTTGTGATCCGCCCTTTCACTATCAGTTTAAGCAGGACCTCATACAGAAAATTGCTGCCTCCCCTCTTGCAAAAGGGGGGACCCGGCTTTTGCTCCATCGACCGCGTAAAGAGATAAGAGCCGACAGTGCGCAGCTTAACTGGGAAGAATCGCGAGAATACGGGCGATCCGTCGTTGATTTTTTTGTATGTACAAAGGCTTTATGAACAAACAACAAATAGACGAGCTGTTTTCCACAGCTCAGAATCAGGATCAGGGCTTTTTCAAAACCACGGTTGACGGCACGGCGCGAGCTATGCTTGATGCGGCACAAAAAGCCGCTCTCAACCGCAAAGGCAATGTCTTATACAATGCCGGCGATATTGAAGGAGCGCGGCGGATATTTTTAACCACCGGCTATTCTGACGGTATTGCTCGCATTGGTGATTATTATCGGTCAAAAGGGCGGCAGCTCGATGCCCTGCGCATGTATCTGATAGCGCCGGATCGTAAAAAAGCTGATGCGATTATTGAGAAACTAGCGAGCGTGATTCAGACTTTGCTTGATGAATAGCGCTTTGAGCAGGAAGAAATTTGTCCTCTGGCGCAGATTCTGGATTCAATAAAAACTGTACTAGACAAATGATCTGAAAAGCCTTAAACTATATAAAAATTAAGCCTTGTTTTGCCTTCTTGTTAAAGATTTACAGAGAAAGAACAAATTTTTGGCTTAGAAGATGAATTTATTTTAATAAAAAGGAGGCCGGGATAAAATCCCGGCGGCGAGACAATTTTTCCCGCCGTATTGTTTTTATGACTACAGACAAAGACTCTGTACCATTCGATGACGCGTTTTCCTCTAATGATTTATATGAAGATGATTCGGTGGCCGGTGCCACAGAGAGGATTTGGAACAGTATTTCACCCGTTCCCGAAGATCGGGAACTTTCGGATTTATCCAAAAAAGGCTATCAATTTCTTAAGGATAACAGAATAGCAGAAGCTATAAACTGCTTTGAGCGGATGTTTGAGATAGACCAAAATAATAATTATGCATTAGTTGGTATGGGAGATGCTAAACGTAAACAGGGAGCATTTTTGGATGCCGTTGCGTTTTATCAGCGCTGTTTAGAATTTC
This sequence comes from Spirochaetaceae bacterium, assembly GCA_031276945.1. Classification (GTDB taxonomy): domain Bacteria; phylum Spirochaetota; class Spirochaetia; order Treponematales; family Breznakiellaceae; genus BOBG01. Next base: position 7,303 of record JAISMB010000075.1, on the reverse strand, counting down.
ATCCAGGAAATAATTATGCGCTTTTTGGGCTTGCTGATTGCTACAAAGCACTGAATCAATACCATAAAGCTATAGAGATTTGGGAACAGTATTTGGTACATGATAACAAAAATATTACGGTCTTGACCCGTGTTGCCGATGCTTATCGGAAAATTCGTGATTTCCGGCATTCAAAAACTATGTACTTGCAAGTACTGGAAATGGAAGAACGAAACCCCTATGCTATTATTGGGCTGGGACATCTACACTACGATTTCAAAGAATATCGCGATGCACTTTTTTATTGGGAAAAGATGCTTGAATTTAATAAAGATAATGTTGATATTCGGGTGTTGACCTCTATTGGCAACTGTCATCGGAAACTGAAAACCTTTAATGAAGGTATTGTATACTTTGAAAAAGCGCTGGAACGAGACCCCTACAATTTTTATGCTTTATTTGGAATAGCCGACTGTTACCGGGGAATGAATCAGCAGTACCGGTCCATGGAATACTGGAACCGGATATTAGAACAAGACCCACGGAATAAAGTTATTTTAACCCGTGCCGGTGATACGTACCGCAATATGGGTGACTTTGATAAAGCTGTTGAGTACTATCAACAAGCGCTTAATATTGAATTCGACACCTATGCAGTGCTTGGTTTGGCAGTAGTAGCACGGATACAGGGTAAATATGACGATGCAATAGAATCGCTTAAAAAGCTTATTCAGCAGGATCCGCGCAACTACCGGTTGTATACAGAATTAGCCGATTGTTATGTTAAAAAAGGTGAAAAATATAAAGCTATTGATATCTTAGAAGAATTTCAACAGCAATGGCTTCGTAATGCGTATATCACCGAGTACCTCGAAAAGCTAAAAGCAGGTAATTAATACAGTGAAGATAAGGAATGCGCTGTGCGCACTCCTTACCCTTTGCCCTTTTCTCTTATGAACGATACACCGCTGTCTTCCCCATCGCTCCCTTACCCTTCGCTTGCCGGTCATGATACGGCAGCACTGCATACAATGCTGGGAGCTGTGCCGTCTTTTCGTATTCGACAAGTAGCGACATGGATAGCACGCGGGGTCAAATCCTTTCATGATATGACTGACCTGCCAATCTCATGGCGTGAAGAGCTTGCAAACCGTTTTACCTTGTATTCCAGTACTGTTTCGCAAAGCTTTACCGATCCGGACGGAACAATAAAAGTACAGATAAGACTTTATGATGGTGCTACCATTGAGGCTGTGATCCTCACCGATGTGCATGGTCGTTCAACCGTCTGTCTGTCTACTCAAGTCGGGTGCCCGCTTGCCTGTGCTTTTTGTAAAACCGGTTCGCTCGGTTTTCTCCGTAATGTAACGACACCGGAAATTATCGAGCAATTCCTGCATCTGCGCGCCATTCAACCGGCTATTGCTAACATTGTCTTTATGGGTATGGGTGAACCGCTTCTCAATAGTGATGCTTTGCATAAGGCGTTGTCATTACTATCCTCTGATTTCGCTATTTCACCGCGCCGTATTACCGTTTCAACAGCTGGTATTTCAGACGGTATAAAAGCTATGGCAGACTGGAAACATATTCCGCGGCTTGCTCTGTCGCTTACTACAGCGGATCCGCATTTGCGTGAACAACTTATGCCGGTGAGCCTGAGGCATCCTTTAACACACGTAAAGGATGCGCTCAGGTATTATCAGCATCGTACCAAACACCGGATAACCTTGGAAGCGGTGTTGCTTAAAAATATTAATACCCGCCTGAAAGACGCATGGGCTTTAGCAGACTTTGCCCAAGGATTGTCTGTAGTCGTAAATCTCATACTATGGAATCCGGTTCCCGGTCTTTCTTTTTCCGGTCAGGTCTTGCACTCTCCGACTCAGGCTGAACTTGCCGCCTTTGGCGCAGAACTTGAAAGGCTTGGCATTACTGTTACGAAGAGGATGAGCCGGGGAAAAGGTGTAGCCGGAGCCTGCGGGCAGCTCGGGACAGTTCATAGTTAAGCATTAAAATCATCTTTTTGATCTTTTTAAGACCGAGATCGTATTATGCCGATAAATGTTGTTATGAATCAGCAGATCAATTTTGAAGATAATCTTTTCATTCTTACCAATATGATCCGGATAATCCGCGATCTATGTATTCTTAATACGGCGCCGGAATTCTTCTTATCAAAAACTCTCTCTGATCTTGATTTTATTGATCAAACATTAGGCTTACTGTTGACGCGTCTTATCGGCAATATACATTTAATTAACCGCAGTGAGCATCTTGATAATTTTTCTGCGGTTGAAAAAGAGTATTGGAATGTATTAACAGCGTTTATGGACGGCTCTGGTACTGTTTGTGCTGCCCTTATTCCGGATAGTAAAAACAAAATCACTGCTTTACAAGATAACAGCCGGCTGCGCTCTAAGGCTATTAACGAGGCTTATCAGACTCAAACAAATAGAGAAGAAGATGGTAATGCGCTTGTTAGCTCAGAGGAATACAACGCACTGTTGAAATAATCTTGCTCTACGCTAAATTTGACTACGGTAAGCTTCTTTTAATTCATCAAGTATTGAGGCAATGGTCGTTTTTTTGTCGCGGCGATACTCGTCTAAGCGCCTGCTTAAATTGAGCGAAGGCGCTGTACTAATGACAATTTCAGCCGGCTTGATAGTTTTACGATCTGCAAAAACTCCACCGCGGGTACGATTCATAAAATCCCCTAACTGCTGAACATACTCCACTTTTGAACGAAGCGGTGCATCCTCTTTCGGGATCGGTACTTTGAAATAACAGATGAAATCAACTAGTTCCAGATGCCGTCCTGCATACCAAGCTTCGCCTGCCTGTAGATCGGCAACGGAACGTTCCAGTTTATTCAGCGTTGATAAGTTATATATGCCAGGTATAAAAATACGATCCCAGCAGATTTGCCTCAGAGCGTACATACGGGCAAAGGGCGTGCCTTCTTTTTTAACGCCAAGAATTTCCTCGGTTCGCGTCAAGGCAGCTTCTGTCAGTGCATCAAGACGCTCTTCAAGCGAGTTTGAAGCTGTAGGAGTAAGCGCATAGCGCTTTTCATTAACAGACAAAACCTTATCCCGACACTGCTCTAACCGCTTATCAAAGGGCAGTCCGGTATTTTTCAAGCCGGCTCTTTGCTCTATAAGGCGCAGCATCATCTCCATGCGTCTCTGTCCAGTTTTGCCGTACCGGAATAAGACCGAGACGGGCAATAATTCAACCGGTATTTCTGCGCCCAAGTGCTCCGCAACATTTAAGCCTATGCGTATCGCACCGGATTCAAGGTGCGGTATATAATCAGTAAAATAACTGACCTGACCTTCAGGCGCTATGGTCAACGGATACGGTCCGTCCATGAGCGTTTGGTTTAAGCGTCTTACGCCTTCCGAGTCAATTTTTGCATGGTAAATCTGTAAAGCGCCTAAGCGTGGCAGCACTGCCTGAGCGACTTTACCGCCCCAGCGGAGTACTTCATAGCCGTGTACAAAGATAAGATGAGGGCGGCGCGGGAAATGGATACCGGCGCGGCGTGCTAATTTTTTTGACTTAAAGAGCACAAACCATCCGAGAATTTGCGGCTCGCAGCCGTTTTGATGACGAAAGGCAAGGATACAGCGGCTTCTCTTTGAGAAAGCCCGGTTAAGCGATTGAAAGAGTTCTTCACTCCCGTGTATAGAGAGGCGTGCTGTACCGATAAATGGACAGAGGTATAACCGTGCAATAAGCCGGGCAATGCCGACTGTAATTTTAGATATATACGGTTTAGGTACAACGATGTCGGGAAAAGCCGCCTCTAGCGGTTTTTTATAAGGTCTATACATAGCTTTAGTGTATAAAAAACCTCTGCCGCATGCTAGAGGTCAAGCTTAAACTGCACAGTCCAGCCTTTTTCTCAGTTTCAGCGCTCTTTTCAGAAGCGGCGTGCGGTTTTTTATCCCCCCGTAAAACCCGTAGGCTTTTTGAAAAAAATAGGGATTAAGGAGCAATGGCGCCTCAAAAAAGAACTGTGCGCGCTTCGGAATTTATCGGCTCAGCAACGAGGCGGTCAAGATTATAGATTTATAAAAATAGATATAACCTTTTCTCCCTCAGCGTGGTATAATCAGGATTAGGCTACAGTCTAGAAACGCTGGACTATAACAGGAGCGGCAGCGTATCGGGAACGTGTTTTGCTGGATCAAACAGTGGCGCGGTATCGCCTCAGGTTATGCTCAACACGCCACTTTCTTCCTCACCTCTTGACCTTCGCCCCTCAAGCGGGCGCACTACCAAAGTACTGAAAATGCACGCCTTCTATTTGACAAATAACCTGCTATGAGCTACCATAAACTACGTGAAAAAAAGACTATTTTGTGCTTTAGTGCTTTTGCTTCTGAGCGTGTCCGGGCTTTCAGCGCAGCAGCAGAGAGGGACACGCCCGTATTGGTTTATTTTGGAAGAGGGAAAATTTGCCTTTAGAAGCGGCAACTATGGAGAAGCTCTCATTGCCTTTGAGGAAGCTAAACGTGAACGGCGTTCTAAGTACGAATATATGGAACAGGCAATGATAGACCTGCTTTCAATTTATGAAGTGCGTCGTATGGAAGATAATCTTGAAAAAATTGAGCAGTACATTGATGAACGGCACCATGTTGATGCGGCTGACGCTCTTGCCGAATTATACTACCGGGTGCCTAAAGATGTTCTTGAAGGATCAGCGGAAAAGGCGCTTGAAGAACTCGGTCGGCTTAAAGCTTATCCGGAAGCAGAATATTGGATAGGCGAAGTGTATCGGATCGAAGGGGAATTAAATATTGCCCTCATACAATATCAGAGAGCCTATGATCAACGGAAATTTCTTGAAAATACCGGTTTTGAAATAGAGATTCTGTACAAAATGCTTGATATATTCAAAATCCAGCAGAACTATAGCAATCTGGAAGCAAAGGCGCAGGATATTTTAGCTTTGGATACCCGTTGGGCAGGCGATGAGGGCCTCCGTACTCGTAATGCTATGATGCGTATACTGGAAAACGAAGGAATCAACCGATTCTTAATCGTATACCGCCATAATAATTTTGTCGTTGAACGGGTACACAGGCTGCTTGGTTTGTACTACTATGCCATTGAACGGTATGACCGTGCCGCAGAACACCTTATGTTTTCTGTCTTGATTCAGAATACCCTTCTCATTGAAGAGATGCTTCTCAATCAGTACGATTTTTCTTTTACGACCTTGCATGATTTATTGGCTTCTTTAAGCCGCCGCCGTGATCTCATTGAGTATATGGATGATGTTGACTATTACAAAACCATGTACTACTTTGGCGCAGCACTCTTTAGTGCTGGTAAAACTGCTCTGGCTCAAAAGCTCTGGAGTTTTTTAACCACACGCCCTGAGAGCGGCGAATGGTCCGGTAGGGCGCGCAATCAGTTACGTCGTCCCTTTGTTGAAAAAGTACAGGATATTGTAGTTGATTGACCTTTAATCAGCGGGCATAAGGTTTGTATAGCAGAGGCGGCGCTGTACCCAAGAAAACAGGACTGATACTTCCACAAATAATCAGTAAATGAAGGGGTGTGGCTACCGACTATCCAGCTTGTCTATGGCGGGCAAGGTCTGACCTATTTTGATTTTGATGGCAAGGTCTGACCTATAAGGGATGGCAAGGTCTGACCTATAAGGGTATAAGGGCGACTCTCCGCAATCTGCCTGTCCCTCTACAGTTCTATCATTACTTTTATGACATCAGCCCTTCCTGCCGCGGCGTATTCATAGGCGGCGAGAGAGTCTTCAAAACTGAATGTCTTGCTGATAAACCGTTTAATATCTATTCTGCCGGCGTTTACTAAGGCTATGGCTCGTTCAAAGCAGTTGGTGTATCTGAATATAGTTTCAATGCTGATGCCGCGTCCCTGAAGCAGCGCCACATCAAGCGGGACTGTGCCGTTCATCATGCCGACCAAGACGGCTTTTCCTCCGTTTTTAACGGCTCTGAAAAAATCCGGATACACTCGGGGGTTGCCGGATGCTTCAAAGACCACATTTACGCCTTTGTTGTCCGTTTTTTGCATAATGAAAGGGAGCAATGCGGTCTTGTCGGTGTTTACCGGTATGATCGCTGTATCATAAGCTCCGATAAGGTCGAGTTTTTCTTGTTTTACATCGGTAATAAAGACTCTGCTGCACCCGCCCGCGAGAGCCGAGATAGCACACATAACGCCTATGGTCCCAGTGCCTATGATCAAAGCTGTGTCTCCCGGCTTAAGGGCGGCTTTTTTGGCAGCTTCAATACCAATAGCAAGCGGTTCTATGAGCGCCCCTTCAGCGGCGCTCATGCGCTCTGGAAGCTTAAAACAGAATTGAGCCGGATGAACGACCGTTTCCCGCAGGCATCCATGCACCGGCGGCGTCGCCCAGAAGCTCACCGCAGGATCAATATTGTAGATACCTTCAAGCGTTTCACGGGAATGGAGATTAGGAACGCCCGGTTCCATGCAGACCATATCCCCTTTCTCAAGGTTCTTTACCTGCTCTCCGGTCTCAATAACGATCCCCGCCGCCTCATGCCCCATTATCAGCGGCTCTTTGACAATAAAGTCGCCTATGCGCCCCTCGACAAAGTAATGTATATCGCTGCCGCAAATACCGCACGCTTTAATCTTGATTTTCACATCATAGGGACCGACACGCTCTGTGATGGGAAAATCCCGCAGGCTTAGCCTTTTTTTCTCTTCAAGCACTAGCGCTTTCATATACTCCTTCCTTTTTATGTCCTTTTCCCTTTTCAGGACATCCCCTCTTCTGATTATCCGTGGCTACTCGCTCTATCTCTGGGGCGTGTCTTCAAAAGGAGAGGGAGATAGATCTGAGATAGAGAACAGCAAGAAAGGAAGCAGAACGTTGAGCAGAGCGAGTAGTACTACCTCTCCATTTTCACAAAAGCAGCTTGAGGTCTGTCCTCCAAGCTGGGTCTGTTACCAGAGAAACAATGCTGACAATGCTGTGTTCACGGTGGTATGCGCCGCTGTACTGCCATTGTTCAGGCTTCTGCACTAGTTTTGCTACAACCGGATTTTGGTCTATGTACTCAAACACAGTCCAAAAGTCTTTCTCATCCTTGATCTCCCGTGAATAAAAGCGATCTCCCCAGAAATGACCAGTCTTATTATGCTTTTTATTCCACCTGATAGCAAAAACCATCTTGATCCACTTCAATATCTCAGAGAGACTCTGCCCTTTTTCAGGCGTAATGAGAAAGTGAAAATGATTACCCATGATGCAGAAGTTCCACAGCTTAAACTTGAAACCTTTCTTGGTTTT
>JAISMB010000040.1 GCA_031276945.1 Spirochaetaceae bacterium | reverse complement strand
TCCCCGCCCGAGGTCTGACCTAGCCCCTCCCAAGGTCTGACCTACCCCCGCCCAAGGTCTGACCTACCCCCGCCCAAGGTCTGACGTACCCCCGCCCAAGGTCTGACCTACCCCCGCCCAAGGTCTGACCTACCCCCGCCCAAGGTCTCAGTCGAGACTCCCGCATCTCTGGGCGGAGACTCCCGCAAGTCCGGGGCGAAACTGCCGCTGGAGACTGCGACTCTGCGAGAAGAGCATGCCCCCTCGAGAGGCGTTCCTCGTTGCGCATACGCTTGCCTCTTTCTTTTTTATGGAGGATTCAGTATACTGCGGCTATGAAAATATACAAGCAATCATCAAAATTAACGGACGTGTGCTACGACATCAGAGGTCCGGCACTGAAAGAAGCAAAACGCCTTGAGGAAGAAGGATACCATGTTATGAGATTGAATATTGGCAATCCGGCAGCCTTTGGGTTTGAGACGCCGGATGCAATAGTCCATGATATTATCACCAATATTAGAAATGCCGAGGGCTATGCCGATAGCCAAGGTCTCTTTCAGGCGCGCAAGGCTATCGTGCATGATTGGCAAATCAAGGGGCTTATGGGGGTAAGCGTCGAGGATATTTTTATTGGTAACGGCGTGAGCGAATTGATAATGATGGCTATGCACGGACTGCTTGACAGCGGGGATGAGATACTGGTGCCGGCGCCTGATTATCCTTTGTGGACCGCTGCGATTACCCTCGCCGGCGGAAAAGCGGTTCACTATATCTGTGATGAGCAGTCTGATTGGCACCCCGATCTCAATGATATGCGTTCCAAGATTACGCCGAATACGAAAGGTATCGTGGTGATCAATCCGAATAATCCCACCGGCGCGGTCTACGAACGGACGAGCTTAGAAAGTATAGCCGCCATAGCTGCGGAACATGAACTGATTGTGTTTAGCGATGAGATTTACGGTCGCATTACCTACGAAGACGCTCGTTTTATACCCTTTGCCCTGCTGAATCCTGAGATACTGACGGTTTCTTTTGACGGCATCTCAAAGGCGTACCGTGCGGCTGGCTTCCGCGCAGGCTGGATGACCATGAGTGGCAATAAACGCAGCGCAGCCGGTTACCTTGAAGGTTTGGAGATGCTTTCTAATATGCGCATTTGTGCCAACGTGCCGGCGCAGTACGGCATACAGACGGCGCTCGGCGGCTACCAAAGCATTAACAATCTGATACTGCCCGGAGGCAGGCTCAAAGAACAGCGCGATGCAACAGTCGCGTGTATCAACAATATTCCCGGTCTTTCTGTGGTAGCGCCGAAGGGCGCTCTGTACTGTTTCCCGAAACTCGATCTCAATCGCTTTAACATACACGATGACGAGCGTCTTATTCTCGATATACTGAAAGAACAGAAAATACTGGTGGTTCAAGGGACTGGTTTTAATTGGATAGCCCCCGATCATTTCCGGATTGTCTTTCTTGCCAGCACAGCAATACTCACCGGCGCCTTACGCCGTATTGGTACATTTTTAGAACATTACAAACAACTATAAGACAAACACACGCTCATTTGCGGCGTTAAGACTGGAAAGCTTGCAAGAAGCCTCCGGTGCAGGTCAACGGGGAAGCAGTATAACGGCGAGGTCTGACCTACCCCAGTTTCAAGGTCTGACCTGCCCCAGTTTCAAGGTCTGACTTACCCAGTTTCAAGGTCTGACCTACCCCAGTTTCAAGGTCTGACTTACCCAGTTTCAAGGTCTGACCTACCCCAGTTTCAAGGTCTGACCTACCCCAGTTTCAAGGTCTGACTTACCCAGTTTCAAGGTCTGACCTACCCCAGTTTCAAGGTCTGACTTACCCAGTTTCAAGGTCTGACTTACCCAGTTTCAAGGTCTGACTTACCCAGTTTCAAGGTCTGACCTACCCCAGTTTCAAGGTCTGACTTACCCCAGTTTCAACGTTGCTAGAGTGAGCCTTCACTCCTTACTAGAGTGAACCTTCACTCCTTATTAGAGTGAGCCTTCACTCCTTACTAGAGTGAGGCTTCACTCCTTACTAGAGTGAACCTTCACTCCTCGGCTTACACCGCTCCTGCGGTTATGCAGGAGCAATCAAAATTGCTTGATGGTTAATAGCCCATATCCCGTAATGCTTCAAGGTTATTGCGCGCAGTAGTATTGCTGGGGTCAAGCTGTAACGCCTTCTCAAAGTCAGCACGGGCGCGGGCATAGTTCTCTTTCATAGCGTAGGCATATCCCCGGCTAATGTAGGCATACGCATCACTGGGATCGAGCCTTATTGCCTGATTGTAGTCCGCTATCGCTCTGTCATAGTCCCTTTTATCAGCGTAGGCATGACCCCGGTTATTGTAGGCAGCCGCATAGTCGGGCTTGAGACTGATCGCTTTAGTGTAGTCTGCTATCGCTCTGTCATAGTCCCTTTTGTTTTTGTAGGCAATACCCCGGTTATTGTAGGCTTGCGCAAGAGCAGGATTAAGCCTTATTGCCTGATTGTAGTCCGCTATCGCTCTGTCATAGTCCCCTTTCATAGCGTAGGCATTACCCCGGTTATTGTACGCCAGTGCATAGTCAGGCTTGAGTCTTAACGCTTCAGTGTAGTCCGCTATCGCTCTGTCATAGTCCCCTTTATCAGCGTAGGCAAGACCCCGGGTACGGTAACGCTCCACATTGTCCGGCTTGAGCTGTAGCAAACGGCTTGCGTCAGCAAGAGCTTTGTCGTAGTCCTTGAGGTAGTTATACGCATACGCACGGTAGCGCAGGGAGGCTTCATCATCCGCCTCGATTTCCAAGGCGCGGGTAAAGTCAGCAGCCGCTTGTGCATACCGCCCCGCCTCGTAGTGGGCAACGCCTGCATTGAAGTACTGCGTTGCCAAGGCGGGATCAGGCTTCGCAGGAACACGCTCAGGCAGCGCCGCGAGTGTCTCCTTGGGCAGCATATAAGCGATGGTCTTATCGTTCTTCCGTATTATAACCCCCGGAGAAACCAGCCGCACCGCCTCTTTTACGTCTATGGCATTGAAGCGGCAGCGGTAGCCTGTCCCCAAGTCGGTCAGCCCGCCGGTAACGATCACCTGAGCGCCCAGCCAATGCCCGATGGATATCGCGCTTTCATCGCTCACCTCTCCGGACATCTGGAAGTTCAATTCGTCCCGCCGCTGTTCAAGGTTGGAGCGATCCACGACCACCAGCCGCTTGTTGTTCACAAGAATAGCTTGCAGTTCCTCAAGCAGATAGTCGCTGAACCGTGCGGAGGGGGATTCAAAGTTCACGACCGCAATACTGGTCTTCTCCGGCAGCTCCGCTTCGAGGGCGCGGGCTATCTGGGCTATGCCCTTCTCAAGAGAAAGCCCCTCTTCAGCGTCTGCCTCTACCGGCTCAGGGCTTTTCACGTCCGCATACCGTGGCGTCGACTTGGAACTGTTCCTATCCGTGTAGCTTGCCGCCCGCTCCGGACTGCTCGCGCAGCCTGCCACTGCTGCTGCCATCACCGCACAAAAGAGCGCTGTGCGGAGCGCATCGTTTTTCTGCTGCATAGTCTTTTCTCCTTAGTTAGATAAACGTTAGATAAAAGTTTTCTTTACGCCCTGCACGTTACGAGGACGCAAGGCTCTTGCGGTTTTCAGTGTACCACCTCCCCCTTCTTTAGCCTAGACTCCTCATCCTCGTCAGATGAGCCTCTGAGATAGGACAGACCTCGCCGTCAAAAATAAATAAAAATATTTTGCTCTCATTGAATCAAAAAGCAGAGTTAGCTCCTTATATAGGTATTATGGCAGCGCATAATTTTCCCCGTGGGCTTACAGACCAAGGTCTGACTTATCATGTTACTTCAAAAGTAAACAGAGACGCTTTTGAATTAGAGCCAGTTGAGATGAAAGAACTCTTTCTCACCGTGATTGCAGAAGCAAAAACCAAGAAAAGTTTCAAGTTTAAGCTGTGGAACTTTTGCATCATGGGTAATCATTTCCATTTTCTCATTACGCCTGAAAAAGGGCAGAGTCTCTCTGAGATATTGAAGTGGATCAAGATGGTATTTGCTATCAGGTGGAATAAAAAGCACCATAAAACTGGTCATTTTTGGGGGGATAGGTTTTTCTCACGCGAAATAAAGGATGAGAAGGACTTTTGGACTGTGTTTGAGTACATAGACCAAAACCCTGTTGCAGCAGGATTGGTACAGAAGCCTGAAGACTGGCAGTACAGCGGCGCATACCACCGTGAACAGGGGATTATAATGATTATCTCGCTGGTAACTGATAGTGCTTGGAGGACAGACCTCAAGCTGCTTTTGTGAAAGTGGAGAGCTCGTACTACTCGCTCTGCTCAACGTTCTGATTCTTTTCTTGCCGCTCTCTATCTCAGATCTATCTTCCTCTCCTTTTGAAGACACGCCCTAAGGGAGCGAGGTCTGTCCTTGGCGCGCGGCGCGGAGAACTGACTGGTCTGCTGCTTGTGCTACCTATGATTTTTCACTATGCTCTGGGTACTATGCTTGATTATCATTTTATTGTTGAAAATATTGATGCGGTTAAGAAAAATATTGCCGATCGCTTTATGAAAGCAGATGCGGATGAGGTCGTCAGACTTTACCAGATGCGTGCGGAAAAAACAACCGCCCTTCAAGCTTTACAGCAGCGGCGGAATGCCATTGCCGCTTTGATGCAGACAAAGTTAGAACCGGCGCAGCGGCTCAGGCTGATCGAAGAAGGGAAAACCTTGAAAGAAACCATAGCCAAAGCGGACTTAGAGCTGGCAACTATCGAGGTTGACTTGGAACGGGAAGCGCGGCGCATTCCGAACATGGCGCATCCGGCTGCTCCGCGCGGCAAAGAGGACAAAGATAATCTTGAAATTAAGCGTTTCGGTGAACCGCCTCATTTTGATTTTATGCCTGCCGATCACGTGCAACTCGGACAATCATTGAACATTATTGATTTTGATACGGCGACAAAGGTATCCGGCACAAAGTTCTATTACCTCAAGAATGAAGGGGTATTCTTGGAACTGGGGCTTATCCGGTATGCGCTTGATATTCTGCAAAAAAGGGGCTTTAGCCTCTTTATCACGCCGGACATTGCCAAAGAATCAATACTTGACGGTATCGGTTTTAATCCACGCGGGGCAGAGTCCAATGTGTACACTTTGGAAAATGAAGGCACCTGCCTTGTTGGTACGGCTGAAATTACCTTAGGCGGTTACTATGCCGATACTATTCTGCCCAAGGCGCAGCTGCCGGTACGTATGGCAGGACTGTCCCACTGTTTCCGGCGTGAAGCGGGAGCGGCGGGGCAGTTTTCCAAGGGCTTATACCGGGTTCATCAATTTTCTAAGGTAGAGATGTTTGTCTATTGTCTGCCGGAGCAGGCGGAGGCATGCCATGAAGAACTGCGGACCATTGAAGAAGAGATTTTTTCAGGGCTGAACATTCCTTTCCGTGTGGTAGATACCTGTACCGGAGACCTTGGGGCGCCGGCTTACCGCAAATGGGACCTTGAGGCATGGATGCCGGGGCGTAACGGCGGTGAATGGGGGGAAGTTACCTCGACTTCAAATTGCACTGATTATCAAGCGCGCCGGCTTAACATCCGGTATAAAGATGATGATGGCAAGAACCGCTTTGTTGCTATGCTTAACGGCACTGCCCTTGCGCTTTCACGGGCATTTATCGCGGTGCTGGAGAATTTCCAGCAGGCAGACGGCTCAATACACTTACCCCCGGCACTGGTGCCGTACTGCGGATTTGCTGTGATAGGTCCTCAATCTGAGGTCTGTCCTTCAAACTATCCTTCATAAAAGCAGCTTAAGGTCTGTCCTCCAAGCTGTGTCAGTTACCAGCGAGACAATACTGACAATACTGTGTTCTCTATGGTATGCGCCGCTGTACTGCCAGTCTTCAGGCTTCTGTACTAATTCTGCCGCAACTGGATTTTGATCTATGTAGTTATACACAGTCCAAAAGTCTTTTTCGTCCTTGATCTCGCTTGAATAAAACCTGTCTCCCCAGAAATGACCGGTTTTATTGTGCTTCTTGTTCCACCGGATAGCAAAAACCATCTTAATCCACTTGAGTATTTCAGAAAGACTCTGCCCTTTCTCAGGCGTGATGAGAAAGTGAAAATGATTATCCATGATACAGAAGTTCCACAGTTTAAACTTGAAGCCTTTGGAGGTTTTAGCTTCTTCAATCACGGTGAGAAAGAGTTTTTTCATCTCATCAGGTTGTAATTCAAAAGCGAACCGGTTCACTGCCGACAAAACATGATAGGTCAGACCTTGGTCTGTGAGTCCACGGGGCAAATTATGCGCTGCCATAATACTCTATATATGGAGCTGAATCTGCTTTTTGATTCAATAAAGCAGCATTTTTTTATCCGAGGTCTGTCCTAGCCTCGAGGTCTGTCCTAAAAGCCTAAAAGCTGAATACCTTGACATCCCTAAAAACTGTGCTATACTTTATCACGATATGGATGAGTATGCAGTAACTAACGCGCGCCCGCCCTCCTGCTGGAATCCGGAGGGTGCGGCTGGGGTGTTTTGAAATAGGTCTGCCTGTCTCACATCTAGTCTAACGTTCAGCGCACGCAGAGCTAAGAGCTTTCTGCACGCACTATATACAAACAAGGAGTTATATTATGGCTTCAGGTAAAGATTTTGTCCCGTCCAATGATGATGATTTATGGGCATGGCTCACAAGCCTGCTTACCGCATCTAAGGCGGCATACCAGCGCAGGCAAAACCCGAACAGGGGCAAGACGGCTGCCTGTGCAAAAATCGATCTGCGCCAAGTCCTTGCAACGGAAATCCGCGGCGTGCTCAAAGCATTCCTTGCCTACAATCCGTGGATAACCGGTGAAGGCAGCGAAGAAAGAGGACTGCTACGCGTGGAATTCCGCGCGCAAGAGCGGGGGAAGCAGGTCTGGTTTTGTCCGCACCGAGAGAACGGCAGAGGCGGTCTTTGGGACGCGCTGGAGAGCGCCGTTCACTAAATAAAGAAGCATAGGTATAAGGAGGATTTTATGCAGAAGAACTTGATGATTAGAGCGGCGGTTTTGTTAAGTGCGCTGCTTCTGGTAGGCTGCCCCGAAACTAAAGAGAATGAGGAGCCTACCTATAAGGTAACATACGCTGAAAACGGCAGCACCGGTGGTACACCTCCCACCGATCCCACCGCCTATAAAGCAGGCGCATCCGTAACGGTACTTGGTAATACCGGTGGTCTTACGAGAACAGGCTTTACCTTTGGAGGTTGGGAGACAGACGGAGGAATACTCTATCCGGCAGGAAAGATCTTCAAGATCCATGACAATACGACACTCACAGCCAAGTGGGGTATTTACACGGTAACATACAATGGCGGGGAAGGCTCAAGCGGCACAGCTCCCACCGATCCCACCGCCTATAATGCAGGCGACCGCGTAACGGTACTTGAAAAGCCCGCTGATCTTGCGAAATCAGGCTATACCTTTGAAGGATGGAAGCTAACAGCAGAAGGACCTCCCGCCATCGAAGGAGGAATCTATAATGCAGGTAAAACGTTCGCAATCCACGGGAACACGACACTCACAGCCCAGTGGGAGCCTGTTCCGCCTATATCGCAGCCTATTTCAGTCAAAGAAGATGAAGATACTTTGAAGATTAGAGCAATCGGGGAGTCGGTTACGGCTGACGATCTTAAAGCCTATGTCAGCGCAGACGGCAAAGCCGTTATAATCGCTACCGCAAGTCAGACAGGATTTGTTGAGCTTGATCAAAACAGAGTGAACAAAGCGCCTACTCCAAACGGCACCCCAGATAATGAAAGCGGAACTATCATAACGGTAACAATTCCCAAGGGCGCAGCGTCATCAGCAACAAATGGAACAGCCGCGGATGCCCAGCTTAAAGTCGGCATGGTTACTGTTCGGCTTGTAACGGAAAAAGACATCGACTTAATAATAGTAGAACCGTCAATATCACCGGCGCGGCAATTAGGACTAGATTTAACCGCAAAGTCCATTAGCGCTGGTGTTGAGAATGCAACAGGAACAGTTACCTTATCATCTGCTAACCCATCTATTGCAACCAATACCAGTCTTACCGTTTACGCCGGCGCAACACTTATTGTCCCCTCATCATTATCACTTACCATAGTCGGAGAACTCATTGTAGCAGGGAAGCTTCAGGTAAAGGAAGGAGGAATAGTACAAGTAAGCAAAGATGCTAAGGTAACTATTAAAGAAAACGGAGAACTTGACATTCTTCAAGGAGGAATTTCTCCAAGTTATATTAAGTTCTGTGATGATGAAAATAATATACTGACTCAATTTGACGGTGTCGGTACGTGGGAAGCTTCAGGAGACGACATCACTATTACCTCAAGCACTACTACAGGCACTGGCGAGAGTATTAGCGGCACAAAAGGGGCAAAATTTACTACGAAAGACGGTGGTTCAGGCACTTTAACTGCCTCTGGCACACCGATCATAACTCAAAAATATAGACAGTATAATGCGCTTGTAATCGGCGCTGGAGTTACCATTAACCTCGGCGGTACGACGACTAGCAAAGTCGGTGAAATCATACTGGAGAGGAACGAGGCGACCAATGCAGAGACCACAGAATTTCATCACGGGAAGATTCAGTTTGAAGGGCAAAGCGCACAGATAAAGACCGGTCTCAGTGATGGTATTGAGGGAATTGGCGGCAAGTTTTTGGTGAAGGATGGCACGCATCTTCTTAAAGATTTTAAGATGCAAGTCTCTTCTTCAAATGGTTTGGCTATCAAAGGCACGAGTAGCACACTGACATATATTCAATATAAGGAGGGTGTGTCCCCCTCTATTACCGGACCTAAGTTCGAGAACGGTTCTATAAGTTCAGTAACAGCTTGTAGAGATTAAGAATAATAAGGGTGTAGCCAGCCGGTTGTGGCTGCACAGCTTCTGCTCAAGGAGGGGCTTTTGCTCCTCCTTTTTTTATAGGGGCGGGCTCTTGAGGACAGACCTGCCGCGCTTTTTGGCAACGAAAGCCTTGACAGTGCGGCGTTTCATCAAGCAGACTAGGTACGAGCAAGGCAGAAAGTTTTTCAGCAATGAAACAAAAAACTTGAAGAATTGCGCAAAGAGAAAATATAATAAAATCAAGCGTATGCTCAGGCGAACGATCAATGATCAACGATTAACGAGCGCCCGCACGAGCTGAGACCTTTGAAAGGCTGCAAGAAAGAAGCAGCGAGACGCTGCTTGCTATCCCTCTTGTGAGGGATGATTATGGTTAGAACAAAGAAAGGAGGGCGGGATTGACCCCGCAGGCTGCAATTCGCCAGCCTCATGCTTTATGAAGCAACTATCGGTTTTTTGGAAAAATAATACAGGCAGGGGAGCGGCGCTACGCCGGCTTTGTGTCGGCGCCGCTCTTAATTTATGGGCAGAGTGTGAGGCGCTTGTATGAAAATACTCATGACAACAAGCGAGACCGTTCCCTTTGCAAAAACCGGCGGCTTAGCCGATGCAGTATCGGCTTTATCTTTGGCGCTTGCCCGACTCGGACACGCGGTGCGGATTGTTATGCCCCGCTATTTTTGTATAGACCGCACCAAGCTCGAGCAGCTTGAAGGTCCTCTGGGTGTGCGTGTCGGCGGCGGCGAAGAGTGGTGCGCCGTGTATACCGCAGAGCTTGCCGGCAGCACAAAAAAGAATCCGGTGCGGGTCTATTTTATTGATTACGAGCGCTTTTTTGGTCGGGACGGCATCTACGGCACCCCCGCGGAACCCGACTTTTTAGATAATGCGCTGCGCTATACCTTCTTTTCCCGCGCCGTCTTCCAGCTCTGCCGTAAGATTAACTGGTATCCGCACGTTATCCATTCCCATGACTGGCCCACCGCGCTCGTGCCGGTTTTCCTCAAATACGGCGAAAGAAACGGTCCCTTTGCCGATACGGTTTCTGTCTTGACCATTCATAATCTTGGGTATCAGGGCATTTACAGCAAAAACAACTATTACTATACCAATTTAGACTGGGACCTGTTTTATCAAGCCGGTTTTGATGATTGGAATATGATGAATCTGCTGAAAGCCGGCATCTGTTCCGCTGACAAACTCACGACTGTTTCGCCGCATTACGCTGAAGAAACAAAGACACCGGCGTACGGCTTCCGTTTGGACGGGGTTTTACGCCAGCGCGCCGGTGATTATCAGGGAATAGCCAACGGGATTGATACTGAAGTCTGGGATCCGCAGCACGATCCGTATATTCCGCTCCCGTATACAATAAAGAATGTGCAGATCGGCAAGGCGGCGGCAAAAGAAGCGATCCAAAAACAGTTTGGCTTAAGCGTCAATCCGGATATTCCGCTTATCGGCATGGTAAACCGGCTCACCGATCAGAAGGGCATAGGGGAACTTTTCGGTCCGACTTACGGCTGTGTCTGGTCGCTCTGCCAAAATATTGCGATGCAGATGGTGGTTCTCGGTTCAGGTGAGAGCTGGTGTGAGCATGAGATACGCAACCTCTCCGCCCGCCTTGCTAATTTTAAGGCGCAGATTGGCTATGATGAGAAAATCAGCCATCTTATTGAAGCTGGCAGCGACTTTTTCCTCATGCCGAGCCGCTACGAACCGAGCGGGCTGAACCAAATGTACTCTTTGCGCTATGGCACTATTCCTATTGTCCGTAATACCGGCGGGCTTGCTGATACGGTTGAAAACTTTAACCAAGATACCGGCGCCGGCACTGGTTTTATGTTTGACGATCTGACGCCTCAGGCAATTTATAACACGGTCGGCTGGGCGGTTTGGGCATACTACAACCGGCGCAGTTCCCTTGCGGCTATGCAGAAAGCCGGCATGAAACATGATTTTTCATGGAAAAAGTCAGCCCAACAGTACGAAGTTTTGTATAAAGCTACCCTTGCCCGCACTTAAACATTTCAGTTTTTTCTTCCTGCGGCAGGGACGGTCAGCCTCTGCCGCATTCTGACTCCCATAAACTTTCGACTACACACTGAAATTTGTCGACTACACGTTGAAAGCGAGGTCTGTCCTATCCCAGCAGTCAAGGTCTGTCTCTATTTTTTTTTGACGGCGAGGTCTGTCCTATTGACCCTATTGACAAAGAGCGCTCTTTCTGTCTATATTCTCTCTGTATGAAGGGGGTGTACCGGTTTCGACTCGTACGATTCGTGGTGCAGGTTGCAGGTGGAGTGCCGATCTCCTTGATTCGGCGCCAATTTAATTGCCAATTATGACAATTCCGCTTACGCTCTAGCAGCATAAGCGCGTGGGACCGCTCCGCCGCCTTGAGGAGCGGCTCCTGCGTTGCAATCAGGGCTGGTCTTTTTCTGATGTCCGGGCGGAAAAAGATAAGATATTCGGAATAAGGGTGGAATATGCCTGCCGTGAAGCGAACTTCCATTCTGACACATCTAATCCACGGATAAACCTGTAGAGGCTTGCACTGCGCGTATGAGGACGCGGGTTCGACTCCCGCCACCTCCATTCCTTCCCCTCCCTTTTTCCCCGCACTTCCTTAATAAACCGCATAAACTCAAACACCGCGTTCCGTCTATCCTTTAAGATTATCCTTGCGTTAAGACTTGCAGAGAAGCTATACTAGAGTAATTCAGTATTGAGGGAGGTTTATTAACTATGAACGTATCCGCAAAGGAACGAACAAGTTTTGTTTTGATGAGCGCCGGTATCGCGCTGTGCTGCTGCTTTGTTCTGACAGGCTGCAAGACAGCCGGCGACACCGCAGCTCGTGAAGAAAGCCGCGGCGCTGCCGCTTCTGAAGAAACTGCGGCTCTGGAGGAAGCAGAGGCGGTGCCTGTAGAAAGAGCGCCTGAACCTCGTGTAGAACGCGAGACTGCTGCACTGCCTGAAGAGGATAGTGTTCTTGAGGAAGCGGTAGAGGGCATCCTGCTTGAAATCGGCTTTGAGACGGAAAGCGCCGCGGCTTTTGTGCCCCGGGGCGGCGTGGAGGTGCTGACGGTAACCGGTGAGGCGGCGCATACCGGGGAGCTGAGCCTGCGGGTCGAAAACCGCAGTAAGCCATGGCACGGTCCGGCGCTGAACATCGCCCCCTTTCTTACCCAAGGCAGGGAATACGCCATCAGTTGCTGGATCCGCCTTATCAGCCCGGAACCCACGGAATTACAGCTTTCAACCCAGATTGGGCAGGGAGACGGCGCGTCCTATCATACGGTGGCAAAGCAGGCAATCGCGGTCCAAGACGGCTGGGTTCAGTATACCGGCACCTACCGGTACACCAACATCTCAAGCGGGTACATCACGGTCTATATAGAAAGCCCCAGCGATGCCGCCGCTTCTTTCTACCTAGACGACCTCTGCCTTACCGAGCTTGCCGCGCCGCCCATAACCCTAGAAGCCCTGCCCGCCCTGAAAGCGCGGTATGAGCCCTATTTCCTCATAGGCAATATCGCCTCCAACGGGGACCTGCAAGGCGTTCGCTTTGAGCTTCTGTCCCGACATTTTCAGGTGGTAACCGCGGAAAACGGCATGAAGCCCTCTTCCCTGCAAGCCCAGAAAGGGGTGTTTACCTTTGCCGATGCGGATGTCCTAGTGGATACCTTTATCGCCCAGGGCATACAGGTTCACGGGCATACCCTCGCCTGGCACCAGCAGTCCCCGGAATGGATGAACTACGAGGGGATAAGCCGGGAAGAGGCTCTGGAAAACCTCCTCACCCATGCCAAAACCGTAGCCGCCCATTTCAAGGGACGGGTCATATCCTGGGACGTGCTGAACGAGGCAATCAACGACAATCCCCAGAACCCGGAGGATTGGCGCAGCGCCCTACGGCAAACCCCGTGGTACAAGGCAATCGGGGCGGAGTACATCCCCCTCCTCTTTCAGGCGGTTCGGGAAGCGGATCCCGAGGCGAAGCTCTATTACAACGATTACAACCTGGACAACCAGAACAAAGCCCGTGCCGTTTATGCTATGGTCAAGGACTTGAATGACCAGTATAGGGATGCAGGAGGGCGACCCCTGATTGACGGCATCGGTATGCAGGGGCATTACCGGATAAACACCAATCCCCAAACCGTTGCCCGTTCCCTGGAACTCTTTGCCTCCCTGGGGGTGGAGATAAGCATTACCGAGCTGGATATTCAGACAGGAGCGGACTCGGTCTTGTCCGAATCCCAGGGCGTGCAGCAGGCGCTGCTCTACGGCGCCCTTTTTACCCTGTTTAAGGAACACGCCCCCTCCATAGCGCGGGTAACCTTTTGGGGGCTGGATGATGGGAGCAGTTGGCGCGCTTCCGCCAATCCGACCCTCTTTGATAAGAACTTACAGGCAAAGCCGGCGTTTTATGCGGTTTCCGCTCCTGAACAGTTCCTCGCCCAGCACCAGGGGCTTATGGCAAAAGACGCCCGCCGGGTTAAAGCCCTCTTTGGAACCCCCGTGGTGGACGGCATCGTCGATCCTATCTGGGAAAATGCGCCGGTTCTGCCGGTCAATCAATACCTTATGGCATGGCAGGGCGCATCGGGGACTGCCCGGGTGCTGTGGGATGAGAGTGCTTTGTATGTCCTTGTTCAGGTGGCGGATTCGGTGCTGAACAAGGCAAGCCCCAATGCGTACGAGCAGGATTCGGTGGAAGTGTTTGTCGACGAGGGCAATGATAAAACCCCCTTCTTCCAAGACGATGACGGTCAGTATCGGGTGAATTTTGCCAACGAAACCAGCTTTAATCCCCCCTCCTGTGCCGCAGGCTTTGTTTCCGCGGTGCAGGTCTCCGGCTCCTCGTATACGGTGGAAATGAAAATCCCCTTTAAGCGCCGCAGTTCAGAGCAGGGCGCGGAAATCGGTTTTGACGTGCAGATCAACGATGCCTCAGCCCAGGGCATACGCCAGAGCGTAGCCCTGTGGAACGATCTCAGCGGCAATTCCTTCCAAGACACCTCAGGCTACGGTATCCTCGAACTAACCCCCTAAGGGGGATTAATGCCCATAAAAGACCGGGGCGATAGGGAACGATTCGCCCCGATCTTCCTGCCGGAGAGCTTACCTCACATAATAAGGAGTAGAATAATGCAAGCCTTGAATTTTTCAGGTCCCGCTTTAGTGATGGCAATAATTAATTGTAACAATGACTCGTTTTATGCGCCGAGTCGGGCATGCGCTGAAGCTGCCGTTGAAAAAGCGCTGCAAGCCGTAGAAGATGGGGCTGCTATTATTGATTTTGGGGCGGAGTCGACCCGTCCGGGCGCGGAGTACATAAGCTGTGAAGAGGAACAGGAGCGTCTTATTCCGGTTATCAGCGCTTTTAGGCGGCGCTGTTCTGTGCCGGTCTCGGTAGACACGCGCAAAGCAGCGGTTGCGCGCAGGGCATTAGAGCATGGAGCGGATATTATCAATGACATCTCCGCGATGGAGGATGATCCGGCTATGGCGGAAGTCTGCGCTCAGAGCGGCGCCTCCGTTGTTCTTATGCATAAACAGGGTATTCCTCGTACCATGCAACAGGCGCCTTCCTACAAAGACATTCAAAGCGAGGTAGTGCAGTACCTGCACCGTACCGCATCCGCTGCCCTCCAAGCAGGTATAGCCGGCAGCAGGATTATTCTTGATCCGGGCATAGGTTTTGGTAAGACAAGAGCCGATAACCTGCGTTTACTCGCTGCTATGGCGGAGCTGTGTGCGCTTGAGTATCCAGTTCTTATAGGACTTTCGCGTAAATCCTTCATTGGTGAAATTACCGGTCGTCCGGTTGCGCAAAGACTAGCCGGTACTATAACTGCCAACACAGCCGCCCTCTTAGCCGGCGCACAAATCATACGGGTACATGACGTGCCTGCCGCTGTTGATACGGTGCGGATGGTTTATGCACTGCGTACTGCACGTGCATGAAAGGTCTGTCCTATTCTGAAATCAAGGTCTGCCCCTATTTTGAAGGCGAGGTCTGACCTCTTAACGGAGTAAACGCCCACACCCTTAAAGTCCCGCCCGCTTCTCTCATAGCCGCGTAACGGTCTGTTAAATTCATGTGCAGAGGTCGGGTAAGCGTCCAGAAGCTTCACGTTCAGCTTTTGAAGCGCTCTTCCCTTCACCAGTATTCGCTCCGCTAGGGTTAGCGGAACTTCGGCTAGGGTTAGCGGAACTTCGGCTAGGGTTAGCGGAACTTCGGCTAGGGTCAGCGGAACTTCGGCTAGGGTCAGCGGAACTTCGGCTAGGGTTAGCGGAACTTCGGCTAGGGTTAGCGGAACTTCGGCTAGGGTCAGCGGAACTTCGGCTAGGGTTAGCGGAACTTCGGCTAGGGTCAGCGGAACTTCGGCTAGGGTTAGCGGAACTTCGGCTAGGGTTAGCGGAACTTCGGCTAGGGTCAGCCGAAGGGCAGCTTTGCAGGTGAAGATTTCAAAAGCAATACTACCGTTATTCAAGCCGTTTGTATGATGTGCTGCAATTACAAAATAATGAAAAAAGAGCCGAGGTCTGACCTACCTCTTAACGGTCAGACCTCAGACGCTTGTAAACGGGGAAACAGGCTGTCCTGCTGTTAATGTGATGAATGTATCTCTACGGTTACGGGGATATGGGAAAATCCGAGATCATGACGGATTTTGTTGCGTAGATACGACCGGTAAGCTTCACTCACCGCATGAGGACGCGAGACAAAAAACCGAAACACCACAGGGTTTGCCGCAATCTGCACAGCATAGCGCACTTTGAACCGGTTGGCAGGACTTATAGGAGGCGGGTATTCAGCAAGCCACTGTTCCAAAGCTGCGTTGAGCCTTGAGGTTTCAATGCGTGTCGTGAGCTGCCGGTACAGACTGATGGCGGTATTCAAAAGTGCGTTAATACCAGTCCCCTGTTCCGCGCTTATCGCCACAAGAGGAGCGTAGTCCATCTTACCAAAGAGGAAGCGTATCCTATCGGACACCGCTTGAAAAGTATTCTTTATCGTAGGCATTAAATCCCATTTATTCAAAACCATAATGATACCGCGCCCTTTATCATGCGCCAGAGCAGCGATCTTTTTATCTTGATCCGATAATCCTTCAACCGCATCGATCACGAGAAAAACAATATCCGCCGTATCAATGCTCTTTATAGCACGGTTCACCGAATAATACTCAATATTTTCTGTTACCTTGCTCTTGCGCCTGATTCCGGCAGTATCGAGAATAGTAAATGTATGCTGTTTGAACGAAAAAGCGCCGGCAATAACATCACGAGTTGTTCCCGGCAGCGGACTGACAAGGGAAGCCTGCGAAGTCGAAAGCAGGTTTGATAACGTTGATTTTCCGGTATTGGGTTTTCCCAGAATGGCAATACGAATGGGCGCTGCAAAAGCCGCTGTCTCAGAGGGAACAGGCGCTGTGCCGGCTATTCTGCCTGCAATGAGCTCTTCAAGCTCGGCTATTCTGTCTCCATGTTCAGCCGATATCATAATGATCCGGTCAAATCCATACGAAACTATGTTCCATGCATTCTGTTCAAAGCGACCTCCTTCTGTTTTGTTGACAACAACAAGAAGCCGTTCCTGATACCGCCGTAGAAACTTTATGAATTCTTCATCTTCGGCGGTGATTTCTGTCGCATCCATAACGAGCAGGATAAGATCAGCCTGTTCTACGGTTTCCAGCGTGCGCCGGACAACCAGCTCATCGATTCCCTCCCGTTCAAGCTTAAAACCGCCGGTATCGACAAGCCGGCATCTCTTGCCTTTAAGCGATGCGTCCGCTGCCACCGGATCACGAGTTACTCCCGGTGTTGGGTCCGTGATTGCCCGGCGCTGGTGCAGGAGCCGGTTAAATAAGGTGGATTTCCCTACATTTGGTCTGCCCACTATAACAACAAGGGGGAGCTCTTTTTGGCTCGTGTTATGCGCTTTTTCCATGCCCTATCCTTTCAAGGTTATGTTCTTCCAGAAGTCTGAGAACCTGCTGTTCCGCAGTGCAGCTCAGAGCTTTTTCTGCCAAAAGCCGGCACTGTTCCCATGTTACACTTCTGATTATGTGCTTGATAATCGGTATTGCCTGAGCTGTCATGCTGAATTCGTCTAAGCCCAGTCCTAAAAGCAGCATCGTAGCAAGAGGAGCGCCGGCAAATTCGCCGCACATAGCAGCCGGAATACCTTTTGCATGAGCTGAATCAATGGTGTATTTTATCAGCCGCAGAATTGCCGGATGAAACGGCTGGGCAAGATGATTGACCTGTTCATTACCGCGGTCAACCGCCATGGTATACTGCACCAGATCGTTAGTGCCTATAGAAAAAAAATCTGATTTCTCAGCAAGTATATCCGCCGTCAATGCCGCGGAGGGGACTTCTATCATTGATCCCACTGCTATATGTTCATCATAAAGCTGCCCCTTCTGCCGGCATTCAGCTTTCGCTTCTTCCAATACCGTCAGCACCTGCTCTAATTCTTCGCACCCTGAGATCAGGGGAAACAGTATTCTGACCGTACCAAAAGCACTTGCGCGCAAGACTGCCCGTAGTTGGGTTTTGAAAAAACCGGGGCGTGCAAGGCAGAAACGTATTGCTCTCCAGCCCAAAAGAGGATTTTTCTCGTTGTTTGCCTGCTGAATACCCGGCAGAACTTTATCGCCGCCAATATCAATAGTACGTATTGTTACCGGTAAATTCCCCATGATTTTTATGACGCGGCGGTATGCTTGGAATTGTTTTTCTTCACTTGCCACATGCGCCGAAGATAAGAATAAAAATTCAGAACGGTACAAGCCTATGCCGTCTGCGCCGTAGCAGGAGAGCTGTTCCGCTTCTTCCGCAATTTCAATGTTGGCGTGCAGTTTAACCGTGTGTCCATCGCGTGTTTGTGCCGGCAGTTTACGCAGAGACTCAAACAAGGCGAGTTTTTTTTGGTATTCACTGCGCGCTTTTTCATAGCGCTTTTGGGTTGGGGCATCAGGATCAATGATAACGACGCCGGTATCGCCGTTCAGCACCAGCACCTCAGCGCCGTTTAAGTTTTTGGTTATGCCGGAAAGTCCTAAGACCGCGGGGATTTCAAAAGCCCGCGCCAGAATAGCCGTGTGCGCCGTTCTCCCCCCTGAGTCCATGACGATTCCGGTTACTTTACTGCGGTCAAGAGAAAGTATATCGGCAGGCATAAGGTCATGGGCAACCAAAATGGTATGATCGGGAAGGGCGGCAAGCGAAGTCTTCTTGTTGGAAACAAACCAGTCAAGGATATAGTGAGATACGCCTGCGATATCCGCCGCCCGTTCACGCAGATAAGCGTCAGGCGATGCCGACATTTTCTGAATGAGTTCGTGCGAAACTTCCCAGACTATCCATTCGATATTCTGCAAATCGTTTTCCAGTTTTGTTCTAATCTGCTCATGGAATTGTTTATCTTCAAGCATCATACTATGCGCTTGGAAAATCTCAGCCTGATCGCTGCTCATCTCCTGCACTGCTTGGTCGTATAAACTCCGTACTTCTGCAACGGCATTACTGAGCGCGGCGGTAAAACGACTCCATTCATACTCAACCTGTCCCCTTGTTATATCGTAGCGCGGTATTTCCAACGCCATATTATCGAGATATAAAAAGACCTTCCCTATTCCTATGCCTGGTGAGACAGGAATACCATGTAACTCTTTCATTGTTTTCATACTAACAAAAACAAAGATTGTCTGTATAGGGTGCGCGCTTATCCTTGGATAGTCCCCCTAGGACAGACCTCGCTCCCCAGAGATGCGGGAGTCTCAGCTCAGAGATGCGGGAGTCTCAGCCCAGAGATGCGGGAGTCTCAGCTCAGAGATGCGGGAGTCTCAGCCCAGAGATGCGGGAGTCTCAGCCCAGAGATGCGGGAGTCTCAGCCCAGAGATGCGGGAGTCTCAGCTCAGAGATGCGGTAATCCCGCCTGAGAGATGCGGAGGTCTGACCCATGAGAAGGCGAGGTCTGACCTATAAGATACGAGAGTCCTGACTGAGACTTGCGAGAGTCTCAGCCCAGAGATGCGGTAATCCCGCCTGAGAGATGCGGAGGTCTGACCCATGAGAAGGCGAGGTCTGACCTATGAGATGCGGGAGTCCTGACTGAGACTTGCGGGAGTCTCGGCTCAGAGATGCGGAGGTCTGACCCATGAGAAGGCGAGGTCTGACCCATGAGATACGAGAGTCTTTGCTTAGAGATGCGGGAGTCTCAGCCCAGAGATGCGGCAATCCCGCCTGAGAGATACAGAGGTCTGACTTAAAGAAAGGGAGATCTGATATAAAAGGAGCGAGGTCTGACCCATGAGATGCGGGAGTCCTGACTGAGACTTGCGGCAGTCTTGCCTGACAGATACAGAGGTCTGACCCATGAGAAGGCGAGGTCTGGTCAGGAGTCTGATCTAAGTCGGATCAGGGGGCTATTTCTGGGGGAGACCGCTTTTATTCACGTGAGATAAAGAACGAGAAGGACTTTTGGACTGTGTATAACTACATTGATCAAAATCCGGCTGCGGCAGGACTGGTGAACAAGCCTGAACAATGGCAGTACAAGCGCGCATACCATCGGGAACACGGCATTTTCAGCATTGTCTCGCTGGTAACTGACACGCTTGGCGGACAGACCTTAAGCTTCTCCTCTAAATGAGTGCAAGACGGAGGACAGTCCTTTGAAAAAGTCTGTCCAAGGTCTGCCCCTGTTTATACAGGCTCGAACTTGCACAATGCCAATTCTTTCGGCGTTAAAGGGCGGCACTCTCCCTCAGGAAGATCGCCCAGCACTACAGGACCGTAGCGTACTCTTTGTAAAAACAAAGGGTGCAGGTGAAATGCAGAGAGTACCCGCCTGATTTCACGGTTTTTACCCTCTATCAATACAATACGCAGCTCTTTTTTACCAAGGCGCTCAATCGTTTTTGCCTGATAGTATACCTGCTCAAGGGTGATGCCAGCGATAAATTCTTCAATAAAAGAATCCGGAATAGCGCCGCTTGTTCTTATCTCATACTCCTTTTCTATGCCGGTTGAAGGATGACTCAGCCGTGCGGTAAAGTTCCCGTCATTCGTGAAGATGAGCGCGCCGCAGGAGCGGTAGTCAAGACGCCCGATGGTATAAAGGCGCTCGTGAATCGTTTGAGGCAGGAGGTCTTGCGCCAAAGCCCTCCCCTGCGGATCAAAGGCGCTGCACAAAAACAGAGGCGGCTTGTTAAGCAGGATATAGCGGTGCCGGTTTTGTATATGCACCGGCACACCATCAAGCAATACCTCATCATCAAGCAGAACCTTTGTGCCAAGAGTCGTAACAAGTTCCCCGTTTACCATGATACGTCCTTGCAGAATAAATTTTTCCGCGCTCCGGCGCGAGGCAACCCCCGCACGGGCAAGGTAAACATGCAGACGCACTGAGAGCGCATCATGCGATTGTGCTGTATTCATGGCTGAAAGTATAGCACAGCATGCGCTTGCCTCTCTATAGGCTAAAGCTTTATAGTCTAAAGAACCGGGCGCACAAGTACGCATAAAGGTATTCTGTAAGCTGCCCAATCAAAGGAGGAAACAATGGCGGCATACATTGTACGCAGACTCTTACTCATTATTCCAACATTGTGGGCTATCGTTACGATCAATTTCTTTATCATACAAATTGCGCCCGGCGGACCGGTCGATCAAGCGCTGGCAGAAATGCAGGGGATCAGTGCCACTACCAGTTTGCAGCGGATAAGCGGCGGTGTGCGGGAAGTAAGCAGCGTGGGAAATAAACCTTCAACTTATCGAGGCTCACGCGGGCTTGATCCACAAGTCATTGCTGAGATTGAAAAGCGCTACGGCTTTGATAAACCGCTTTTAGTGCGCTACGGGCTTATGCTTAAAAACTACCTGACCTTTAACTTCGGCGACAGTCTATTCCGCGGGCGCTCGGTTGTAAAACTAATTACAGAACGTCTGCCGGTTTCGATTTCTCTAGGAGTCTGGTCAACCTTGATCATATACCTCGTATCAATACCGCTTGGCATACAAAAAGCCGTAAAAAACGGGACGCGCTTTGATACATGGACATCGGCGCTCATTGTTATTGGGAATGCTATACCGTCATTTTTATTTGCCGTACTGCTGATTGTACTTTTTGCCGGCGGCAGCTTCCTGAAAATCTTCCCCTTGCGCGGTCTTTTTTCTGCGGACGCCGCTGCGTACAGTCTGCCGGCAAAGATACTCGACTACTTTTGGCATCTTGTCCTCCCCGTGAGCGCGCTGACCATTGGCGGCTTTGCTTCGCTGACCATGCTGACTAAAAATTCATTTCTGGATGAGATTCATAAACAGTACGTCTTAACAGCCAGAGCAAAAGGCTTAACTGAAAGGCGTATTTTAATCGGTCATGTATTCCGCAATGCCATGCTCATAGTCATTGCGGGCTTTCCCTCAGCTTTTATTGCCATGTTTTTTACCGGCTCGGTATTGATCGAGGTGATTTTTTCTCTGGATGGACTGGGTTTATTGGGCTTTGAATCGACGATGCAGCGTGATTATCCGGTCATTTTTGCAACGCTCTATATCTTTACGCTTATGGGATTGCTGCTTTCGTTATTAAGCGATCTTATGTACACCCTCATTGATCCGCGTATAGATTTTGAAGCGCGCTAAAGCCGCCCTCTTGAGCCGCGCCCTTTTTGAGCGGAGGGCGCAGCGCCGCATGCAACGGTGAGGGCGGAAAGGTCAGAAGCCTAGCTCTTCATTGATAAGAATCAGCGTGTACTTTCCTTGGAATTTTTGCGCGTTAAACGTGATCAGAAGATGATTGCACATACGAGCCGGCATATTACAGTCCGTGCAGGCGCCGGTTACGCAGGGAGTTTGGTGATTGTTGCGTTTGCAGTTCATCGGGGCTATGGTATGAACCCGCGCAACCGCCTCTTCAAGCGTGTCGCACAACTTGTTGACCCCGGCGACAACGACAATGTGCCGCGGACCATAAGCCATAGCTGCGACACGGCTGCCCGAACAATCTATGTTCACCATCTCGCCGGTCAGGGTGAGCGCATTAGCGCTGGTGAGAAAATAGTCCGCCATTAAACTATCCCGACACATGGCAAAATGATCCGGACAGTCATACCGGTCGTAAAGCCGATACTTGTCCGAGCGTAAGAGCGGCAGAACCGCGAGGGCTGCCAAGGTCTCACTGCCGCCTAATCCCACAGAAACCCCCTGGGGCAAGCAGGTCTCAAAGAGCAATGTTTTTGCCGTTTGGACATCCTCCGTATAGAAAGTCCGCCAGCCTTTGTCAGCAAAAGCCGTGAGCGCCTGTTTAGCCCGTTTTTCACCAAACCATTTACGATAATTATGTTCCATAAGAAAAGTATAAAAGGCAAACCGCCGTTTGTAAATTGAGAATAAGGGATTTAAGAGCTCAGACCTCGCACCCCCTAAGTCAGACCTCCCACCTCCAGAGATGCGGGAGTCTCGACCGAGAGATGCGGGAGTCTTTGCGCAAAAGGGCAGCCCTCGTACTTGCCTTCCCCTCTTGTGGCAGCCAGACTCTGGGGAGAGTGATTAAACTCTTGCATTTCTCTTGAGAAAATCGTACTATAAAAAACAAATGCGTTGGATGAGTAGCATTGCATTCAGTGTGCTGATTATAGTAATCAGCAGTGTTTTTTGTTCCTGCACCAGACTGTTCGGCTGGGGCGTCCTCTTGTGGTCAACCGAAGACCCACCTATCCCCTCAGGCTCTGTTATGCCGGTCTATGTCCGCTCGAACATAAATCAGGTCTGGATTGCCGGTATTCCCCAACAATACCAGACCGATGCCCTCGACAAGATAGAAATACCGCTTCCGCTCCTTGAGGTGAGCAGCACCAAAGCAGCCGCCCAAAAACGCGCTCAAGGCTTTGCGCCTATGGCTTTGACTTACGCTGAAACTGTGCAAGATGGACTGCCTATACGGGAAGAGCCGAATAATAGTGCAAAGCGAGTGTACCGTCTGCGGATGGGGGAGATAGTAAAAATCCTCACCGAAGTTGAAGGCACACCGGCGCTCAACACCGCAGGCGTCCCGCTTCCGGGGCTGTGGTATCAAGTGCTGACCGAAAACGGGACAGTCGGCTATTGTTTTTCGTATCGGCTGCGGCTTTTTGAGTACAAAGGCGGCGTTCTTGCCATAAGCAGACCGGCGGAAGAAAAAGAAGACAACGACCTTGAGCTGCTGCTTACCAAACAGTGGGTGCCCGAACTATATAGAACCATGGTGAATAACCAGTGGATTAGTATTGCTGATCTTGCAGAACACTGGGGCTTTTTCCCCGGTCTTGACACCGGCATCGCCCATATTTACACAGCGGATGTCAACAAGACGTTTAACTATACGGCTATAAAGCCGGACGGGAACAAAACATGGCGTTTTGAAGGAACATCGCTCCAGATGACGCTGCGTTCTGATGATCTGCTTGCTGTACAGTACAGCGACAACAGTTTTTTGCTCCAGACCATCGTGTTCACAGCATTTTCAGCCGACATTGACGATCTGATTATGCAGGAGCAGGAACGGCGCAAGGCGGTCTACGAAACTATCTGTGCAGCCGGTCCGGTCTTTTCCAGCGCAAATTATGGCTTGCTCTCCTTCCTTCCAGAAGGACATTTTACCTGGACCGGGTATAATCTGCTCGGTCCGCGCATAGTTTCCGCTTCTTCATTGGGCAGCGGCACCGTGGAGCTAGACCTTTTTGTCAGCCGCTCCTTACAGAGTTCATTTGACGGCGCTTTTTCATTCTACTTCGACGGCATAGGAACAGACGGCTCCGTGATGCACATGCTCTATAACCTTGATGATCAGGGCTTGCGTCTTGAATATGTGCCGTCTGCCAATATAAACGAATCATCGGTAGTCCTGCGGCGCGCTGCTGCTCCGCTGGTCATCTATTTCTTCCGAACAGAGCAGCAGCCGCTCGTACCAATGCAGGATGAACCGCTCTTTGAGGGCGAACTGCCGGTATTTGATTTTGCTGCACCGGACGATTCGCTTATTCCTCTCAGTGAGTAACAGCATGGCTTTTGTACAACTAACTAAAATATCCCTTGCCTTCGGCGACCGCGATGTTCTGCGCGATCTGAATCTCAACCTTGCAACCGGTTCTCGCGCCGCTCTGACCGGCATAAACGGCTCAGGTAAATCGACGTTTATGCAGATCATAGCCGGTCTCCGACCGGCTGATTCGGGGGAACGGACCTTACAAAAAGGGTGCCGTATCTCGTACCTGCCGCAGTCCGGTATTGTTCACCGCGGCAGAACTGTGCGTGAAGAAATAGAGACTGCCTACCGAGATACTGTGCGCTCCATTGAAGAGCGCGATTCAATCGGACAGGCGTTGGAGAGTGCAAAGCAGGACGATAAGCGTACCGCCGGCTTGCTCGAGGAGTACCACAGACTCAACGATTGCATAGAGGCATCCGGTTATTACGCCCGCGATATTGCCAGCGCTGTCGTCTTGGAAGGGCTTGGCTTTGCGCCTGCTGAGAGCGAGAAACCGGTAGAACAATTTTCCGGCGGCTGGCAGATGCGTATTGCCCTTGCCAAGGTCCTGCTTGAGTCTCCTGATATACTTCTCCTTGATGAGCCGACAAATTATCTGGACATTGAGGCGCGCCGCTGGCTTGAGTCATGGCTTAAAACGTACTCAGGCGGCTATCTGCTCGTGTCCCACGACCGCTATTTTCTTGACTCAACGGTACAGGAAGTGTACGAGCTGTTTCAGGGGAAGCTTAACCGGTATGTCGGGAACTATTCCGCATACGAGAAGATGCGTCAGGCTGAGTTAGACGCCTTATTGAAACGGTACGCAGAACAGCAGGAAGAGATCGCACGGAATGAAGAGCTTATCCGCCGTTTTAGGTATAAAGCCTCAAAAGCCGCTATGGTACAGGAACGAATCAAGAAACTGGAAAAGCTCGAGCGTATAGAAATACCGGAGGCGCTTAAAAAAATCAGCATTACCTTCCCGCCGCCGCCTCATGCAGGACGCATTGCCTTGACAGCTACCGGCATCACTAAACAGTATGGTCATAATCGGATTCTGTCTCATCTGGAGCTGCTCCTTGAATCCGGTGAAAAGTTGGTAGTCGTGGGACGCAACGGTGCTGGTAAGTCAACGCTGCTGCGCATTTTAGCCGGTGTCGATAGCGCCTTTGAAGGCAGTGTTCACTACGGCACAGGTATTGTCTGCGGGTATTTTTCACAGGAATCCGCTGAGTTGCTGGGCGGGTCAGAGACAATTTTGAAATTCATGGAAAGTCAAGCGCCTACTGCGCTTATTCCTCAGGTTCGTGATATGCTGGGGGCGTTTTTATTCCGCGCTGATGATGTGTATAAGCCTGTGCATGTGCTCTCAGGCGGCGAAAAAAGCAGACTTGCCCTGCTGAAAATGTTACTCAAGCCGCTGAATCTGCTGATTTTGGATGAGCCGACTAACCATTTGGATCTGCACTCAAAAGATATTCTCCTTACGACCTTAAAAGCCTATGCCGGCACAGTAATTTTTGTATCGCATGATCGTTCTTTTATGGAGGGGCTCTCAACAAAAACGCTCGAACTCTGTGCAGGTCATCATGGGCTGTTTTATGGAAATTATGCCTATTATCTGGAAAAGACCGCTCTTTCAGTCGAGGCGCCGGTTGTTCAGACTGAACCGAAGCCGCAGGAGGCAAAGTTGAACCGTGAGACCGCTAAAAGGCAGCAGGCGCTCATCCGCCGTTTTAGACGGCAGGAAGACGCTATTGTCGCGCAGCTTGAAGCGCTGGAGAAAGAGAAGGCACGTCTTGAGGCGGAACTGATGAAGCCTGAGGTTTATGGTATACATGAAAAAGCGCGGGCGGTACAGGCTCAATTAACAGCAACCGGCGCGCTCATAGAGCGTACAACGGCAGCATGGGAAAAAACCCTTGAAGAATTGGCAGACGTGAAATCGGACTAATCCACACCAATTAAGCGCAAACTGCTTATATTACCGGCGCAAACAACAGTATCGCATGCAATAACGGGACTATTGAAAAAACTCTTTCTTACCGTGATTGAAGAAGCTAAAACCTCCAAAGACTTCAAGTTCAAGCTGCGGAACTGTTGCATCATGGATAATCATTTCCACTTTCTCATCACGCCTTAAAAAGGGGAAAGTCTGTACTATATTGAGTGAATTAAGATGGTGTATGCGATATGGTGGAACAAGAAGTATAATAAGACTGGTCATTTTTTTGGGGAGGGGCAGGTTTTATTCGCACGAGATCAAGGACGAAAAGGACTTTTGGAACGTCTACAATTACATAGATCAAAATCCGGTTGCAACAGAACTGGTACAGAAGCCTGAAGACTGGTAATACAGCGGCGCATACCATCGGGAACACAGCATTGTCTCGCTGGTAACTGAGGCAGCTTGGCGGTCAGACCTCAAGCTACTTTTGTGAAGGTCATTTGTGAAAGTCAGACCTCGGTACTTAAAACGAATACGTTAAGCCGACTGTGCATTGAATATCGTTGGCACTCTGCCTTGCGACATTACCAAAGTTATTGATAAAGACAAAATCAGCCTGTCCAAAGACGGTGAACCACTGTAAAAAGCAAAGAGAACCCTTGAGAGACAGGGCGGTGAAATAAGAGAGGGTGTTTCTGGTATTCTTTGCCGTTGCATCGGCATAATTCTCAAGTCCTTTGTGATTTTCAGTGATAACGAGGTCCTTGGGGTCATGCGCCGAGTCCGCAGCGTATACAGAAGCAAACTTGGTCCATTTGTCATGGGTGCCGTGTATCATAACCATCAGGTTTATGCCCGCCTGCCACTTGCCGAGCCGGCGGTACTCTGCCTGTAAGTTAAACACTTGGGCATCAGAACCCCACCGATAGCCAAGAAATTCTTCCGCATAGAGTAGATGCCCGGTCTGATCGGTGTATCGATTTGAGACAATGTATTGCAGCGGCGCCTCAGGATAATATTTATGCAGGTACAGATACGGGTCTGTCTGTACATACTCAAGAGAAGCGGCAAAGACCCCCTTGAAGAGCGGAAACGCCGTCTTTGTTCCCACCATAAAGCCATAGGCATCAGGCAGGGAAGCTTTTTCTTTTGTCGGTACCGATTCATTGGGAAGCGAAAACTCATCAATGGCAATTTGCGCATAGAAGTTAAGGAGCGGCAGCGGAGAGAAATCAGCCTCAAGGGTCAAAAGAGAATTTTGATTATAGTTGCGGTATAAATTATGGAGTAACATGGAGGGGACAAAGGTATCAAAACTTATATCGCCGCTCGCCGATTGGTAAATGACGGCTTCATTAAAGGCAAAGCCGATTTTGTCCTGAAACATACGCCATTCCAAACGGTGTGCAATAAAAAGGTTTATGCCGCGCACGACATCGGCATTCGGCATGGTGGTAAACTCAGCGCCGTCCGCCCTTGTTGCAATGGTCGCCGGCACAAAAGCGTCTATGTTGTCATCGCCTAAAAGGTAGTACTCTCCGGGGTAGGGAAAGTTAGAAACATTGTACTGGTATTTAAGGTTTTTTGCATAAAACGCCGCACGAAAGCCGGTATGATAATGCACCTGAGAGCCTATCAGAAAATTACCGGATTCTCCTGGACCCCAAGAAAGGCGGTCCCGTCCAAACTGAACATTCCACCCTTCCCCGCCGAGACTGACAAAAGTCCTGAAAGGAACGGCAAGCGTGAGATCAAGACCATCTGAGTAGAGCGTATTGATGCCGAACGTATGCGTGCCGTGGTTAGGACTTTGCACCATAGTTACGTCCCGCTGCGGGACAGGGACTAAATCGTTAAATACCCGTTCCATAAGGGGTAGTTCAAAGTAGCCGTAAGCGTGATTGGTTAGAAAGAAGTCAAAATTAAAGCTGGCAAAAGGACGCGCTAAATTAGGATGCAGAACGTACAGGTCCTGCGTAATAAACTGTTCCGTATTCGTGTGTGCGAAGAGCTGCACGGTGAGTGCGCCGTCGAATTGCACATTCTGAGCGCTGGGCGTTAAGCGCTGTGCCGCAAAATCATAGAGAATAAGGTGGTCGGCGCTGAGTTTGGTATCGTCAAGCCGTTTGAGCATCAAGAGTAATTCATCCTGACTCCACGGACCGGCTGTTGAGGGCAGCGCCAAGCCTTGGGCGATGTACAAAGCTTTGATGGCTTGGTAGATTTCACTGTCGAGGGGAATGATTTTCTGATTGTTGCTGATTTGGGCTGAAAGGAGGGAACTAAAACAAAAGAACACGACACAGCATAAAAGCCTCAAGCCGCCGGCTGGTTTGCTGGTTTGCTGGTTTGCTGGTTTGCTGGTTTGCTGGTTTGCTGGTTTGCTGGTTTGCTGGTTTGCTGGTTTGCTGGTTTGCTGGTTTGCTGGTTTGCTGGTTTGCAGTTTACTCTA
>JAISMB010000145.1 GCA_031276945.1 Spirochaetaceae bacterium | reverse complement strand
AAAGTCTTGTTAGCCGATAGAGGGTATGACGTGAATCATGTAGTAGACACAGCCTGTGCAGGAGGTATTAAGGTAGTTATTCCTTCCAAGCGTAGTCGGAAGGTGGTAAGGACTTATGATAAAGAGCAGTATAAGAAGCGCCATCTTATTGAGAATATATTTCGGTGGCTTAAACAGTGGAGAGGTATCGCTACTCGGTATGCTAAACGCTCTGATTCCTTTCTTGCCGCTCTCTATCTCAGATCTATCTTCCTTGTCTTTTGACGACACCCCCTAAGTCAGACCTCGGCTCGTAAGAGCATCTCTGGACGCAGCAGAGTTTAGCTCTAAAACGAGCCTGCCGCTTAACTACAACCGGTCGTTCCACCGCAGGTTTCGCATTTCATGCAAAGACCGCTGCGGATCAGGGTAAAAGAACCGCAGGTAGGGCATGGATCCCCTTCATACCCTTTGCGCCGAGCATCCACTATCTTGAGCGAAAGCTCTTGGGACTTTGCCATTTCTTTGGAAAGGTGCGGCTGAAAACCCGCGCTTGATCGACGGCGGCTGCTTTTAGGCTCTGCTTCAGGATGGGTGTTCGTGCTTGTCGCAACCAAGTCATCAGGTTTAATCTGGGCAAAATCGCCCCGTTGCAAATAACTAATGGCAAGATCACGGAAAATATAATCAATGACACTGGTTGCCATCTTTATATAATCGTGTCCTTGTACCATTCCGTTCGGTTCAAAACGGCTGAAGGTAAACGCATCAACGTATTCTTCTAAAGGCACGCCGTACTGAAGACCGAGAGAGACGGCTATGGCAAAACTGTTGAGCAAGCCCCGAAAGGCAGCACCTTCCTTGTGCATATCAAGGAATATTTCGCCGAGACTACCGTCATCGTATTCACCCGTCCGAATAAAAATAGAATGCCCGCCTATCTTTGCTTTTTGCGTGTAACCCATTCTACGATTAGGCAGACTGCCGCGGTTGCTGCGTTTTGAGGGAGCAATGCGTTCCGATACCAAGCCGCTCCGTTCAAGTGAAAGCAGAGCATCGGCAAGCGGATCGCTCCCGGGCGCAAAAGACGAGAGCGGCTGCGAGAGCTTTGAACCATCACGGTAAAGGGCGACAGCTTTGAGCGCCTGCTTCCATGAAAGCAGGTATGCGCCTTTGACATCTTCATAGGTAGAACTATTGGGCATATTGATCGTTTTTGAAATAGCGCCGGATACAAAAGGCTGAACAGCCGCCATCATACTGATATGCGCCTGCCAAGCTATAGCGCGAGTAGCGCCGGTGCCGGAAGGGGTAGCAGTATCAAATACCGGGTAGTGTTCTGCTTTGAGAATCGGCGCACCCTCAACGCCCATCGTGCCACAGGCATAGCGCTGCGCCTCCTGTATGTCGGCTTCGCTAAAGCCCAGATGTTTAATGAGGCTGAAACCGGGCAAAGACCAAGTCGACTCCGGTATTTTCAGTACTTTCTCTACAAAGTCCTTACCCAGTACCCACGGGTTAAAGACCCCTTCGAGGTTCAGAGCAGACCGCAGAGCTTTTTCCACAAGCGCAAGTGATTCCTGCGTAAAACCCTTCGCCGCCAATAGTTCAGGGTTAAGCGCCGGAGAGCCTTTCAGTGTTTTAGAGCCTGTGGCGTATGTAATTATCTCTTCCACTTCAGAAGGCGTGTATCCGAGGGCGGAAAGCGCAGGCGGCACTGATTGATTGATTATTTTGAAGTAACCGCCCCCTGCCAGTTTCTTAAACTTAACCAGCGCAAAATCAGGCTCAACGCCGGTTGTATCGCAATCCATGAGCAGCCCTATGGTGTTATGACTGATAAAGCCGTTCGCCGTGTAGCTAAGCCCTTCGGGTACTGAAAGGTCGTAGGTCATCTGATCGCCGCCGTCTTTATTACAGGAAACCGTGTCGTAGAAAAACCGCATCGCATGCGCGAGGGCAGTATCACAGGTCTTCTGGTACATATCCTGTACATAGCGGCGGCTTACCGCACCATGGGGTTTTACCCTATCGGCTTTCAGTCCGGCATGACGAAGCCGTTCTAAGACTGCCGGCGGCAGGTACACAAAATCTTCCCGGAATGAGGCAGAGCTGGTCCGGCACAGCAGAGCGGCATCCTTGCGCGCGCCGATAAATCCTATCTTTTCTTTGAACACTGAATTGTAAGAAGTATTCTGAAAGCGCAGAACATGATCGAAGCCGGGGACTTGATCAGTGCTCAGAGGAACTAGAGCTGTCGGTATCCCAAAGGCTAAGAGCAGGCTTCTAATCTGCTGGAATAAAGAGCCTTTCTTGAGATTTATGCTGAGCCTGCCCTGACTGATTTTGGCGCCTGCTTCAAAAACCCCCCGGAGGTAGGCGCGGTAGTAGCGCGGGTTATTGGTATACAAGACAGCTTCTGGGATGTACTCTTGGTTGGCAAAACCGCATTGAACCCACCACTGATGCAGCTCAACTGATTTTACTTCAACCGGATACGTGGGCATCGTTTTATAGACAATCTTTTTAAGCCTGAATAGATCATAAAAAATCTGTTCAAGCCGCCCTGCAACATCACGATCTTCCGGTTCAACCGGCAGAGAGAGGAACGATTCGCCAAACAGAGCCAGTGGGTGAGCGGTAAAATAGCCCAGCAGTTCCGCCAATTCCTCGCTCATAAAGCGCACAGTGCCAAAGGGCGGCAGCTCTACCTGATGCGGCTCTCCAATAAACGAATCCAGCGCAAGAGGCACGACGTCGCCGGGTTTCAGTTCAGCAAAACGTTTCCACAGCCATTCGCCGCTTTCAGGATCAACCACCCGTATTCTGTGTTCCGGCGTACCTTGGATACTGTACCCTGAGGTGGTAATGATTTGCCGTGTCAGCTCAAGACCATTGATAAAGAATTCTGTTGTCTGCCGCGGTCCTTCCGGTGTAGCAACAGAGAGGGCGATGGGCTGGTGCTTATTTCCCTCCGGATCGCCGATTTGTTTAAGCTGAACAAATCCATAGTTAGTTATGATGAAGCTGTTACCGACTAAGCAGCCGGTTGGAGCTATTGCGCTCACTTGGGCATTCCGAAAACCGTTCGCTTCTCCTAATTCTAAAGCTTTATCCCAGACTTCCCGTGCTGCGGATAAAAGATCAGGAGGACAATGCTTTTCACTAATACCCAAGGGAACGGTGTGCAGCTCTTCATATGCAGCAGCCGGCGCATTATAGGCTGCCCGGCGGTGGTTCCGTATTACCTTGAGCATA
Organism: Spirochaetaceae bacterium; assembly: GCA_031276945.1. Taxonomy (GTDB): domain Bacteria; phylum Spirochaetota; class Spirochaetia; order Treponematales; family Breznakiellaceae; genus BOBG01. The sequence goes on along the minus strand of JAISMB010000145.1, from coordinate 9,489 downwards.
GCCTCCCGGTTTTCAGCAAATTTAGCAAAAGTTCCCAAGTGCGCTGCCATCCGCGCCGACTGTGCATAAGCTTCGCCGGTGAGAATTGCCGAGAGAGCGCTGGCGACTGCCCTGCCTTCAGGCGAGTCGTACGGCATGCCCATTACCATAAGCAGGCTGCCTAAATTAGCAAATCCCAAGCCGAGAAAACGGTAGTCATAGGTGTTGCGTGCAATAGATGCCGAAGGGAACTGCCCCATACTGACAGAGATTTCAAGGATAGTGGTCCAGAGATCAATAGTATGGATATATCGCGCTATCTCAAAGCTGCTGTTTTGGTAAAACTGAGCAAGATTTATTGAAGCGAGATTACAAGATGAATTATCAAGAGCCATAAACTCGGAACAAGGGTTGCTGGCACGGATTTCTCCACCGGCTGGGCAGGTATTCCAATCGTTTATGGTGGTATGAAACTGCAAGCCCGGATCCGCACACTGCCACGCTGCTTTAGCAATGCTATCCCAGAGCGCACGGGCTTTAACGATTTTCTCCGGCTGCTGTGAAATACGTCCAATCAATGCCCAGTCTTTATTATCTATAACTGCCTGTAAAAACTCATCGCTGAGACGGACGCTGTTATTTGAAGACTGTCCTGAAACGGTATTATAAGCTTCGTCATCCCATGCGGTTGAAAAGACAGCAGGCTCTACGAACTCATCCCCTTGTTCAAGTCGGCGCAAAAGCTGGTACAGGTACGAAGGCGGTATTTTATCGAACAATGCTGTCCGCAGCGCGGCTGCAAGCTCCCGATTTTTCTCAATGTTAAAAAGGTCTGCCTTTGGTCCGCGGAAATGAGACAATGCTTTTTTGATGGCATCAAGGTTCTTTTTAATGACAAGAGAGCCGGTTATCATCGTGGCAACCTTATGTTCCTCGCCGGCTTTCCACATAATATACGGCTCAATATCAGGATGATCGGCATCAAGGGTAACCATTTTTGCCGCGCGCCTTGTTGTTCCGCCGGATTTAATGGCTGCGGCTGACCGATCCATAATCTTGAGGAAGGATAACAAGCCGCTTGATACACCGCCGCCTGAAAGCTTTTCAGAAGCGGCGCGGAGACGGGAAAAGTTTGAGCCGGTGCCTGAACCGTACTTAAAGAGCCGCGCTTCCCGGGTAGCTGTGTCCATAATACCGCCTTCATTGACCAGATCATCTTCTATAGAAAGAATGAAACAGGCGCTCGGCTGCGGGCGACGGTAAGCTCCCTCTGATTTAACACAGGCATTAGTCGCTGGGTCCACGTAATAATGCCCTTGAGAAGGTCCGTCAATGCCATAAACAGAAAAAAGACCGGTGTTAAACCATTGCGGACTATTAGGCGCTGCGATTTGGTGGGCGAGCATATAACAGATCTCATCGTAAAAAATACGCTCTTGTTCTGTACTATCAAAAAGACCGGCACGGCGTCCCCATTCAAGCCAAGTAAAGACGAGCCTATGAAAAACCTGCCGGGCATCGTGCTCACTGCCGTCATCAGGATACTCAAAATTGGGCGCATCTGGTATACATTCCCGCCACGCATACGCTTTATCTGCCGGCACGCCGGCTTTACGGAAGTACTTCTGTGCAATAATATCGGTAGCGATCTGGCTCCAAAAGATCGGGACTATAACTGGCTCCGCCTGAAAGATCAATTCGCCGTTAAGGTTGCGGATTTCACTACGGCGAATCTCGAATTGAATATTCTGATAAGGACCGGAAGTAGGGTTGGTGAATAATCGTTTAAAATACATAAACGGTACTTTACCGAATAAAAAGGGCATAGGCAAGGCGTGAATTACTCCCGCTTCGATTAAAATCAGGATTAATATGGTATTGATATACGGTATATCATACGGTATTTTGTTCCTAGACAATAAATCATATCACGGAAACTTTTCTTTTTTCCCTCTAAAACATTCCATTTTATTTTTTTACAGGGCAGACCTTGCAGGCGGGAACACAGAATGGACAGTGAGTAGTGATCAGTTTTTCATAAATACCACACGGTACTCAGGTATTGGCTAATGCTCCTTCGAGGTCTGACCTATTTTGACGATTTTGACGGCGATTTTGACGGCGAGGTCTGTCCCGCCGTCCGCCTTATTACCAACCGCCGGCAGAGCCGGATTTACTGCTGTCCAGATTGACGCTTGGACCGGCTGTGGTGTTGCGCACTCCAGCACCACTATACGCCACTTTGCCGTTTTTTGCCGTATTAGTAGCGCCAATAGTCCCGCCGCAGCGCTTGGTAAACGTTCCTCAAGTCTGCTGAACCGACATAGGTCAGACCTCGCCTCCCCTCTACCTTGAATCTGTGCCTGCCTCCTCTTGCCACATCTCTTTTATTTATGCTAGATTACCCAATATGCATGAAAAAGGCGATTTTTTAGACCGATTAACACGCTTAACCGAGCGTTACTTGACAAGACGAAAGCGAATTGCCCGCATCAAACAGGAAAAGCAAAAAAATAAAAACATTGTTATTGATTGGCTTGAGGCTTTTATTTGGGCGGCGGGCATGGTCCTCCTTATCAATCAATACCTTGTGCAGGCGTATACCATACCTTCAGGCTCAATGATTGATACGCTGCGCATTAACGATCATATCTTTGTTAATAAGCTCATCTTCGGACCGGAAGTTTTGCCCGGACTAGTCAAGCTTCCAAGCCCTTTTAAGCCCAAACGCAACGATGTTATTATCTTTGAGAATCCTTCGTACAGTTCCCGCGGAACGGTTTTTGATATTGCGCAGAGGATTATCTATATGCTCACCCTTTCCTTTGTTGATATTGACAAAGATGAATCCGGTCAGCCGAGCGTGCATCTGCTCATTAAGCGGGCTGTCGGCACAGCGGGTGATACCTTCGTACTTGACAGAGGTGAATTCCGCATACGCTTTGCCGGCGAGGATCGGTATGTTGATGAGCGGGCATTTAATGCGGCGCGGGGCTGGACTCATAATTTGAGCCGGCTTATGGATGATCAAGCGTATGAAGTGCTTGAGGCGGCGGGAAAGGTAACGGCTTATCGTAACCTTGGACTGAGACCTGACCAAAGCCTTATTGATAAAGCTCTGCCGATAAATACCTTTTTGTATAAAGATTATATTGCACAGGAACAATTCCGGCTTGCAAGACTGCGCAAAATGCAGCCGCATAATAGCCAGTACCGGATGCTCTTGTCGCGGCTGCGCTCAGGCTGGTATGTCCCGGAAGGACGCATCCTCCCCTTAGGGGATAATCGAGATAATTCCAATGATGGACGGTATTTTGGACCGGTCTCGCACACAAAAATACTGGGGAAAGGAGGGGTCATCTTCTGGCCCCTTACACGCATAGGGCTAATCCGATGAGATCCTTGTTTAGACGCAGACCAAAGTACGCTTCATACAAAGAAGGGAAAAACAAGCGTCATAGATTCATGCGGCTTGTACTGCATGTCTTTATCGTGTTCATAGTATACCTCTCACTAAGCAGCTTTCTGTTTTCTACCTGGTCAATGGAGAACAATGGCATGCAGCCGCAAATATATCCGGGGGACTGCTTTATCGTTGCTTCTCGGAACATTCACTCGTTCTTGGTAAACATAGGCGCTGCCAAAAATTCTGTTCCGTGGCGGCGCGGCACGGTCGTCTTAATCAATAAAGAGCGGGAAGACCCCGAATCGCTTCTCTTGCACCTTGCAGACACACTGGTTCGTTTTTTTACCGCACAACGGCTGACACTGCTGCATAATGAAGACCTGCTCTATATGAAACGGGTGATAGGGCTGCCGGGTGATGAAATCTATATAACCGGCTTTGTCTCACGGGTAAAACCGCAGGACAGCACCTATATCTTGACCGAGTTTGAGCTCGCCGCTAAACCTTACAATATCAATATTCCGCAAAGTCCCTCTCTCTGGAATGAGAGCCTGCCTTTTTCCAACAGTATAGAAAAGATTATACTGCAAGAGAACGAGTATTTTGTCTTGTCTGACGACCGGGGCAATACCAATGATTCACGCACCTGGGGACCGATTTCAGGTGATCTCATTGAAGGGAAGGCAATTTTCCGCTACTGGCCTTTGAGCCGACTCAAGGCGCCGTAGATGGCTGGTTTTTTCTCTGCCCGTATTCATGCTTTATACCCTACTTTTGTGCTTATAGTCTGTATGCTCTGCGCTTCCTGCGCAACTGAACAAAGCAAGTCGCCGCTGCCGTTTCTGGAAGGCAGTGTCTGGCACTTTACCAATGATGACGGCGTTCTTGAGCTTTCCTTTAGAAAGGATGGCGTTATCAGCTTGTATGCTAGAACTCTCGATGTCTCCGGTCTGTTTTTTGATTTAGGAGAGGGTTTGTACCTGTTGAGCTTTGGCGGTGAGAGTGTTGATGTCGTGCGGATAGCTTACGATATGTTTTCTTTTTTAGGCATGGTTTTTGTGCAGCAGCCCGGCGGCACGAAGGGAACGCTCTCCGGCACGCAGTGGACAGCGGTACAGGGCGCTTTCCAGCACACCCTAAACTTTAAGAGCGAATCGGTCCTCTGGACATGCACCGCCGAATTATACGGCACGTACACTGCTAGTCTTGAGGATGTATTGTACTGCACTTTTGAGAGTATCGGTACTGTGGAGGTACGAGTGCGAGGAGACACACTCAGCGTAGGAGAATTTGTTTTTCAAAACTCGCAAGCCTTTCTTTCTACCGAGTAAGAATCACCCGCACAGGATAGGTCAGACCTCGCCCTCTGAAGCGACCTCTTTCAGCCTGCTGAACCGAGCCATTTCAGTCTGCTGAACCGAGCCGTTTCAGTCTGTTGAACCGAGCCGTTTCAGCCTGTTGAACCGAGCCATTTCAGCCTGCTGAACCGAGCCATTTCAGCCTGCTGAACCGAGCCATTTCAGCCTGCTGAACCGAGCCATTTCAGACCTCGGAAGCAGGGGCAGCCCTTAAAAGCAGGATGGGTCAGACCTCGCCCCCTCGCATTAGCCTGCGACACAATCGACCGCGAAAGCAGGGTAGGTCAGACCTCGAAAGAAGCCGCACATCAACCCATACGTGCCGGCGTTTGAGCATGCTATTGCTAAAAAAAGTGAATAAAGATAGTGTATTCACAGGCTACCCCCCTTTAACTTTGTAGTAAAAAAATGTAGGCTACCTATATGTTTCGTCAAAAATCATACCTCGGCTCAAAACACCATAACAATTTTTTACGCATTTTGTTTGTTGTTATACCTATGGTGGTTATAGCCGGTATAGCTATTCCCCTTATAGTGATCATACAGCGTAACAATACTATACGAATGATACAAAAAAACCTTATTCAACACTGGGAAAATGGTGATTACGAAACAGTCTTTGATTTAAGCAATCAAGTCTTAAAAATAAAACCTTTAGATTATTTCGCTCTGATGATGCGTGGTTTTTCATCGTATCATAGGGCGCTTGCACAGATACATAATGAAGAGATGCTTAATTCTATAGATACGTGCATCTGGTCGCTCCGCAAGGCACTGCTCATCAAAGAAAATGGCGCTAACAACACCACTATCCGCTATATGCTGGGTAAAGCTTACTATTACAAAGGGGAGAGTTTTGCTGATTTGGCGGTGAAGTTTTTAGAGAAAGCGCACAATACCGCACCGGATACCATGCAGGATATTCCTGCATATTTAGGAGTTTTGTATGCGCGGCTGCGCGATTACCGCCGGAGTGTTGATGCCTTTGCTCAGGCGCTCAAGCAGCCTGAAAAGCCTTCTGATGTGCTGCTCTTATCCGCTGCCCGTTCTTACATAGAACTCGGTGAACCGGAACAAGCTAAGGCATACCTCGTGCGGTGTGCAGAAACTTCAAATGATGTTCATAGCATTGTTACCGCACGGCTTCTTTTGGCGACTATTCTTAAAAATACCGGCGATAGAGCCGGCGCTGAGGCTCAGTTGACGGCAGTAATAGACCTCAATGTAGAAAACGGCGAAGCCTATTACCAGCTTGGCGAATTATATGCGGTAAAGGACATGGCTAAAGCACGCACACAATGGTATAAAGCCTTACAAATCGATCCGACTCATAAACAGGCTCGAGCAAAGCTCGGAATCTAGGAACAAAAGACTATTCATTATGATGATTTTATTTGAATTTTACATAAACAAGGAGAATTTATGTTTGGAATGACATCTTCCGATATTGGCGTTGATTTGGGCACATGCAATACCCTCATTTATATATTAGGAAAGGGTATCGTACTAAACGAACCTTCTGTTGTAGCTGTTGAACGGGGGACTAAAAAAGTAGTAGCTGTCGGTCAGGATGCTAAGCGCATGTTGTGGAGAACGCCGGAGAATATCATAGCTATCCGTCCCATGCGTGATGGTGTTATTGCAGACCTCGAATCAACCGAAAAAATGATGCGTTATTTTATATCAAAAGCTATTCCACGGTATCATTTTATTAAACCCCGGATGGTTATTGGTATCCCTTCTTGTATCACTGAGGTTGAGCGTCGGGCAGTTGAGGAAAGTGCTTATAAATCCGGCGCCCGTGAAGTGCTGGTGATTGAAGAAAGTCGGGCTGCTGCTATTGGTGCTGATATTTCTATTTTTGAACCGGCAGGACACATGATCTGTGATATTGGAGGCGGTACGACAGAAATATCCGTTATTTCTCTGGGGGGCATGGTTGTTACGAATGCAATCCGCTTAGGGGGCGATGAATTCGACCAATCAATTATTAAGCACGTCCGCTCTAAACATAATATTATTATTGGAGAACAGACTGCTGAGGATTTGAAAATTGGTATTGGTAATGCAACACCGGATAAAACCATAGAAAAAATGGAAATCAAGGGAAACGATGCCATAACCGGTCTTCCGCGACGGCTTGATATTGATTCGGTAGAGATACGAGAATGTCTCAAAGATCCAATAGTACAAATTATTGATGAGATTAAAAAGACTTTGGGGCAGACACCGCCTGAATTAGCGGCGGATATTGCAGAACGCGGCATTGTTATGACCGGCGGCGGTTCTCTGCTCAAAGGCTTACCCAAGCTCATTGCAAAAGAAACCGGCGTCCCTGTTTTTGTTGCTGAAAATCCTATGAACTGTGTCGCCTTAGGTGCCGGCAAGTATTTTGAATTTGCCCGCGGCTTTGCTCAGAGCCGCAGTGTGTACGACAGCATAAACCGATGATGCTGGTGGACGACGCTCGCAAGCGGCGGAAACAAATCTTTGCTGAATGGGCTGTTTTTATTGCGCTCAACAGTATTTCGTTTTTACTCTTAGTCTCTTCGAGCAAGACTTTCATTATTAATTTTAAGGACCGCGGATTATCTTTTTTCTTCGGTATCCGCAGCGGTATACACGAGATTTCGTCCTTTGTCAGCCAGACGATACTTTCCATACAGGAACTTAACGAGCTGCAGAGCGAATATGAAGAGTTGGTAGAACGGGTGAGCCGCTACGAACAGTTAGAGCAGGGCGCAGCAGAAATCAGACAGGAAAATCAGCGCCTGCGTGAACAGCTAGGCTTTGCCGAAAGTCTCACGGTTAAACATATTGCGGCGGAAATAGTCGGCAAGGATCCGAATAATTTATTTTCTGCTTTTGCTATCAACAAAGGCAAGAAGGACGGCGTTGCGGTCAATATGCCGGTTATTGCTTTTCAAAGAGGCATGCAGGGGCTTGTCGGTAAGATAATTGTTGCCGGAGACCTTGAAAGCCTTGTTATGCCGCTCTACGATTCGAACTTCTTTATTTCGTCCCGGTTTTCAGAGACGCGGTATGAAGGAATAATAGGAGGGCAGGGAGCTGATGCGCCGCTCCTTATGCGCTTTGTTCCTAAAAGCGCCCGTGCCGAGATAAGTTCAGGCGATGTGATACTCAGCAGTGGTATCGGCGGCGTATACCCGCCGGGTATTACCATAGGCAGGGTGGCGCAGATTTTATACCGTGAATACGAAATTTCCATGGATATTGAGATAAATACTATTATTGATTTTTCACGGCTGGAATATGTTTTTGTCATTGATCCCTTGTGATTCCCTGAACAGTCAAGCCAGTCGCAGCCGCAAGTTTGGCAATCTAGCTTCCCCTGAGCCGGTATGACGCCTGAGAGCGGCGGGCGCTGCAAGAGCAAAAGCAAAAGATTATTAACCTGAAAAGAACGCACTACACTCACCGTCAAGAAGATAAGGAGAAAACATGAAACAAAGAATTGGTATCGTTGGTATTGGCAGCATTAGCTCCATTTACCTCAAGAATTTAACGAGCATATTCGCCGGAAACGTGCAGGTAACGGCGCTCGCTGATCCGAATGCGGATACCCTGCAAAAGGTAGCTGAAGAATTTTCAGTGCCGTCTTTTCCCACGGCTCAGGCGCTTATTGCAAGTCCTGAGGTGGATATTGTGCTTAATTTGACGCCGCCGAAGGCGCATTTTCAGATTGCGCTGGATGCGGTCAAAGCAGGTAAGCATATCTACAATGAGAAGCCGCTCTGCATTACACGGCTTGAAGCCGAGGAACTGCTCAAGCATGCGGCGGAACATAAAGTGCGAGTCGGGTGTGCGCCGGACACTTTTCTCGGCGCCGGCATACAGACCGCCGGCAAAGTCATTAAGGACGGCTGGATAGGACGCCCGCTTGCGGCTACTGCCTGCATGATGAATGCAGGACCTGAGTCTTGGCATCCTAAGCCTGAGTTCTTCTACAAAAACGGCGGCGGACCGCTCTTTGACGTTGGTCCTTACTATTTAACGGCGCTGGTAACCATGCTCGGACCGGTTCTCCGTGTTTCAGGCGCCGAATCCATGCCGTTTAAGAGCCGTACTATCAAGAGCATGCCGCGCCGGGGAGCGACTATTGCGGTTGAAGTTCCCACGCATAGTGCGGCGATGCTTGAATTCGCCGGCGGTCTTATTGCCACAATGGTTATGAGTTTTGACGTGCCGTATCATTCCATGCCGCGCCTTGAGATTTATGGCAGTGAAGGAACGCTCCGCGTGCCTGACCCGAATACTTTCGGCGGTCCTCTTTTGTTGCGGCGCGCCGACTCATGGGTAGAAATGCCGCTCATTGGTGAGTTTACGAGCGACAGTCGAGGGCTTGGCATAAGCGAAATGGCGGAGGCGATCAACGAAGGGCGTCCGCACCGTGCGTCCGGTAAGTTGGCATACCACGTCCTTGACATAATGCACGGTATTCACGAGGCTGCCTCTTCCGGCAGGTATTACAAGGTAAAAAAGAGTAAATAATCGCCGCAGGCTGCCTGAACGAAGGGTGCGCTCTTCTTACGGGCAGCACCCCCGCATCTCTCAGTCGAGACTCCCGCATCTCTCAGTCAAGACTCCCGCATCTCTCAGCCGAGACTCCCGCATCTCTCAGCCGAGACTCCCGCATCTCTCAGTCGAGACTCCCGCATATTTTGATGGCGAGGTCTGACTTATGGGGGGCGAGGTCTGACTTATGGGGGGCGAGGTCTGACTTAT
>JAISMB010000143.1 GCA_031276945.1 Spirochaetaceae bacterium | reverse complement strand
CTGCAATGAGGAGGATTTATGAAGGATATGCTGATAAAAAATAAGCCGCGGGCTAGCAAAAGGTCGGACTGGGTATTAAATACAAGCGGCAGCGGCATGGTTGCGCTCAGTCTTATGGTCGTGCTGGCGCTGCGTATCAGCCGCGGCGGGACGCCGACGCTCGGAGAAAGGGGCGTGAAACGCGCGAAAGTCTTTGAGCCGCTGCATGATTATCCGCTGCAATGAGGAGGATTTATGAAGGATATGCTGATAAAAAATAAGCCGCGGGCTAGCAAAAGGTCGGACTGGGTATTAAATACAACCGGTATCGGCATGGTTGCGCTCAGTCTTATGGTCGTGCTGGCGCTGCGCATAAGCCGCGGCGATACGCCGACGCTCGGAGAATGGGGCGTGCTTGCCGGTATTCCGGTGAGCGCGCTTATCGGTATGCTGCTCTTCCCGCGGTGGGTGGATGCGGTTAAGATTTTTTTTCTTGCCGTTATTACCGGCGCGGTTTTGGGCTTTCCGTATTATACGTTGAGCGCCCTCTGTGCCGGTATCGTGGTTTTTGTGGCGCCGGTGCTGCAAAAATGTGATGAATGGGAGCGGGCGGTGGTGCTGCGGCTCGGTCGTTTCTATCGGGTGCGTGGTCCGGGGGTTTTCTTCCTGATCCCGCTGCTGGATCGTATTGCCCAGCGGATTGATATGCGCATACGGGTCTCTGATTTTTCCACACAGGAAACGCTGAGTCTTGATTCGGTTACGATGCAGGTTGACGCGCTCTGTTTTTGGCTTGTCTGGGATGCGGAGAAAGCCGCTTTGGAAGTTGAAAACTATGAGCAGGCGGTGATTTTATCATCGAAGACCGCGCTGCGCAATGCGGTTTCCAGCACTGACCTGACCACGTTTTTGCGCGACAGTCGGGTTATTGAACGGAAACTGCAAGCCACGGTTGACGAGAAGACAACCGAATGGGGCATTACCATCCAGCATATTGAAATTACCGACATTCAGATTCCTGAGGGATTGCAGGATTCTCTTGCGCGTCTTGCGCAGGCTGAACGGGAAAAGAAGAGCCGTATCCTGCTTGCCGAGGCTGAGATTGATATTGCCAATCGGCTGGCGGATGCTGCTGCGGTGTATGCGCACGATATGAATGCGCTGAAATTAAAAACGCTCTCCATTCTGAACGAAGGCTTAAAGGCGGGCAATTCCATGATGCTCGTGCCGAATGAAATCACCGAAGAACTCAAAGACGGTTCTATCTTTGGGCTGCAAGCTCTGGCGGAACTGCACAAGAAAGAATAAGGCTTGACCGTGCGCCTGAGACTGCCGCATCTCTCGGTCGAGACTCCCGCATCTCTCAGCCGAGACTCCCGCATCTCTCGGTCGGGACTCCCGCATCTTTCTGATATGCAGAGCCGAGGTCTGACTTACCGGAGGGCGAGGTCTGACTTACCGGAGGGCGAGGTCTGACTTACCGGAGGGCGAGGTCTGACCTATCTGAAGCCGAGGTCTGACTTATCGGAGGGCGAGGTCTGACTTACCGGAGGGCGAGGTCTGACTTACCGGAGGGCGAGGTCTGACTTACCGGAGGGCGAGGTCTGACTTACCGGAGGGCGAGGTCTGACTTATCTGGGGACGAGGTCTGACTTACCGGAGGGCGAGGTCTGACTTATCTGAAGCCGAGGTCTGACTTACCCCAGCCTTCCCTTTTACCGTTCAATGCTTTAGGATATACTGCTTAAAAAGGAGTTCACCGTATGAAAGCCGTAACCCGCTGCATGCTGTACTGCTTGCTCTGCCTCGCACTACCGGTTTTTGCACAAGAAAAACCCCGTCTTCTCATCCTGCCGTTTGTGGGCGCTGCTGATGAAGCCGCTCCAAACGGGGCAGACCTGCTCGCAACTGAGCCGGCGCTCAACCGCGTGTTTGCGCCCGTGCCGCATGAGGCGCTGACGCAGGCGCTCGCCGTAACGCCGACTCCTCACGGATATTCTCCGACTGTCCTTGACAAGCTGAGTCGGGACTTGCAAGCCGACTACGTCCTTACAGGCACAACCGCAGCCTTTTCAGGGCAGCGCTTACTCATTCTCTCGCTGACCAAGCCCGCACAGGCGCAGCAAATCGCCGGCGCCTACTGTGCGTATACAAGAGCGCAAGACGTGCAGCAAGCCCTGCCCGCTCTGGCGGAGCAAATCGCGCTGGTGAGCGCCGCTGCCGCAGCGCGCACGCCCGCGCCCCTCTCGCTCATACCGGCGCAATTCGTTTCTGAAACCTTGAACCGGCATGAGGTAGAAACCTTACTGCACCTGCTGGCTATCGATTTGGCAAATACCTGCGCCTTTAGCGTCTTCAGCCGCAAGAGCCTTGAACAGGTCTTGGAAGAGCAGGGACAGACCGGTTTTGTCTTGCTTTCAGGCGCTTGGAAGCTTGGGGAAAAGACTATGCTTGATACACGGCTTATGAATCTTGCGCAGAGCAGGCAGCATAAAAGCGGGACTGTGTATTACCAAACTTTTGCGGACGCATGGGAAAACATGTCAGGCTTATCGTTTACCCTCAGCGGCGTGCCAGTTTTTGAGCCTGTGCCTGAGGGATTGCGCTGGGAAGTGCGCGGCAGTACCGTCAGCATTACCGGCTTTACGCATTTCGTGCAGTCCCTGAAAATACCTTCGTATATTGAAGCGCTGCCGGTTACCACTATTGCCAAAGAAGCATTCTATGACAACGAGCTTGCACTCATAACTCTGCCTGAAACGCTCGTGTCTATAGAAGACCACGCCTTCTATGCCAATAATCTGAGCGCCGTTACTATTCCGCCGAGCGTTAAGCATATTGGAAAACAGGCGTTTGCCTACAATCAATTAAGCGCAGTGCAGCTTTTTTCCGGACTTGAGTCCCTTGATGATGATGCGTTTGCTGAAAATAATTTGACGGATATTGATCTGCCCCAGACGCTGAACATGATAGGAAACGGCGCATTCCGGCTGAATAATCTTTTGGCGCTGGTTATTCCTGATACGGTAGAAAGTATTGGCAGTTATGCGTTTGCCAATAATCAACTTATTGCCGTGAGTATTCCGCACACTGTGCAAAGTATTGGCGACTATGCTTTTGCCGGAAATAAACTCACTGGTCTGACCATTCCCCGCAGCGTTACGACCATTGGTGCGGGAGCTTTTTCCGGCAATCAGTTAAGTACGATCAGTATTCCGAGCGGCGTTACCACTATCGGCGAGCGTGCGTTTGCCGATAACCTGTTAAGCAGCATAAGCCTTCCGCACAGTCTCAAGTTTATAGGCAGCGGAGCTTTTTCCGGCAACAGATTAACCGGCTTGAGCTTGCCGAACAGCCTCGAGTCCATTAGCGATTATGCTTTTTATAATAACCTCTTAACCATGGTTAATATTCCCGACAACGTTACGACTATAGGCAGCGGGGCATTTTCCGGCAATAGATTAACCAAGCTTGAGCTGCCTGATGGTCTGACCGTCATAGGCGCAGATGCATTTTCTCATAATAGGTTGTTCATGGTCGTTATTCCCCAGAGCGTTACTACTCTTGGAGCATACGCCTTTCGTTCTAATCAATTAAGCACGGTTGTTCTTTCTGAAAGTTTGACAAGCATAGCCGACTGCGCATTTTATGATAATCAACTGACCGCGGTAACTATTCCGCATCAGGTAACGAAAATCGGCGCTGAAGCTTTTTCCATGAATAGGATCGCAACACTTACTCTTTCTAAGAGCGTCAGTGAAATTGGCGATTATGCCTTTTACAGCAATCAGCTCAAAACACTCAGTCTGCCGCACGGCGTTCTTACCATTGGCAATTATGCGTTTTATGATAACAGCTTAACAAGCCTGACCCTTCCGCCCAGCATTACTACCATTGGTGAATATGCTTTTTCTGGTAACAAGCTGACGAGTATCAGCATACCGCGCAGTGTTCTTACCATTAGCGCCGGGGCTTTTTACCGTAACCCGCTCGTCACCGTAAACCTTGCGGCTCAGAATATAAGTATGGGCGCTTTTGCCTTTAACAATAATCTGACTGAGCTGTATAACTCGAACGGTAAAAAATCCGGAACCTATAAGATGCAGCAGAATGGCTCATGGAAAAGATAGCTCACGGTCAGACCTCTTGAGGATTTCTGAGAGGCTGCCGTGCTTTTCAGTCAAGAGGGCTTGCGTTCCGTTCGTTATTTCTGGTATAGTTATTTTACAACTAGACTTCCTTTGGGGATCTTCCGCCCGGTGCGTGCCGGAGGATCTTTTTCTTATGCAGGTTAGGAAAACCGGCTCATTCGTTAATCAAGAGGAAAGGGTATGCTTGATTTTGGCAATTTAACCGCGATCTTACAAGAAGAACTGAAAAACTGGGAAACTAAAGTACCGTCTTTTTCGGTGGGATCTGTTGTACAAGTCGGTGATTCTGTGGCGATTATCCGCGGACTCAATAAAGCTGTATACGGCGAACTGGTGGAATTTGCCTCCGGTGCAACTGGCATGGTGCTGAACTTAACCGAAGAAACGGTCGGATGTGTACTGCTTTCTGGTGATTCGTTAGTAAAAGATGGCGAAGAAGTACGCGGTAGCGGAAAAGTCGCTTCAGTTCCGGCTGGACAATCCTTATTAGGACGGGTAGTGAATCCGCTCGGTGTGCCGGTTGATGGTAAAGGGGCTCTTGAGCCGGAAGAGATGCTGCCGGTTGAGTCGCCTGCTGCACCGGTTATTGAGCGTGGTGCTGTTGATACGCCCTTACAAACCGGAATTATTGCCATTGATGCTATGATTCCCATTGGTCGTGGACAGCGTGAATTAATCATAGGCGATAGACAAACCGGAAAAACTTCCCTTGCTCTTGATACAATCATTAACCAAAAAGATGCTGATATTATCTGTATTTACTGCGCTATCGGGCAAAAATCTTCTTCAGTAGCAGCAATCGTGCGCAATTTAGAAAAGTATGGCGCTTTAGACTATACCTTTGTGGTGCTTGCAGCAGCATCAGACTCGGCAGCTTTGCAGTACTTAGCGCCGTATTCAGCCGTTGCTATGGCTGAACATTTTATGCACCAGCACAAAGATGTTCTTGTGGTCTACGATGATCTTTCAAAGCATGCGGTCGCATACCGTACCATATCACTCTTGCTGCGCCGTCCGCCCGGACGGGAAGCTTTTCCCGGTGATGTGTTTTACCTCCATTCTCGGCTTTTAGAACGCGCTGCAAAACTGAGAAGCGGCGGTTCTATTACAGCTCTTCCCATTGTGGAAACCCAAGCTGGTGATATTTCTTCATACATTCCTACTAATGTTATTTCAATTACCGATGGACAGGTCTTTCTACAGACAGAACTGTTCAATGCCGGCTTTCGTCCTGCCATTGATGTAGGGCTTTCAGTCAGCCGGGTCGGCGGTTCTGCACAAACTAAAGCTATAAGGCATATTTCAGGTCGGCTCAGACTTGACCTTGCACAATACCGGGAAATGGCGGCTTTCGCCCAATTCGGCAGCGATCTGGATAAGGCTACGCAAGAAAAGCTCGCCCAAGGCGAACGTATTATGGAAACACTCAAGCAGCCGCAGTTTTCTCCTTTCCTTCTTGAAGAAGAAGTGGCAATTCTGTTTTTGATAACCAATAACCTCCTGCTTGATGTGCCAAAAGAAAAAGTGCGGTCTTTTCTGCGTGAATTTCTTGCCTATCTTAATGTTCAGTATGCGCCGCTTATGGAGAGCATTAAAAAAACCGGCGCACTTTCCCTTGAGAACGAGTCGGAACTACAGACTGCGATAGAAAAGTATAAAAAAACTGCCTAGCAAACGAGTATTATACTTCATAATGAATAATGATACCCTCTCAGCAGTGGCAAGCAATGCCTTTGAACAACAAGGGCATACAACGGACGAACGAGCCGCTTCAGCGTTGGATCGTGCTTGAGAACGGCGCACGGTCGGTTCAACCGGTTTAACTAAAACCCGCCGTTGGCGGGAAGCCTGTGAATATGAGAGCGCATGTCGCACGTGAAACGAGCGCAGGAAGAAGCAGGCACGAGACTTAAAAATCCCTCTCGGTTTGAGTAAATCTTATAAGACAGGAGCAGGAAAGAGGACAGAAGAAGCGAACTTTGCGCGCCCTCTCCCTTCCTTTTTCCACCGAAATCATGGCAAACGGACAAGAACTACGCCTCAGGATGCGGGCGATACAACAAACATTGCAGGTAACCAAAGCGATGGACCTTATTTCTACGGCAAAATTGCGTAAAGCACGGCGTATTCTTGAAGATACAGAACCGTTTTTCATGCGGATACAGAAGTCTTTATACGATATTGTCGTCGGTGCCGGCATGATACCCAATGAATTCATTAAACGGATAGAAAAAAACACCGCGTTTCACAGCGCTGTATTGATAATAAGCAGCGACAAAGGTATGGCTGGCGGCTACAATGCCAACATTTTTAAGACGGTCAATACCCTCTGCGCCCAGCTACGCAACCCCGTGCTGCTGCCGGTGGGGAACAGCGCTTATCGTTATTTTAGCCATGCCCCCTACCCTCTAGTCGAGAATTTTTCCTTTAACTCACAGTTGCCGACTCTTGATGATGCCCAGCTTATCACCCATTACCTTATAATGCAGTACCTCTGGGGCATGTTTGACGAGATTTATATTGTGTATACCCACCTCTACAGTACCGTTAAACTCGTGCCGACTATCCACCACCTGCTGCCGCTTGATGCACAGAAAATACAGGCTGAAATTATCGAAAGCGGCGGGCAGCAACGGACTGCGTTGAGCTTTGAATACCTGCCTTCTGCTGAGACTGTTTTTGAGGCGCTCGTGCCGCTTTACCTCAAAGGCATGATTTACGGCTGTTTAGTCGAGGCTTATGCCAGTGAACAGAGCGCTCGCATGAAAGCAATGAACGAATCTTCAAAGAATGCTGAAAAAATGCTTGCAGACTTGCAGATTTATTACAATCGCATCCGCCAAGCGACTATTACGCAGGAAATGACTGAAATTATAAGCGGTTCTCTGGGGCTTTAAATGCCTCCCTCTCTCAAGAAACAAAGCAGTAACGCACGAAGTTCTCAAGCCCATCCTAGTCGGATCAGGAAGTCTGACCTATGGGGGGAGTTGCATCGCGGGCTAAGGCGAAGGGGCAAGGTCTGACCTATCCCCTCTCTTATCTTATCTAAAGATGTTGAGAGGGCTGTTAAACTAGGGCGTGTCGTCAAAAGGAAGGAAGATAAATCTGAGATAGAGAGCGGCGAGAAAGGAATCAGAGCGTTGAGCGTAGCGAATAGCAATACCTCTCCACTGTTTAAGCCACCAAAACACATTCTCAATAAGATGGCGCTTTTTATACAGCTCTGTGTCATAAGTCCTTACCACCTTCCGACTACGCTTGGAAGGAATAACTACCTTAATACCTCCTGCACAGGCTGTGTCTATTACCTGGTTCATGTCATACCCTCTATCAGCAATCAAGACTTTTACCTATAACCCTGCCATTAAGGGCGGTGCATACGCGCAATCCGCCTTCTGCCCCGCTGAAACTATGATACGTACTGGCTTTCCCTTCTTATCTATAGCAAGGTGGACTTTCGTATTGAGCCCCCTTGTGTACGCCCTATCGCTTGATTTCCTCCAACCGCTGTACATCCGTCTGCATGGACTTTACTATAAGTTGCATCTATCATAAGCCACTGGGTATCCACTTCCCCGATAAGTTCAGCGGCTATTGTTTTCCAGACATCTCTATCCCGCCAGCGGGAAAATCTTCGGTGTGTATTTTTCCAGTCTCCGTATTCAGGAGGTAAGTCTCTGTCTGGAACGCCGGTTCTGATAATCCAGGATACTGCATTGATAAAGCGTCGATTGTCATGAGCCATTTGACCCTGTTTACCTGCCGCTCCTGGCAGTAAGTCTTTTATCTTTTCTCACAGGTTATCACTGATGTCGTGTCTGTGCAATGCTTTTCCATTTTCTTTCATCTTGTTATCTTACTTTATTTCCTTCCTTTTGACGACACTCCCTAATGGCGGTGACGCTTTCTCAGTACAGCCCATGAAGCTGTAAAGTGAAAAAGAAGAAAGTCGCAATGGGTTTTGTGCTTTGGCATTTTGAGGACCACAAAGCCCATTCCCCGTTTAACAGCCTTCTCAACAGGAGGAGTAGCGACGCTCTTCCTTACATTAGAACTCAAATGCCCCCATTGCCATAGTTCCACCTTAACTCGAAACGGGAAAAAGAGCAAGGGAAAGCAAAATTACCAGTGTAAAGACCGCGGACGTCAGTTTTTAAGCGACCATGAAAAACCCTATCGGGGATGCCTTTCCCGGGTAGTCGAACTGGTAAAAATCATGCTTGTCCGGGGAATGGGCATACCAGACATCAGTATCACCAAAGTCTTAAAAGTACTGAAATCAACCAAACATAACATAAAACCGAAGAGAAGTTACTACGATCATCTTGAAATAGACGAGTGTTGGACGTATAGAGGAAAAAAGGAGAACAACCTATGGCTGATATACGCGTATCAGCGGGGAAGCGAGAAAATTGTGGCGTTTGTCTGTGGAAAGGTGGACCTGAAAACCGCAAAAAAGTTAAGTAAAGAGGATAAAACAGATAGGGATAAGCTATGACAGGATAGCGACGGACGATAGGGACAGTTTTCTTTCAGCTTTCGCGGAGGACAACCATAACATAGGAAAAAAGCATATGGGAGGGATAGAGAGGAATAATTACCGGTTGAGGCATCAGGTAAGGCGGACATTTCGGAGGAACTGAACTGCTGTTTTTCCAAAAGCTGTTCAACCACTGAAAAGCCTTTGATATTGCTTTCTTTATACATCAATTACGGCTTTATTTGAGGTTCATCATTCTTTGTGGATCACCTCCATAAATTTATTACCGGAATATGTTAGGGAGTGTCGTCAAAAGGAAGGAAATAAAGTAAGATAACAAGATGAAAGAAAACGGAAAAGTACTGCACAGACACGACATCAATGATACGCTGTGGGAAAAAATAAAAGACTTACTTCCAGAAGCGGCAGGTAAACAGGGTCGAATGGCTCATGACAATCGACGCTTTATCAATGCTGTATCCTGGATTATCAGACCCGGCGTTCCTTGGAGAGATTTACCTCCTGAATACGGCGACTGGAAAAATACATACCGAAGATTTTGCCGCTGGCGGGATAGGGCGTACACAAGGGGGCTCAATACGAAAGTCCACCTTGCTATAGATTAAGAAGGGAAAGTCGGTACGTATCATAGTTTCAGCGGGGCAGGAGGCGGATTGCGCCTATGCACCGCCCTTAATGGCAGGGTTATCAGTAAAAGTCTTGATTGCCGATAGGGGGTATGACGTGAACCAGGTAATAGACACAGCCTGTGCAGGAGGTAGTAAGGTAGTTATTCCTTCCAAGCGTAGTCGGAAAGTGGTAAGGACTTATGACACAGAGCTGTATAAGAAGCGCCATCTCATTGAGCATGTATTTCGGTGGCTTAAGCAGTACAGAGAGGTAGTACTACTCGGTATGCTAAACGTTCTGATTCCTTTCTCGCCGCTCTCTATCTCAGATTTATCTTCCTTCTTTTTGACGAAACCCCCTAGGACAACACCCGAGCCCACATGAATCTTTCACTCCGAGCTGGAATCGTTGCCCAGTCCGAGTGAGGTGAGATTTAGCTAGACTAAGAGAGGAACACAATGCTAGACTAGGTGAAAAGTCGATTCCAGACGGGAATCGCGATAAGATAATGTTAGAGGAGTATTATTATGAATAAGTTTTTTGGACTTCACTCGAACATCGCCCTTTGTTCTACCCCTCCTATCTGTGCTTAACCGCACAGCTGTACCACTAATCTTACAGACGGAAATGCAGCGCAATCTGTTTTTCTCATCATCATTCCAAGGGAGACTGTCTTATGAAAATCGGGATTAAGCTGGTGGTGGTCATCAGCGTTATCAATATTATTGGCATTAGTCTTTTAGCCGGACTTACGATTATTGAATCGCGGCAGGAAATCGTCCGTTTAGCGGACGAGCAGGTGTACAGCATTGCGCTCCATACCGGCGAACAAATCGGAAAATGGTTTGAAACGTATATAGGTACGACGCGTACCCTCGCACAAGTAATGGAAGGGTACAAAGACATACCGGTTGAACAACGGCGGGAACAATTCAACTTTATGATGAGACATGCGCTCAGAGCGAATCCTGAACTAAACAGCATATATGCCAACTGGTCCCCCAACGGGCTGGACGGGCTGGACGAGGACTATGCCAACACACCCGGAACCGATGAGACCGGACGCTTTATTCCCGCGTGGTCATTGGTCAATAACCAAGTTATACTAAATTATATAGTAGGCTTTGACTGGAACATGGTTCTAGCGATGAATCTTAAGTTTAATTTTTATGAGGACTATATGCTTGATCCTGCTGTGTATACGGCAAGCGATGGAAGAAGAAGCGTCATTGCAAATATGGGAAGCATCGTAAAAGATAACGGCGCCCAGATAGGCTCCATTGGATGTAGCATGGGAATATCAACCCTGCAAGCTATGATCAGCAAAATCAAACCATTCGGCGAAGAAGGCTTTGCCTTGCTGTTCAGTTCAGGCGGCATCATCGCCGCGCACACCGACCCGGACCGGCTGGGAAAGAACATGCGCGAGTCGGAGCAGGATACCTTCGGACCCTACCTTGAGACGGTGGTCAACGCCGTTACCACAGGAACCGCCGCCTCCTTCTCGTACCGTCCCGCACAATCAGAAAGCGTCATGCAGTACTATGCCGTGCCGTTCACCATCGGGAGTGTTCCGCAACCGTGGACGCTGGTTGTCGGCGTTTCACAAGGCGCCATCATGGCGCCGGTTTACCGGATGATTAGGATTTGCGTCATCATCGGCGTCCTTACCATTATCTTTATGTCCGCAGGGGCGATCCTCACCGCCCGTTCCATAAGCAACCCTCTTACCCATACGATGGCGGTTCTCAAAGACATTGCCGGAGGCGACTTGACCAAAGAGATCACGATACAGTCCCGCGATGAACTGGGCGACCTCGCCCATTATCTGAACTTCACCGTCGACCAGATAAAACGCCTGGTCCTCTCCATACGGAACGAGGTGAACGCCCTCTCCCAAACAGGCGGGGAGCTTGAAGAGAACGTTGCGGATACCGCCGCCACCGTTAATGAAATAACCGCGAACATTTGGAACATCACCTCCAAAACTGAAAGACAGGTGCAGAGCGTCCATAATACCGATTCTGTTATGGAACAGATGCTGGAGAGCCTTGAGACCTTAAACCGGCAGATTGAAAAACAGACCTCCTGTGTCAGCCAATCCTCATCCGCTGTGGAACAGATGCTGGACAGTATCCATGACGTAACTCAAAGTCTGGGAGAAAACACCGCCAATGTCCAAAAACTTGCCCACGCATCTGAAGTGGGGAGGAGCGGCTTACAGGAAGTTTCGCGGGATATTCAAGAGATAGCCCGGGAATCAGCGGGGTTATTTGAGATCAACGGGGTCATGGAAAACATCGCAAACCAGACGAACTTGTTAAGCATGAACGCGGCGATTGAGGCGGCGCACGCGGGGGAGGCGGGCAAAGGCTTTGCCGTTGTCGCTGATGAGATACGCAAACTCGCCGAGTCTTCCGGTGAGCAGTCCAAGACCATAAGTGAAGTGCTTGCCAAAATAAAAGACTCAATAGACACGATCACGAGAGCGACGAATGAGGTAATGCTGAACTTTGAGGACATCAGTGAGCAGGTGCGGCTGGTAACGGACAAGGAGGCTGCTATCCGTACAGCGATGGAAGGGCAGGAGGCGGAGAGCAACGCCATACTGGAATCCATAGGCAGTTTGAACGAGATCACTGGAGAAGTGAAACAGCGCGCCCAAGGGATGCTCCAGGGGAGCAGTGCGGTGATGCAGGAAAGTAAGAATCTAGGAAAAATCACCACTGAGATAGGGAACGGTATGGAGGAGATGAGCAGCGGAGCCGAGCAGATAAACACCGCGGTGAACCAGGTGCAGGACATAAGCGGGGAGAACCACCGGCAGATAGCGGCGCTTATGCGGGAGGTTTCCCGTTTTAAGGTGGAACAGGTCTGACTTAAGGGGGGCGAGGTCTGACTTAAGGGGGGCGAGGTCTGACTTAAGGGGGGCGAGGTCTGACTTAAGGGGGGCGAGGTCTGACTTAAGGGGGGCGAGGTCTGACTTAA
>JAISMB010000017.1 GCA_031276945.1 Spirochaetaceae bacterium | reverse complement strand
ATTTTTTACCAGTGTTTTCCCGGCGTTAGCACAAATAGAACCGAATGGCTATTTGATTTTTCCTCGGAATCACTGAACAAGAAAGTAGAATACTTTATCAAAGCGTATAATAAAAGCATTGCCGAAAATACAATGGATAGTTCAATAAAATGGAGCAGGGATTTATTGAATAATCTCAAACGTAACTTAAAAGAAAAATACATGGGTGATAATATTATAAATGCTCTGTTTCGTCCCTATGTTAAGAAATATTATTACGCAAGCCCTGTATTAAGTGATAGTTTCTTTTCAAAACATATTGATTGCCTTTCGCTGGATAATTGTTACATCGCCTATTCCGGTCGCGGTCATAATCATATATTTTCAACTCTTGCCTCAAAATATCTGCCCGAACTGCATTCCATCGAAAATGGTCAATGTCTGCCGTTATATATCAAAAATAAATCAGGTCAAAAAACCTGCAATATTACCGATTGGGCATTGACAGCCTTCTCGGAACACTATCGTGACAAGACCATTACCAAAGACGATATTTTTCACTATGTCTATGCCGTGTTCCACAATCCCGCTTATAAAGAAAAATACAAAGACGAATTACGTCGGGAACACCCCGCCCTACCCCTTTATAAAAATTTCAAAAACTGGGCGGACTGGGGTAAATCCCTCATGGATATTCATGTACACTATGAAACAGCCGAAGAATACCCGGTCAAAATATCTGTAAGCAACAATGAAAATATAAAGAGCGAATTCAAGTTTGATAAAAAATCAAACAGAATAATTATAGATGACACCACCATAACCGGCATACCGCCTGAGGTCTTAAACTATAAACTATGTATCAGGTCAGCCCTTGAATGGATCATCGACCAGTACAAAATAAGACCTCTTGATGATAAGACCATCATGGAATGTTTT
The DNA here is from genome assembly GCA_031276945.1 of Spirochaetaceae bacterium. Taxonomy (GTDB): domain Bacteria; phylum Spirochaetota; class Spirochaetia; order Treponematales; family Breznakiellaceae; genus BOBG01. The sequence goes on along the minus strand of JAISMB010000017.1, from coordinate 12,361 downwards.
AACGATTATCAGTATTCAGCCTATAAGAACGAGATAATAAGCCTTGTCAAGAAGATCATAACCGTTTCACTAAAGACGCTTGAAATAATTCACCAAATGGCGGCGCAGTCCCCATGACTTTATCCGATGAAATAAAGGAGTTTTAGGGCGGCTGTAAGATGGGAAGAAGTATATTCTCCAAAGGGGACTATAGCTTCAAGAGCGGTCGGATACGGAGAACCTCAATCATTGATAGAGCACGCGTCTCTTTTGCATAAGAGTATTATAAGTGAGCTACCCACCGCTTTTAGCGTTGGGCTTCTTGTGTTTCACAGACTAAACTTAAACCGACAAAGCAAGCCCTGCCTGCGCACAAATCTTTAATCCCTCGTATACTTTTCTATCTTTCTTTTCAAGTTTTATGTCCCTCGCTTTACGGCGACCTTTGGTAATTCTCTTAAATTTGTCGACTACGCACTTAAATTTTTCGACTACGCACTTAAATTTGTCGACTACGCACTCAAATTTGTCGACTACACATAGAAATTTTTCGACTACGCACTCAAATTTGTCGACTACACACTCAAATTTGTCGACTACACACTCAAATTTGTCGACTACACACTCAAATTTGTCGACTACACGGAACAGGGGGTCGACTACACGGAGCAGGGGGTCGACTACACGGAGCAGGGGGTCGACTACACGGAGCAGGGGGTCGACTACACGGAGCGGGGGGTCGACTACACGGAGCGGGGGTCGACTACACGCAACAGGGGGTCGACTACACTGAAAAATTATTGCGCAAAAAAGAGGAGAAGAGCAAAGGGAGGGGGTGTTTTCAGGGGCTTATTCTCTTGCGGTCGCGCGGGAAGAGGCTTGCCTCTTTAACGCTGGTCAAGCCGAGGATCTTCTGCGTGAGGCGTTCGCACCCCAAGGCAAAGCCGCCGTGCGGCGGGCAGCCGTACTGCAAGAGCGTCAGGTAACCGGGCATGTCTTGCGCTTTAAGTCCAAAGCGCGGCAGCGCCTCGACAAATGCCTGATAGTCGTGCTGACGGCGGCTTCCGCTGGTGATCTCTAACCCCCGAAACAGCGTGTCAAAACTCATGGTCAGGGTATCGCCCAAAGGATAGGTATAAAAAGGACGGTGCCGGCGCGGAAAGGCGTTGATAAAAACAAGCGGGCTTTGGTATTCCCGCATAGACCAGACACACAGGAGCCGCTCAACTTCAGGATTTATATCAAAAAGCCGTGCATTGCCGGACTCCTTGATAGCAATGCGCAGCGCCTCTTCGTAGGAAAGCGTGGGAGAACGCTCAACGGCAGCCGCATCCGGCACAGCAGCTTGATGCAAAGCCAGTTCAGGACTGTTTTTCCGCGCCAGTTCGCTGAAAATATGGATAAGCAGCGCCTTTTCCAAGGCAATAAGCTCAAGCTCGCTTTCAATAAAAGCCATCTCCACATCCAGTGATACATACTCGTTTAAGTGCCGCGGCGTATCGTGCTTTTCCGCCCGATAAACCTGCGCTACCTCAAAAACACGCTCCATGCCGGAGGCAACCATGACTTGTTTATAAAACTGCGGCGATTGGGCAAGGTAGAGTTTTTTATTAAAATATTCAACCGCAAAAAGCGCCGTCCCTCCCTCCGTGCCGTTTGCGACCAGTTTGCTGGTGCGTATTTCAGTGAAATCCTGCGAGCGCAGGTAAGCTGAAAATGCCTCAATAATCGTCGCCTGCACCTTAAAAACAGCCTGTAGAGCCGGGTTGCGCAGCGAAAGGATACGGTTATCCAGTACCGTTTCAAGCCCCATGCGCCCGAAAGCCGCGTTGACGCGGTAGGGCATATCCTGAGCGGCTCTGCTGATGCAGGTTAGGGTGCGCACCTGTATTTCTATGCCGCCGGGCGCTTTCTCAGTACGCACCGGTATTCCGCTTATGCTAATGACCGACTCAAGGGTTAAATCCAGTTTTTCGGTTGCCACAGCCTGTACCATTCCTGAGCGGTCGCGCAGAATAATAAAACTCAGCCCGCCTAATTCACGGATCCTGTGAACCCAGCCTTCAAGTTCAACCGGTTCTTCCGGTTTTTCCCGCAGTATTTTTGCAAGATCACGTATCAATACACGCATAGCCGATAGTAGCGTACACCGCTCGTTTGGACAAGGGGGAAGAGCGCCTGACAAATGAACGGAGGCGCAAATATCTATAGTCATTTCTTTGATTTCCTAGTATATTTAAGTAGTTTATGAGAGGAGATTATGATGAATAACTGGGTTTATTCTGATATAGTGAAAGACCATTTTACCAATCCGCGGAATGTGCTGCTCGAAGATGAACAGTCTTTTGAGGCTAATGCCCGCGGGCAAACTGGAAATATTAAATGCGGCGATCAAATGCTCATGCTTTTGTATATAGAAGATGATGTGATCCGTGATGTCCGTTGGAAAACTTACGGCTGTGCCAGCGCTATTGCTTCAACCAGTATGCTCTCTGAAACGATCAAAGGGATGCATATCCAGCAGGCGTACAGCATACGACCGGAGGATTTAGTAGAAAAACTAGGGGGCTTGCCGGAATACAAAATACACTGCTCCGTGCTGGGAGACAAGGCGCTGCGGACGGCGATTGATGATTATCTTGAAAAGACCGGTCGCGCCGGTATGCTTAAAGAGGCATCAACCGAGATTTGCCACTGTCTTGGTATTACCGACAAGGATATTGAAACGGCGTTTCACAACGGCGCCCGCACCTGGGAGGCGCTCCAGCAGGCAACTAAAATCGGCACGGTCTGCGGCGGCTGTAAGGACAAGGCTTTGGAGCTGCTTCATGAGTTTGTGCATATTTACGGGATTGATGGATAAGCGGCGCGGTTTTTTGCAAACCTTCGCTGGGGGTGGGGGAAGCAGGACATACCCCGCCGCTCTTCGCTAAGAAACGCGGGGCATGAGCAGGAGGGGCGATCAGTGCTCAGTCTTCTCCTGCATTGCCACCCTGCAATACCTTTTTTTACCGGCGCGCAGTACGAGTTCCCCGGTCGCGGAGAACCAGTCGCTCCCTATACAGTCCTGCACCGTGCGGATAACCGCAAGTTCGCCGGTTGTTTTTGCAATAAAAGCGCCGCCCTGCTGCACCAGACGCCGCCCCTCGCTTTTAGTCGGCACAAGACCGGCATCAAAGAACAGATCAACTACATTGTAGCCCGCCTCAAAGCGCTCCTGTGCTAAAAGCGCCAGCGGCATGGCAGCTCTATCGCCGCCCTCACCGCCGAAAGCTGCTTTTGCCCCGGAAAGGACCGTATCAGCAGCGCTTGTCCCGTGAATAAGCGCCGTTACTTCCCAAGCAAGCCGCTCTTTAGCTGCATTGGGATTCGTGCCGGCTGCTGTGAGCTTCTCACACTCTTCGACTGACAAAAAGGTAAACATCAGCAGGAAGCGCTTCGTATCGTTATCCGAGACATTGCGCCAGTATTGAAAAAAGTCATACGGACTGGTAAGCGCCGGATCGAGGAAGAGCGCGCCTTTTTCTGTCTTGCCCATCTTTTTACCGTCAGCCGTGGTTACCAGCGGGAAGGTCATGGCGAATACTTCCGCGCCTTCAATGCGCCTGATAAGATCAGCGCCTGCCACAATATTGCCCCACTGATCATCGCCGCCTATCTGGAGCCGGCAGCCATAACGCCGGTAAAGCTCTAAAAAATCGTAGCTCTGGAGTAGCTGGTAGTTAAATTCAATGAAGGACAGTCCGGTCTCCATGCGCATTTTATAAGCTTCAAATGAAAGCATACGGTTTACTGAGAAATGGCTGCCGATTTCCCGTAAAAAATCGAGGTAATTCAAAGAGGCAAGCCAGTTCTTGTTGTTATCCCATAGGGCATTTTTCCCGTCAAAGTGCAGGAACCGGTTCAACTGTTCTTGAATTGCGGCGGCATTTGAGTCCAGTTGTTCATAGCTCAGTATCCGGCGCACTGAGGTTTTGCCGGAAGGATCGCCTATCCGTGCGGTTCCGCCGCCAATGAGGGCAATGCCTTTATGTCCGGCTGCGCACAGGTGCCGGTAGGCAAAGAACGGCACCATGTGTCCTATGTGTAAACTGGGACCGGTCGGATCGCAGCCGACATAGAAGGTCAGAGGACCCTCGTCCATAAGTGCGGAAAGTTTTTCAGGGTCGCTGCATTGTTGAAACAACCCGCGCGTTTTTAAGATTTCTAATATCGGATTCATAAACGTCAGTCTAGCAAAGCAGATCGGTATTTGGCTAGGGAGTGTCGTCTAGATAGGACAGACCTCGCCGTCAAAAATAAATAAAAAATATTTCGCTCTCATTGAATCAAAAAGCAGAGTCAGCTCCCTTATATAAGTATTATGGCAGCGCATAATTTTCCCCGTGGGCTTACAGATCAAGGTCTGACCTATCATGTTACTTCAAAAGTAAACAGAGACGCTTTTGAATTAGAGCCGGATGAGATGAAAGAACTCTTTCTCACCGTGATTGAAGAAGCTAAAACCAAGAAAAGTTTCAAGTTTAAGCTGTGGAACTTCTGCATCATGGGCAACCATTTCCACTTTCTCATCACGCCTGAAAAAGGGCAGAGTCTCTCTGATATATTGAAGTGGATCAAGATGGTTTTTGCTATCAGGTGGAATAAAAAGCACCATAAGACCGGTCATTTTTGGGGGGACAGATTTTTCTCACGTGAAATAAAGGATGAAAAGGACTTTTGGACTGTGTATAACTACATTGATCAAAACCCTGTTGCAGCAGGATTGGTGAAGAAGCCTAAAGACTGGCAGTACAGCGGCGCATACCATCGGGAACACGGGATCATGACGGTTGTCTCTCTGGTAACTGACACAGCTTGGAGGACAGACCTCAAGCTGCTTTTGTGAATGAATGAAAGTGCAGAGGTAGTACTACTCGCTCTGTTCAATATTCTGATTCCTTTCTTGCTGATCTCTATCTTAGATCTATCTCCCTCTCCTTTTGACGACGCGCCCCCAGGTGAGGTCTGACCTATCCTGCTTATCCTGCTTTCGAGGTCTGTCCTATCTCTCTCAGTTGGTCTGAAACCGACCAGCCGAGGTCTGTCCGTGTATGCTTGTATGCTTCGTGTGCCGGTATTGCATCGCTGATAAAGCACTTGGCTCTTGCAACGTCAAAGCTTCATAAAACTGCTAACAATCTTCGGCAAGCGGCTCAGAGGCAGTATCCGCGGAATCGTCAGTGGCACTGCTTTTCTCAGATTTAGTCTGGCTGCGGATGGTATCCAGATCGCTGTAAAGGGTGAACTTACTGATCCCTAGTTCTCGGCATATCCTGACACTTGATTTGGCAATCTGAAAAGCACCCTTGCTGTCAAGCTGGGCGAGAAAGTTCAGACGCTCATCCTTATTCATATCTTTAGGCGCTTTGCCGATGGTCTGGGCAGCTTGCTGAATAAGAAATTCAAGCAAGCTGTTGATGTCTTGCGCAAAGAATTCTTTTTGGCTGCTCTCAAAATGGTTGTACTTGTGCAAAAACCCTTCAAACTGAATTGATTCGGTAATGTCAAGATTGATGCACAGAGAACCTATAACAACGCCTGCATTGTTCTTTATATAAAGAGAAGATGACCTGAGTATCTTTCCATCAAAGGTAGTCGTAACATAATTAAACCTATCCCCTTCCTTCACGTTGCCGCTGAGAACTTCAAGCCCCAGATTACTGCCGCAGCCGCCGATCGTCCGGCCGGTTATATGACCATTACGGATATCAATAATAGTATGATTATATTCATTGGTAAGGTCATGCAGCACCACCTCGCACCGATCGCCAAAGTGTGCGGCAATAAGGGTAAGAAGCTGCTTTAGTAACTGTTTCTCATCTTCTAAACAATCCATAGTAATAAAATCTTACTCTTTGTTTTGTATTACTGCAAGTACAAACCTTAAAACAGTGAAAATCTAACAAAAAAGCATAATTTTCATAATTTTATATTGATTATCTTACAAATAGTATGGTATACTTTTATATCAATGAGACAGTCTTATTATAAGGCGCAAGGCTCATTGAGGATAAACTTCAGGAGGTAACATGAAAAAATTATTCTGTTCTTTTGTTCTGCTTAGTGTAGCGGCAGGCTTTAGTGTTTACGGTTCCGGATCCCGGCAGACAGAAACCGCAGGTCCAAAGGTAGTCAGTTTCTGGTATAACAATACCGGCGATGAGGCAAAGGTATACGAGCAGGCTATTGCTGCCTACAATGCTGCTCAGAATACCTACAAGGTTGAAGGGTTGAGTGTCAATGATCAGCAGAAGCTGATCGTTGCCATGTCCGGTAACGAAGCGCCGGATCTTGTGCAAGGCTCGAATGCTCAGATCGTTTCTTATCAAGCTAACGGGCTTTTGACCAGTCTGAAAGCTTTTATTGACCGGGACAAGTTTGATCTGAGTATCTACTCTCAAAAATCCATAGAAGCTAATACCATTAAACAAGAGATTTATGCGTTGCCTTTGACCGGTTATACTATTCAGATGTTCTATAACAAAGACTTACTCAAAGCCGCCGGTTTCTCAGAGCCTCCCAAAACAGTGGAAGAGCTGTACGATATGGCGGTTGCTGCCACCAAGCTGGATGCGGCTGGAAATATTGAGGTACTTGGGTATCCGCTCTTTCCTCTAGCTTCAGCTCGGCAGGAACTGATCTACGCTTTCGGTGGGCGCTGGTGGTCCGCTGACGGTCAGACCTTAACCCCTCAGGATAAGGGAATTATTGAAAGTCTTACCTATAACGTACGCTACCGCAATCTCTACGGCATAGAAAAGGTGCAGGCTTTTGTAGCGACCGCTAATACTAACCGGTATACTGAAAAAGATATGTTTTTTGCCGGCAAGCAGCTTTTCCGTTTTGATGGTTCGTGGCTGCCCACAATGATGAAAAATTTTAATTCTACCGTCAACTACGGCATTACTCTTATTCCCGGCACGAAAGCTCGTCCGGAACTTATAGGAACCAGCCGTTTTGAAACCAATTCGCTCTTTATCCCCATTACCGCAACCCAAAAAGAGGGCGCATGGGATTTTGCAAAATGGCTTACCGGTCCGACCGGAGCAAAGATTATTGATCTTGGCACGGGCAATTTACCGGCGCTGAAAGCACTCTATACAGACAAAGATATTCTTGCCAAACCCGGCTTCCCTGAGTTTATTGAAGCTCTCAAGCTGGAGAAAGGAATACAGTATGCCCAGATCAACGATTTCAATGAGTATATTTCCATGTTAAACGAATATTTAGACTATGTGTATTCAGGACAGCAGAGCCCCGAGGCAGCTATGGCTGCTCTTGCAGATCGGGCAAAGAACCTGAAATAAAACGCCTTTGATCCGGAGGGTAAGAAGAAGAGGAAAAAACATGAAAAAGAAACGTTCATCAGAAAGCTGGAAAAATACCCGCAATGGTCTTTTATTTGCTCTCCCGTGGATCATCGGTTTTATCTGTTTTAGTATCTACCCTCTAGCGGCGTCTTTTTACTACAGTTTTACAGCTTTTAATCCGGTAACAGCCCCGCGGTGGGTAGGATTAGAGAATTATCAATCCGTATTCAGCGATCCTTTGGTTCTCAAAAGTCTTATGAATACGCTGTTCATCGCCTTTGTTTCAACTCCGGTTAATCTGCTGGTAGCGCTACTGCTGGGGCTGATAGTAACAAAAAAATTTGCCTTTCGTGGAGCGGTCAGGACTCTGTTTTTCCTGCCCTCCATTATTCCGACCATCGCAGCTACCATGGTGTGGATATGGATTTTTGATCCAACCTACGGGTATATCAACACGGTGCTGCGCTGGATTGGGATTGAGGGACCGGCATGGCTCATGGATATGCACTATACCAAAGCCGCCTTACTGCTCATGGGCACATGGTGTACAGGAACTGCTATGCTCATCTGCATGGCAGCTCTGGAAGAAGTGCCGGTTAGTTATTATGAATCAGCGGAAATGGACGGGGTAGGACCGATACGGAAATTTATCTTTATTACCCTGCCTTCTATTGCCCATGTGCTGGTTTATCAGGCTATCTTAAATCTTATCAATGCCTTCCAGTATTTTCAGCAGGTTTATATCATCACCAACGCCAGTACCGGTGCCGGAGCAGGAGCCGGATATGCAAGCGGCGGACCGGGGAACTCAATCCTGATGTATCCTCTGTATATTTTTCACAATGCCTTTGTATACCTTAAAATGGGCAAAGCATCCGCTATGGCATGGCTTCTCTTTATTGTGGTTGCCTTGCTTGCTCGCCTGATGACCAAGGTCAGTAAAGACTTGACCTCCAACGCAGGAGTTGAATGATGGCATACTCTATTATACCACACAATGCCAAAGCAGCGGTAAAATCCCTCTTGTTTGTTATCCTTGTAGCAGTGCTAGGACTGATTTTCTTCTCCCCGTTTCTCATTATGATAACCACAGCTTTCAAGACCAATCGGGATGCCTTTACCTTACCGGTCAAAATTTTCCCGCGGCAGGTGATATTCGATAACTTTCCCAATGCCATCGCCGCCATCCCCTATTGGCAGTACATGCGGAATACTGCTTTTATTACCGTATTTTCAATACTAGGACAGCTCATAGTAAGTCCCATGGTAGCCTATTCCTTGGCTAAAATACCATGGAAAGGAAGCAAGATTATTTCAGGACTGCTCATGGCTACCATGATGATCCCTTTTACTGTTACCATGATCCCGCTTTACAGGATCTATTCAAAATTGCATCTTACTAATACGTATATACCGCTCATTCTGCCTATGTATTTCGGCAAGGCGTTTTATATCATTATAGTGCGGCAGTTTTTTGTAGGCTTACCCAATTCTCTCATGGAAGCTGCCCGTATAGACGGAGCTAACGAATTCCAGCGTTACCTGTTTATTGCCCTTCCGCTCTGTAAACCGGCGTTGACCACTATAGGTATTTATTCATTTATTGATGCGTGGAGCGATTACTTAGCGCCGCTCATCTACATCAGTAAGCCTGACAAGCTCACCTTATCCTTGGGGATGCAGCAGTTTCTCAGTCTTTATTCAGTGGATTGGGCTTTGCTTATGGCAGCCGCACTTATCTTTGTCTGTCCGGTTGTACTGTTTTTCCTCTTCTTCCAGCGGTATTTTGTCCAGGGCATTTCAACCAGTGGACTTAAAGCCTAAAACAGGTTTTTTATTCTCAAAAAAGAGAGACCAGCTTGCCTGATGTGTTAAGTACACAACAGGACAAGCTGGTCAAGGTGAGAGCCGTAGCCGGTTAGGAGGCGCTTTCCAGCACAAGGCTTTCTCAAAGCACAGAGCAGTACTTTTTTATATCCTTAATTATTCAGGGTCCGCTGGACTGTCGCAGCCCAGGGAGTACCAAAATTATAAAGGGCAGCAATAAAAAAAGCGGAGATTTTTGCGGAATTCCTTGAGTAGTTTTATTATGCACAATCCTATCCTTTTGTACTATGCTGCGTGATTACACGTTAGATCATAAGCCCGGTATTTTGGGCTTGTCAACGATTTTTTTACAGGATAATCCTGAACCCCTTGAGTACCTCAAGAAAACCGCCTCCTTCACGCCTCAGTGGGTATAAGGAGCGCACTACAAGCGCCCCGTACTGCCGGTCTCAGCCCTGCGTGCAGTAAGTTACTTGCAAAAAGATACCGATGTAGGCTAGGATCGACGGTGTAATCATGGATAAAACCCGTGCGCAGCATAGTCAGAACCTCTATCATCAGGTTACCATAGGGCAGAAGATCATTGCCGGTAATCTCTGGTTAGCGCCGGTCGCAGGTTACAGCGATTTTGCCTTCCGTTCTTTGTGCGTAGAACAGGGGGCAAGCCTTACCTGCACCGAACTTGTCTCTTCAGAAGCCTTGGTACGCGGCAGCGCAAAAACCGCGCTGCTGTTAAAACGCGCCGATACCGAAAAACACTGGGCAGTCCAGTTGTTCGGCTCATCCGCGGCGGTAATGGCGCAGGCAGCTTTAGCCCTAGCACCGTTTAAGCCTGACAGCGTTGACATCAACGCCGGCTGCCCAGTGCCTAAAGTGGTCAAGACCGGAGCGGGGGCAGCTTTAATGCGCACTCCTCTCCTTTTAGGACAAATAGTAGCATCTGTGGTGCAAGCCTCTGAAGCAGCGTTAGGCGCTGTGCCGGTTACGGTAAAACTGCGCTCAGGATGGGATGAAAGCTCGATCAACTACGCTGAATGTGCGCATGCTGCCGGCGATTCAGGGGCTGCCTTAGTGAGCTTACATCCGCGGACACGGGCGCAAGGCTACGCGGGCACCAGCTGCTGGCAGCACATAGCCGATCTGGTCTCCCGCATATCCATCCCCGTCGCCGGATCAGGCGATTTGTTTTCACCGCCTGAGGCTGAACGTATGCTCTGCCAGACCGGATGCGCCGCCTTACTGTTTGCACGGGGCGCTTTAGGCAATCCTTTTATCTTTTCAGCAACAAAAGCTTTACTACTTGCTCAAAGCAGCAGTCCGCCCACGCCTGAAATAATCTGTGCCGCAGGCGTGCGCCATCTGTGCCTCCTTGCGGAAAGCTACGGTGAACGTGCAGCCTGCTGCATGATGCGCAAACATTTCTGCGCTTACTCAAAAGGACTAGCAGGCGGTTCTGCACTGCGCCAACGGCTTGTCCGCGCCTCATCAATACAAGAGTACAGGACAATACTGATGGTATCGGATTAAATACAGACGCAGGGCAACCGCCTCTCTTCCCTTTCTCATGTTTTTTTGCTATACCAGTGCTATGAATGATTGTATTTTTTGTCAGATTGCCGCGGGGATTATCCCTGCTGCGAAGATTTATGAAGATGCTGAGTTGATAGCATTCAACGATCTTAACCCTCAAGCACCGGTGCATTTTCTGGTCATACCGAAAAAGCACATCAATAACCTTATGGAAGCCGAACACACTGATATTCATATACTCGGTAAGCTGCTTTACACCGCGCAAACTTTGGCAGTGCAGCTCGGCTGTGAACAGAAAGGCGCCCGCTTTGTCATTAACTGCAAAGATGACGGCGGACAGACCGTCAATCATCTACATATCCATGTCCTTGCCGGTCGTGCCTTGGCGTGGCCTCCGGGCTGAAAGCCGCTCTCTGTATGCTCTTGCGAGGACTGCTCACAGGAGAGGACCACAGGATAGGACAGACCTCAAAGCATAGGCTAGGAAGCGCTTCTCTCGGATTAAGAACCAGTTCTCCCGATTTAAGAAGCGGCTCTCCTGTCGTAAGAAACGGTTCTCCTGATTTAAGAAATGCTTCTCTCGGATTAAGAAACGGCTTTCCTGATTTAAGAAACGGTTCTCCCGATTTAAGAAATGCTTCTCTCGGATTAAGAAGCGGCTTTCCTGATTTAAGAAATGGTTCTCCCGATTTAAGAATCGGCTCTTACGTATTCGGATTAAGAAGCGGCTTTCCTGATTTAAGAAATGGTTCTCCCGATTTAAGAATCGGCTCTTACGTATTAGGAAGCGGTTCTCTCGAACTAAGAACGAGTTGCGCTAGTGTGATACTTTGTTGTAAAATCATCACTATCTTATACGTATGGTAAAACACTAGAAGCAGCGGACAGACCTTGCCCTCAAAAATAAATAAAAAATATTGTGCTCTTATTGAATCAAAAAGCAGAGTCAGCTCCCTTATAGAGGTATTATGTCTAGTCATAATTTGCCTCGTGGACTAACAGACCAAGGTCTGACCTATCATGTTACTTCAAAAGTAAATCGAGACGCTTTTGAATTAGAGCCGGATGAGATGAAAAAACTTTTCCTCACCGTGATTGAAGAAGCAAAAACCTCCAAAGGCTTCAAATTTAAGCTGTGGAACTTCTGCATCATGGGTAACCATTTTCACTTTCTCATTACGCCTGAAAAAGGGCAGAGTCTCTCTGAGATATTGAAGTGGATCAAGATGGTTTTTGCTATCAGGTGGAACAAAAAGCACCATAAGACCGGTCATTTTTGGGGAGATCGATTTTTCTCACGCGAAATAAAGGATGAGAAGGACTTTTGGACTGTCTATAACTACATTGACCAAAATCCTGTCGCAGCAGGATTGGTGCAGAAGCCTAAAGACTGGCAGTACAGCGGCGCCTACCATCGTGAACAGGGGATTACAAAGATAGTCTCTCTGGTAACTGATAGTGCATGGAGGACAGACCTCAAGCTGCTTTTGTGAAAAAAGCCCCAGTGGTTCAAATGGTGCCGGCTGGGGACAGACCTGCTCTTGTCTGCTCTTGTCATGGCTTTCTGTATCGGTCCTCTTATGACGCTCATCAAAAAGATAGTATACAAAAACAGCGCAGGCTAAGCGGCGCTCGCTGAGATGGCAAGACACAGAGCGCCGCCGCTTGCCGAG
>JAISMB010000013.1 GCA_031276945.1 Spirochaetaceae bacterium | reverse complement strand
GTCTCTGTTTACTTTTGAAGTAACATGATAGGTCAGACCTTGGTCTGTGAGTCCACGAGGCACATTATGACTAGACATAATACCTCTATAAGGGCGCAACTGTGCTTTTTGATTCAATTGAGAGCACACTATTTTTATTTATTTTTGACGGCGAGGTCTGTCCTATCTTGAAAATCCTATAGCCGACTGTGGAAGTTATAAGGCGACTATGGAAGTTCTACCTGCGATGAGTCAAGAGCAAACTTGAAGGAAGCGACAGCATTTATGTTATGAAGGCGATACGAACACTGCTCTCAGGGAGAGTCTTGTATAAAAGAGACGGGTATTTTATACTGCAATGAATGATTTTAGTAGGAGCAATACATCGTTCCGGTGCAGTCGGAAGAGCTAAAGAAAGTGGAGGGTCGTTTATATGGCAATGAATGAAATTTTTGAAAAACTCAGGATATTGCAGGATATTTTATCGGCAAAAATTGTTTTGGAACGCGATATTCAAGAAATCCCCAAAGGGCTAATCACTCAGGAAGAACTGTTAATACGGTTAAAAAAGTCATTCGTTGAAAACAATGCTGAGTATGAAAAAGCCCTCATAAGAGAGCTTGAATTTCGCAATAAGCTGCTTGAAGCAGGACATACACGGGAGCAGGCTGAAAAGAACATGGGAATAACGACTACCCAGCGGGAATTTGAAGCTCTTGATAAAGAGATTAAAGATGCCGCCTCAAAAGAGCAGTTGTACAGGCGGGAATTACAACGGGAAGAGCGGGCAATCTTAGATTTGAACACCGTGATGAAACAGACAAGCGCCATGATTAAAACGCAAGAGCAAGAATTGGCAGAACGGAAAATTTTCATTGAAACTGAAATAGCTGAAAAAAAGCAGACTCTTGCGGCATTAAACTTGCGGGAACAGGAAATTATCCCCGGCATTACTGAAGACGTGCTGTTTAAGTTTGACCGCATTGTCCGCAATAAAAAAGGCAAGGGGATTGTCGGTATTAAAGGAGGCGTTTGTACCGGCTGCCACATGATACTGCCGGCGCAATTTGCTAATAGAGTCAGGATTGGGGAGGAGATTGTGTTCTGCCCTTACTGTTCCCGCATACTTTTCTATGAAGAATCGGATCAAAATGCGGAAGAATTCTTTTATGATGAAGAGGGCGGCAGTCTCTCTGATCTTGATGACATAGATGATGAAGAAGAACTTGATGATGAAGAAGATAAGCTTATCAATATTGATTATGAAGACTAAGCTTCAGCCGACATGGCTGCGTCTGCCGTTCTTACCGAACGGCGCTACATTGAAACGAAGAGTTGGAGGTTGGTAAAAATAAAGAGCGTATGAAAGTTGCTAAAAAACCTTTCATCGTTTAGTGTTAATGGTTGTATGTATTGGCGATGAATCAGTTGTCGCGGTAAGGCTATTTTTCGTAAAAGAATAGTTTTTATTGAGGAAAGTCCGGGCTCCGCAGGGCATGGTGCCGGGTAATACCCGGGCGCAAACGTTCAGTTTGCGACAGAAAGTGCAACAGAAAATAAACCGCCTCAAGACTACCGAGCAGTCTGCGGTAAAAAGATTTTACCAAAAGTCTTGCACGGGAGAGGCTAAGGGTGAAATGGCGTGGTAAGAGCACACCGCGGAGCCGGTAACGGTTCCGGCAGGGCAAACCTCACTTTGGAGCAAAGTCAAGCAGCGGCAGAATTGCCCGTTTGTAATGCCGCGGGTAGACTGCGTAGACGCCGCCTGTAAAGACGGTGCAAGATAGATGACAACATAAAACAGAACCCGGCTTATGGTTCATCGCCTTTTTCAATACAATCTTTGTATTTCGTACCTAATGAGGAATTAATTTTATGTATATAATTATACTTGGAGCCGGGGTCATGCAAGGACCGGCTATTTGTTTTGCAAAAGCGCAAGGCTTTACGACCGTAGTGGTTGACGGTGATGCCCAAGCCTCGTGCGTGAATCGAGCCGACCGGTTTGAGCATATTGATCTTAAAGATAAAGAAGCTATAACAGAACTTGCTCAGTCTTTACAGTTAAAAGGCGGACTTGCCGGCATTATGACAGCCGGCACTGATTTTTCAACAACGGTGGCGTGGGTTGCCCAAAAGCTCGGACTGCCGGGTATTCCCTATGAAGTTGCGTGTAATGCCTCTGACAAAGAGCGTATGCGCCGTGTTTTTGCTCAAGCCGGTTTAGCCTCTCCGAATTTCTTTACACTGACTGCGGTGCCGGATGCGCATTTTTCGTTACCTTTTGCTTATCCGGCTGTGGTAAAACCGGTTGATAATATGGGTGCCCGCGGTTGTAGGCTGATTAATACTGACAAAGAGCTGCAAGAGGCGGTTCATAAGGCGTTACCGTTCTCCCGCTCAGGCAGAGTTATTATTGAAGAATACATGGACGGACCGGAATTCTCTGTTGATGCTATAGTGTATCATGGTGAAATTACTATCTGCGGGCTTGCCGACCGGCATATCTTTTTCCCGCCTTATTTTATTGAGATGGGACACACCATGCCGACCAGTCTGGATGCGTCTCAAGCCGAGGCTCTGCTTGAGCTTTTTTCAAGCGGCGTGCGCGCCTTGGGTATTACGGACGGCGCTGCTAAAGGCGACCTTAAAATGACAGCAGACGGTCCCATGATTGGAGAAATTGCTGCCCGGCTTTCAGGCGGCTTTATGTCCGGCTGGACCTATCCGTATTCTTCCGGTGTAGAACCTACCAGCGCTGCTATCCGTATTGCAACCGGCTCTGCTCCGGGGAAGCTTTCTCCTCAGCGCGCCTGGACCAGTGCAGAGCGCGCTCTTATTTCTATCCCCGGTTTGATTTATACTATTACAGACTTAAAAGAAGCGAAAAATATTGAATATGTGAAGGATATTTTCTTACGGGTTAGCTGCGGAGATCGGGTACAGTTTCCAGACAATAACGTATCAAAATGCGGTAATGTGATCAGCGCCGCACCGACACGCACGGCTGCGGTGAATGCGGCGGAACAAGCTGTCCGTTCTATTCTAATCCGGCTTATTGCACCTGATCCGCAAACTGAAGCCTTCCTTGCGTCCTTTATCCTCTATCCAGACAATTCGACAGCAACGGTATATCCCCCGGATGCCTTCCTTATTTCTGATAGTATCCGCTCGGCATTACAGCAACTGCCCGATCCGCAACCGGGAAAAAACCTCTCGCTGATCCCTTTCCCTGCATTAACCGAATCACGATGCACCGATTGGGCGGGGCGCACAGTCCTTGAATCACTCGAAGCTGTCCGCTCCCTTACCTGTAATGCGCTGCCGCTGCGTTCCAGCGCCGCAGGAGCATTAGGACGGCGTTTCTGGGCAGCCTTGATCCGCGGCGGCTACCAAGGCGCCGCGTACCTTGTGGATACTGTGCAGACTCTTTAGCCGTTTATGCCCCGTTATGCGGGGCTTTTCTCCTGTTCCTGCGCAGCAAGTATAAAAGGTCCGACCCCCTTGAAATCATCTGAAACAACCTTTTCACTGATATAATATGCAAAGCTACCGTCTCGGTACGGACTGCCGCCTAGTCCGGCAACAGAACAGATGCCGTTTATGTGCAGGTATCCTTCTGCATCTTGGGTAACCGTATGACTGAGCAGTCCAGCATAGCCTGACTGGGCTGCCTGTCTTACCCGCTGCTGCTGCTCATGCGCAAGGTAGCCTTTGCGGACCATCTTGAACAGAAAAGCGACAAACATTGCGGACGCCGATGTTTCAAGATAGTTTCCCTCACGTTCTCCCTGATCCAGCACTTGGTACCACAAGCCTGTCTTGCCATCTTGAACGTGCAGAATAGGTTCAACAAGACTATTGGCTATGCCAATGAGCGCTGAGCGGTATTCAGAAAGGTCAGGTGGAATAAAATCCAGTACATCCACCAGCGCCATGCAGTACCACCCTAAGGCTCTCCCCCAAAAATGGGGCGAACAGCCGGTCAAAGGGTGCGCCCACGGCTGCCTGCCCGATTCATCCCACGCATGGTACAAAAGCCCTGTTTTCTCATCACGGGCTTTCGTTGCTAAGAGGACGAATTGATGGACAATATCGGCGAAGCCCTCAGGCTGTGCGTATGCTTGAACGTAGCGTGCATAGAAAGGTTCAGCCATGTAAAGACCGTCAAGCCACATTTGATGCGGATATATCTGTTTATGCCAGAACCCGCCTGATTGTGTGCGCGGCTGATTTTTAAGCTGTGCCCGCAGTGTTTCCAGTGCAATCCGATAGCGCGCTGCGCCTGTTGCGTCATACAAATCAAAGAGCAGCTTGCCGGCGTTGATCATATCGAGATTGAACTCATCCGCCCGATAGCCGTGTATAGAGCCGTCTTCACTAATCAGCGTATCGTACATGGCTTTCGCCCACTGACAATACGCTGGTTTTCCCAGCGCATAAATACTGTACAGGACAAGCCCATGTTCATAATGCCAGCGCACCTGTTCCGGGCGGTAGCGGTTCATAACGGAACGTGCGATAAGCTCTGAAACCGGCGTTGTCGTGCTGTTGGTATCAAAAGTAACTAACATAATACCGTTATTATCGACAATTCGGTCTGCTATTTCGGTCTTGTAAGCAGGAACGGTAGACGATTTTAGGTCTGAGGTCTGACCGCTAAGCTCCAAGCTGTGTCAGTTATCAGAGAGACAACCGTCATGATCCCGTGTTCACGGTGGTATGCGCCGCTGTACCGCCATGCTTCAGGCTTCTGCACTAGTTTTGCTACAACAGGGTTTTGGTCTATGTACTCAAACACAGTCCAAAAATCCTTCTTATCCTTTATCTCGCGCGAATAAAACCTGTCTCCCCAGAAATGACCAGTCTTATGGTGCTTTTTGTTCCACCTGACAGCAAAAACCATCTTGATCCATTTCAGTATCTCAGAGAGACTCTGCCCTTTTTCAGGCGTAATGAGAAAGTGGAAATGGTTGCCCATGATGCAAAAGTTCCACAGCTTAAACTTGAAACCTTTCTTGGTTTTTGCCAGTTCAATGATGGTGAGAAAGAGTTTTTTCATCTCATCCGGCTCTAATTCAAAAGCGTCTCTGTTTACTTTTGAAGTAACGTGATAGGTCAGACCTTGGTCTG
>JAISMB010000011.1 GCA_031276945.1 Spirochaetaceae bacterium | reverse complement strand
CGGCTCTAATTCAAAAGCGTCTCTGTTTACTTTTGAAGTAACATGATAGGTCAGACCTTGGTCTGTTAGTCCACGAGGCAAATTATGCGCTGCCATAATACTTATATAAGGGAGCTGACTCTGCTTTTTGATTCAATTTAGAGCGAAATATTTTTTATTTATTTTTGACGGCGAGGTCTGACCTATCAAAAGCAAGCTTGAGGTCTGTCCTATCTATTATCTATGTACAAAGCCCGTCGGCTGAACGTCCAAAGGACGTTTTTCTAAACGCCCATACAGGCGCTTGTTCCTGAAAAGCACAAAGCAAAGGATGCAAAGAGAAGCGGCGTCCTCCGCACCCTTTGCATGACTGTTTATATATTCGATATATTCGAGCAAGGTCTGTCCTATCTATCTTTTTTATTTTTGACGGCAAGGTCTGACCTATCAAAAGCAAGCTTGAGGTCTGTCCTATCCTCATTCCTTCCAGCGAGGTCTGTCCTATCTATCTATGTGCAAAGCCCGTCGGCTGAACGTCCAAAGGACGTTTTTCTAAACGCCCATACAGGCGCTTGTTCCTGAAAAGCACAAAGCAAAGGATGCAAAGAGAAGCGGCGTCCTCCGCGCCCTTTGCATGACTGTTTCCTTATGAAATCATTATGAAATCACCGTGTTGAATATCTCCGTAAACCTCCCTTTTTTCATCGCGCCTGTCTCCCATCGCGCCGCATAGTACACCCGCTTCCCACGCTCGCTCTCCTTGAATGTCAGCTCCAGCGGGCTTTTCGTGGCGAATGACGAATGTATCAGGTCTTCCGTCTCCTTCGGCGGCGTATCCGTGATGAGCCACATCAGCTCCAAGCCGTGAATCCCTTCGGGCTTCCCCCACCGTTTCGCTCCCACACGCCGAAACCGGAAGCGCAGCACACGCGGCAGCGGTATTGAGACCGCTAGTTCAGGCACATCATCAGGCGCGGGCACCGGCGTGGGCTTGTCGTCGTGGTTCGGAACCCCCATCGCCGTCCGATCCTCATCCGTTACCGGCGGGTAGCGCAGATATTGGTTCACGAAGCGGCGGATCACTTGTTTTGCGGCATTCTTCGCATCGTTCTTTCCCTCCGTGTCCACCGGCGTGTGGGGTCCGATGGTCTTGTCGTACGCGCCGTTCCATGCGGCGTAGGCTTCAGCCATACCGGTACGCGCCGACTGGGGAATGTGCGTCCATGCGGGCGCGCTTCCGGCGCATTTGTCCTCCACATACTGATTCATAAATTTGAAGAAGCGGTCAAATTCCGCATCCGGCAATGAAAGATAATCCTTTCCCATATTCATTTCTCCTTACTATGATATATGCCCCTACGGGCGACTTTGCGATGATACATAGACCTCTTGCCGGCGCTTACAGACTTCTTTTGATGACTGCAAGACTTCTTGTAATGGTTACAAGACTTCTTGTAATGACTACAAGACTTCTTGTAATGGCTAAAAGACTTCTTTTGATGACTACAAGACTTCTTGTTTTGATTAAAAAAAATCTTGAGAGCGGGGAAAGAAGAGCATACACCATCTCACGCCGTCCTTCAGGCTTCAGCGTCCAGAACGCTTTGTTGAGACGAATAATCGTTTTGTTTATTTCTGTAAAACGGACTGGATGTACCCGATCGACGCGGGGGGAAGGGAGGCATGCCGGAATATGCTGTGAACCGGAAGGCGGCGGGTGGTTTTCCGCTATGAAAACGCCGTGCGTACCATGTGTCAGAGTTTACGCCTAAAGCCTTTTTCATACCGCTCTGTTGAACGGCTGCCGCTGTCTTGAACATAAACATAAGTATAGCACGCACAAAAAATAATGCAAGTATGGACTGAGCTGCCCACCGCTCAAGCGATGGGCTTCTTGTTTATACCTCCTGTCTTCCACGGTGAGTTTGTTTTTAATGCCACACCGGAAGGCGAGGTCTGTCCTATCTTTTATCTATACCTCCTGTCTTCCACGGTGAGTTTGTTTTTAATGCCACACCGGAAGGCGAGGTCTGTCCTATCCTGTTTATACCTCCTGTCTTCCATGGTGAGTCTGTTTTTAATGCCACACCGGAGGGCGAGGTCTGTCCTATCCTGTTTATACCTCCTGTCTTCCATGGTGAGTCTGTTTTTAATGCCACATCGGAGGGCGAGGTCTGTCCTATTGAAACGTGTTTTTAACGAGGTCTGTCCTATCTTTTATCTATACCTCCTGTCTTCCATGGTGAGTTTGTTTTTAATGCCACATCGGAGGGCGAGGTCTGTCCTATTGAAACGTCTGGGCAGGGGCAAAGATGAGTAGCGTGTTTTTTTTTGCTGTGATAGAATAGGCTATGCTCTTATACACAATTTTTCGTATTTGTTTCGCGACCGTCTTTATCGGGCTGCACGCCGCGCTTATGGTGGGGCTGCTTTTAGAGCGCTCTTGGGAACGGCGGGTCCGCCGCCTGCCGCCGCGGGAGAAACCGCTGGTTTCGGTCATTATCGCCGTTTACAACGAACGGCGGCGCATAGAAAACCTGCTCAAGAGCTTATGCGCCCAAGAGTATGAGCCTGTTGAACTGATTTTTGTGGACGGCGGCTCGCAGGACGGAACCGTTGACTTTATCCGTGCATTTTTCGGCGATACCCCCCGCAATCGGGTAACCATCGTTACGCTGAAAGAAAATCCCGGTCCGAATTACAAACAATATGCGCTTGCCCAGGGGATTGAGCGGGCAGCAGGTTCTTTATTTTTATTTACAGACGCCGACTGCCTCGTGCCTGAGCAGTGGATTTCGTCCATGGCGGCGCGCATGGTTGATGAACGGGTCGGGCTGGTCATCGGACCGGTAGCTAAAATACCGCAAGCCGACAGTTTTTTCCACCGCTACCAGTGCTTTGATCATGCGGTCCGCTATCTGTATATTGCAGCTTCAGCCGGCTTAGGAGCGCCCGGCGGCGGCTTCGGCAACAACCTGATAGTGCGCCGCTCAGCCCTTGAAGCCATAGGAGGCTATGCGCATGTGCCTTATTCACCCACCGAGGATGCCGCGCTCATTGCCCAAATCCGCTCTCAATCAAGATACGCCATCCATGCGGCGCTCGGCACGGATACGCTGGTTATGACCTTGGGTGAAAAGGACTGGAAGGCGTTAATCAATCAAACGCTGCGCTGGAATAACGGCGGGCTTTTCGGACCTGACAGGAAAACCCGCCTGAACTTCGGCTTTCTTATGATAACTATTGCAATGGGCGTTCTTGCGCTGCCTTTAATCCCGTTTCTGCCTTCGCTCTGGGTGCTGAGCGCCGCGGTTATGTTCGCTATGAGCATGAATACGGCTGCTACCCTGCTGATTTTTAAGGATGTGCTGCCTTACCGCGGGCTTGCGCCCCTGCTCCTCTGCCTTTGGACCCCGATCTACTTCACCTTCCTGACTATTTTAGGCTTCTGTCAGGTACAGTTTCACTGGTCAGGCGCCGGCAAAAAGCCGCACAGTTTATGAATCCTCAAGCGCAAAGAAAGCTTCAGCGGTATTGCGGCTTCTGTCAGGTGCAGTTTCACGGGTCAGACGCCGGCAAAAAGCCGCACAGTTTATGAATCCTCAGGCGCAAAGAACGCTTCAGCCGTATTTGATGACTTAAACGATACCGCTTCCCGATAGGAACCGATAAACTGAGCATGCGTCAGGGTGCAGTCAATAAGGCGCGTGTTCTTCATAATGGCATTGATAAAATGGGAGTTGTACAGATTAGAATGGCTAAACGTACAGTCAATAATGGTACTGCCGGAAAAATTTATCTGCGGCAGATTGGCATGCTCAAAGGAACAGGTGTAGAGTTCAGAGCCGGCAAAAGACAAGAAATGGAGATCGCTGGCAGTAAAGTCATTGTGAAAGAATCGGGCAAAGTTAAAGCAGACAAGACGCATGGTCGTTTTGGCAAAGCGGCACTGTGAGAATGATGCCCCATTGAAGTTGCAGCCGTAAAAAGAGCGTCCTGAGAAATCTTCATCAACAAAACTCAAACCGGCGGCGTTCAGATCAATGATCTTTTTCTGCTGTCTTATGATCTTGGCAATACGGGCAGCTTCGACAGAGGGCTTTGCTAGATGCAGCGCGCACAGGCGGGAGCCGGTAATAGCAGGGCGTCCGCAGCCTGCCGCACAGGGAGTAACCGTAAACATGGGGGCGCGCCTCAGCCGTTTTGAGCCTTGACAGCCGCAACTGCCGCAAGCGCCGCTTTTTCAAGGAGCGTCTGAGGGAAAGGTGCGGTATAGCCAAGCCGGTTCAGATCAACTGTCAGCTCACGGGCTGCCCGCGCTTCAGACTGCGCCGCGCCATACAACTGTTCCCATGAAAGGTTGAGCCGCGCAACGCCGTCCGCGATAGCTTGCCTGCCCACATCAGCAGCTTCAAGGGCAAAAACCTCCGTTTCATCCATGCGCGCTATGATATTATCCGGACTTATACCGCGCCGGCGTGAAAAATCAGCGATACTGTGCGCGCAGCGCAACGCCATCCGCTCGGTAATCTTGCGTGAACGGACAAGGAGCGCGCCTTTGAGTATACCGGGAAAACAGAGGGAATTATTAATTTGATTAGGAAAATCACCGCGTCCGGTTGCAACAATAAACGCGCCGGCTTCCTTGGCAGTGGAGGGCCATATCTCAGGTATGGGATTGGCGCAGGCAAAGACAATAGCTTTTTTCGCCATAAGCTGTATCCATTCCGCCTTAACTGTTCCCGGACCGGGGGCAGAAAGAGCGATAAGCACATCGGCGCCGCGGATGGCATCCTCAAAACGACTGCACTGCTGGGGATTGGTCGTTTGGCACAATTCCCACTGGCGGTACAAAGCGGGATTATCGTGCAAATCGCGGCGACCGGTATGCAGCGCCCCATACTTATCAAAAAGCACACACCGTGCCGGATCGCCGCCGTCATTGATAATAAAGCGGGCAATACTGGTATTGGCAGCGCCGGCTCCTAAGAAGACGATGCGCGCGGCGGAGAGCTGCTTACCGGCGAGGGAGAGTGCGTTGATCAGCGCCGCAAGGGTAATGCACGCTGTGCCCTGCGCATCATCATGCCAAACCGGAATATCACAGGTTTCGCGCAGCGTATCTAAAACCCGATAACAATTCGGCTGACTAATATCCTCCAGATTGATAGCGCCAAATGAAGGCTGGAGCATCTGAACGGCATCTATGAGTTTATGCGCCTGCGGGGTGCCGTCTTCTCCGCGCGAGTCAAGGCAGAGAGCAACCGCGTCTATGCCGCCCAGATATTTCATCAAGAGCGCCTTGCCCTCCATAACCCCCAGCCCGCCTGCCGGCGTACAATCGCCATCCCCCAAAACGCGCGTAGAGTCGGAGACAACGGCAACAAGGTTGCCCCGATTAGACAGTGTAAAAGACTCGTCATTATCAGATCGTATCGCCGTTGAAACACCGGAAACACCCGGTGTATACCAGACGTTAAACCACGGAAGTCCATCCACGAGGCATTTAGGCACGGTCTGCATTTTGCCGGCGTAAAATCGGTGCGCTTCCAGAGAAACTTGTTTCAAGAATACGGTCTGCGCCTGCGCCCGCTGTTCTGCGGTAAAATATGCCGGAAAAAGTTCGGCAATACTGCTAATGTCCATAGAGGGGAGTATACAACCGGCAGCGAAAAAGTACAAGATCGCCTCCGCATACTTGAACGCTCGCTGCCGCCGACATTGAGCAGAGCCAGCCTGCGAGGTCTGACCTACCTCCAAGGTCTGACTTACCTCCAAGGTCTGACCTACCTCCAAGGTCTGACCTACCCCCAAGGTCTGACCTATCAATCCGGTGCAGCAGTCTGCGGATGCCTGTGCTATTGCAGAGTTTTTTTGCTTTTGCTACACTGGCTATTATGAACATAGACTGTGAAAGCACGCCGCTACTGGATGAGCAGTCATTCGAGGCTGTCTTAGATAAGACTTGCGAGCGATTATGGAATAAAAAAGTACACTATTCAATCAGACGAATAGATGAAATGGAGGCGCACCTTCTGACTATGGAGAAGGAATTAGAGCTTTTTCTCTTTGAGCATCAGGAGGAGCTGTGAAAAGGCGGCTGTGCCTCGCCCTGCTGATGCTGCCGTTTTCTCTTTATGGTCAGGTTACGTTTAGCGGACTTGATGTATCCGTTCATAATCAGCTTCTTTTTCAGGTAAGCTCTGAACCTGCACCCAAGACCCTCTTTCTTGCACAGCTTGCGGATTCTACTATTCAACAGTTGACGCTTGTGCCGCAGAGCATGGCGCTTGTTGAAAATGCTCAGGCGCTCTATATACACAATGCTTTTGGTACCATGCGCCTTCCCCTTTCAGCCGGTATTCCGCAGAGCATACCGGCTTTTCCTTCTTTTGTTAAAGGTTCACCGATCAGCGCCGGTCGGCTCCTTGAGAAGGCGGTATCGTATGACGGGCAGTGGGTGCTTTTTTTAGAACCGGTCAGTTATGCTCTATGCAATTTATCCCTGCTTGAAGTGCGTTCGGGAGAAAAAAGAGTCATCGCCCAGAATATTGAACAGTACGAACGCCTTTTCCCCGCACGCTGGAGTCCGGATTCCGCTCAGTTTGTCTATAGCAAAGGGGGAAAGCTGTACTATTATGCGGTCGGTAGCGCTATTCTGACGGCTCTTGATGAACAATACCGGGTTATAGGCGAGGGAACGATCAGTGCAATCCAATGGGGACAGGGAGGCGATTTTTTTTACCTTACCGGCTCTGTCTTGTACCGCATACCGAGTAATCTCCTGTTTGCCCGGAAGCTGTACGCTGACTTTCTGCCGCTCGGCACTGCGATTGGTACGCTTCCCTTTGATTTTAATCCTGATTTTGATATGTTTTGGATTGCTCCTGATTACAGCTCGCTCGTCCTTTTCAAAAGCAGTACCGTTTTTTACTATCCTCTCGATACCACCGTTGAGCTTCCGGTATCTTTTCCGTATCTTCTTGTGCCTTCCACCTGCGTTGATCTCAGCGTGCTTTGGTCAGCCGATTCAAGCCTTACGGTCATCGCCTCTTTATTAAACAAGGGAGAACTTGTCCTCGCGGCATACCGGCTCAACCTTGACAGCGATGGGGGCGCTGCTTTTATTTCGTACGGTCATATACGCGGTTCTCATGCTGCTCTGTCGCCGGATGGTAAACAGCTCCTGATAGCCGGAGAGAGCGGCGCTCTGCTCTACGATTATCAAACGTGGACTGAGATACAGACTATCAGCAGCGAGCCGGTCCTTTCTGCCCTTTGGGTTGGCGCTAAAGCGTGCGTCATTGGGGGGCAGGAAAAGATTGAGCTTGTTCAGATGCATGAGGCGGGCGTGGCGCGTACGCTGCTCTGTCTTGCCTCAGTTGAACAGTACGGTTTTGAAGAATCGAGTTCTCGGATTGTAGCTTTGTCCGGAGGGACATGGTTTACTACTGACGGCAGATCAGCGTGGACTGCCCTTGCTCAGGCTGCT
Source organism: Spirochaetaceae bacterium (assembly GCA_031276945.1). Taxonomy (GTDB): domain Bacteria; phylum Spirochaetota; class Spirochaetia; order Treponematales; family Breznakiellaceae; genus BOBG01. The sequence continues at coordinate 10,692 of JAISMB010000011.1, read as the reverse complement.
CCCGGTGTCGCTGTTCTGGATTCAGATGCGTACCGGGTATTCCTTGAAAGGCAAGCTGCTAGTCCGTACCTGAATGTGCCTATGGTTCGCTCTCTGCATTCCTTGAACACCGTCCCCTTAGTCTCTGTTCCACAGTATACGGCGCCGCGGCAGTCCTCTGATACCCGTGATACGCCTTCACTTATTACCCACGGAGCGCGTGTTGGAAATCGGGATATTGCCCTCTGCTTTGATCTCTACGAAGATGCCGCCGGCGTTGCGCACGTACTTGATGCGCTGCGGCGTTTCGGGTGGACTGCGACTTTTTTTCTCAACGGTGAATTCATACAGCGCAATCCGGTCTTTGTTCAAGCTATTGTCAATGCCGGGCATGAGACTGCCTCGCTGTTTTTTGCGCCGCTTGATTTGAGTACGACTCGCTACCATATTACTGAAGATTTTATTATCAACGGTATTACCCGTAATGAAGATGAATTTTACAATCTCACCGGTCAGGATTTGCGCTTACTTTGGCATCCGCCGTACTACGTTCATACTCAAAAGATAAGCGCCGCGGCTGCAAAGGCTGGCTATCTCACTATAGGAGCGGATATTGATCCGCAAGAGCAGGGGAAAGGAACGGTTTCGGCTCTGATTGACTCCCTTATGGAAAAGGTGCAGCCCGGTTCCATTATCCCCATACGGCTTGGCGTTGTTCCGGGCAAAACAGAGTATTTGTTCAATCATATCACGGTTTTGCTTGATGCGCTCAAGAAGGCAGGCTACCGGGTGATACCGATTACGACAATGCTGGGGAGCCAGTAGCAGATTGTGTATGGATAAACTTTCGACAGTGGGAGCAGAGCGAGTATGATAGAGCAGCTTATTGAGAGAGCGCGCAAGATTCTGGTGAAAATTGGTTCTAACACCTTGGCTGATGAATCCGGTCATGTTAATCATAGTTTTCTTGACGATTTTGCCGGCTCCGTGAATGATTTGGTTAAAAAGGGGAAACAGATCGTTATTGTTTCTTCCGGCGCGCAGATTGCCGGACTTTCGATTATGGGAAGATGGGCGCGCAAACAGGATATTCACTACCGGCAGGCGCTCTGCGCTGTGGGGCAGGTTGAACTCATGCGCGCATGGTCGGCGGCGTTTGCCCAACAAGGGCTTTCCATAGCCCAGCTTCTTTTGACCCGCGCTGATTTTAGCGATTCACTGCGCACCTTGAACATGCGCAATACGCTTTTCACCCTTGTTGACGAAGGCATTATCCCCATTATCAACGAAAACGATTCGGTTTGCGTTGATGAAATCAAAATCGGCGACAATGATACCCTCGCCGCCCTCTCTGCAATACTGTGGAGCGCGGATCTGCTGCTCTTGTTCAGCAATATTGACGGACTGTATACCAAAAATCCACAGGAACATCCGGATGCCCAGTTGGTAACCGAGGTCAGGGACCTTGCCGCGGTAAAAACGCAAATCAGCATGGAAGGAAAAAGTTTTTTTGGTACCGGCGGCATTGCCACGAAGTATGAAGCGGCAGAGCGTGTTCTTGCCTACGGTATCCCGATGATCCTCGCTCACGGTGGCAGGCACAAAGCCCTCTCTGCCCTAGCAGAGGGAACACAATCCGCAACAGCTTTTATACCGGCAGAGACAGCTTAGGACGGACAGACCTCGCCCGATGTCTTATGGGTGTAGAAGTTCCAAAGATACGTACATAACAGATACCAACAAAACGGCTTGCAGCTTGAGCGGTTTCCCTCTTTCCTCAAAAGCGATAATCTGGTAAGTTTTTGCTATAAGGACATCGTATGCAATCATTACCGCGCAGAGCGAACAAAAAATTATCCTTCTGGCATAAATTCCGCATCAACCGGCGTGCGCTTATTTCAGCGCAGATCTTCATGGGTATTTTTATACTGAGCCTTTTTTCTGAGCTGATAGCCAATGATAAACCGTTTTTGGTGCGCTTTGACGGAAAATGGTATTTTCCCCTGTTTAATAATTATTCAGAATTAGTGTTCGGCGGCGAATTTGACCTTGATACCGAGTACCGAGATCCGCTTGTTGCGGCAATGATTGAAGAAAAAGGCTGGATGCTCTGGCCTGTGATACGCTACAGCTATGACACTATTAACTACGATCTGCCTTCACCGGCTCCCTCGCCGCCGACAAAGGAAAACATTTTGGGGACTGATGACAGGGGCAGGGATATTGCCGCCCGGCTCTTGTACGGTTTTAGGATTTCGGTTTTGTTCGGTATAACGCTGACGATCTTCTCCTCGCTTATCGGTATAGCGCTCGGCGCCCTGCAAGGCTACTATGGCGGCTTATTCGATATAATTTTTCAGCGCTTTATAGAAATCTGGTCAGGCATGCCGACTTTGTTCTTACTCATTATTTTAAGTTCTATCATTGAACCCAATTTCTGGTGGCTCTTGAGCATTACCCTGATCTTTAGCTGGATGAGTCTGGTTGGTCTTGTCCGCGCTGAATTTTTACGCGCACGGAATTTTGAATACGTCTTAGCCGCCCGCGCTATGGGTATGAGTAACGCTCGAGTCATGTTCGTCCATATTCTCCCCAATGCGCTAACGAGTGCGTTAAGCTATCTACCTTTCATACTAGGCGGTTCAATTACCACGCTCACTTCGCTTGATTTCCTTGGGTTTGGGCTGCCGATTGGCTCCCCCTCCTTAGGCGAACTTTTGGCTCAGGGCAAGGCAAATTTACAGGCGCCGTGGATTGGCATTACGGTGTTTGTGGTACTGGCTCTCAGCCTGAGTTTATTGGTATTTATCGGCGAGGGCATACGGGATGCTTTTGATCCGCGCAGCTCAGGCTCATAGCCGCGGCACGAAAACTTAAAAGCGCACATACCTTCGGGGGAATTGCGCAACTCCCCCGCTCAAACTGTGTCCTACTTACTATGAAGATACCATCAAAGATGCGGATACTTCCGTTTCAAACGAAGGGAGAAGAATTGGCGAATGCTCTCCTCCACGGCTTAGGCGCTGTAGCTGCGAGTGTCGGGCTTATTCCGCTAGTCATTCGTTCTCAAGAATTATTTTCCCGTACCGGCGATAGAGAGAGCAGTCTTGCGCCGCTTATTTTTGCCGTTACGTTAATTTTCATGTTCCTGACTTCGACTTTATACCATGCTATACAGCACCGGAAGGCAAAACAGATTCTGCGCATTCTCGATCATGCAGCAATTTATCTGTTAATAGCCGGTACCTATACCCCTTTATGTCTCATCACCCTCCGCGGTCCTTGGGGATGGACTTTGTTTGGCATAGAATGGGTTTGTGCAGCAGTCGGTATTATTTTGTATGCCGCAAACTGCAGCTTTTTGAAACGCTTTGAATTGGCAATCTATCTTATTATGGGCTGGGCGCTTATTTTTGGTGGACTACGTTTATTACGAGCTATCAATCGGTTAAGCCTTATCTTCCTTATTGCCGGCGGCGTTGCTTACACCCTTGGCACGCTCTGGTATGCACGTCCTCAATACCGGAAAACACATGTTACCTGGCATGTGTTTGTTTTAGCTGGTGCAACCTGTCATTGGTTTGCAGTATGGTTTTTGTAGGAGGTCTGAAGGTCTGACCCATCCTGCTTCCCCATTTAGGTCTGACCTTTACAAAAGCCGCTTAAGGTCTGTCCTCCAAGCCTCGTCAGTAACGAGAGAGACAATGCTGACAATACCATGTTCCCGATGGTATGCGCCACTGTACTGCCATTCTTTTGGCTTTTTCGCCAATTCTGCTATAACCGGGTTTTGGTCTATGTACTCAAACACAGTCCAAAAATCTCTCTCGTCCTTTATCTCCCGTGAGAAAAACCTATCGCCCCAGAAATGACCGATCTTATGGTGCTTTTTGTTCCACCGAATAGCGAAAACCATCTTAATCCATTTCATTATACTGGACAGACTTTCCCTTTTTTCAGGTGTAATGAGAAAGTGAAAATGGTTACCCATGATGCAAAAGTTCCACAGCTTAAACTTGAAACCTTTCTTGGTTTTTGCTAGGGGGTGTCGTCAAAAGTAAGGAAATAAAGTAAGATAACAAGATGAAAGAAAACGGAAAAGCACTGCACAGACACGACATCAGTGATAACCTGTGGGAAAAAATAAAAGACTTACTTCCAGAAGCGGCAGGTAAACAGGGTCGAATGGCTCATGACAATCGACGCTTTATCAACGCAGTATCCTGGATTTTCAGAACCGGTGTTCCTTGGAGAGATTTACCTCCTGAATACGGCGACTGGAAAAATAAACACCGAAGGTTTTGCCGCTGGCGGGATAGGGATGTCTGGAAAACAATAACCTCTGAAGTTATCGGGGAAGTAGATACCCAGTGGCTTATGATAGATGCAACTTATAGCAAAGTCCATGCGGACGGATGTACAGCGGTTGGAGGAAATCAAGCAATAGGGCGTACAAAAGGGGGCTCAATGTTTCAGCGGGGCAGGAGGCGGATTGCGCGTATGCACCGCCCTTAATGGCAGGTTTATCGGTAAAAGTCTTGATTGCCGATAGAGGGTATGACGTGAACCAGGTAATAGACACAGCCTGTGCAAGAGGTAGTAAGGTAGTTATTCCTTCCAAGCGTAGTCGGAAGGTGGTAAGGACTTATGACAAAGAGCTGTATAAGAAGCGCCATCTTATTGAGCATGTATTTCGGTGGCTTAAGCAGTACAGAGGTATTGCCACTCGCTACGCTAAACGCTCTGATTCCTTTCTCGCCGCTCTCTATCTCAGATTTATCTTCCTTCCTTTTGACAACACTCTCTGAGCAGAACTCATTCCTCTCTGATCAGAACTGCCCCCTGCCTTCGTGCCTTCGAGGTCTGACCTACCCTGCCACCCCGCCTTCAAGGTCTGTCCGCTGTATTATTCACTGACACGGAGGGTTAAATTCCGTATCCAGCGTTCTTTGTTGAAGAAATGCCGTGCGACCAGATATTTGGCTATGTCTGAAATCTTTAGAATAGCGTAGAGCGCTACCGGTCCAAGAGAGGTTGTAAAAGCTAAGATAAAAGCGCCCGGTAAAAAAAGAATAGTATTGACCGAAACATCAGCCCACATACCCATCGCGGTATCACCCCCGGCACGGGAAATAGCAAAGAGCGCGTTGAGTAATGCCCAGAGCGGGAGGTAAACTAAAATGACAAATACTATCCCCAGACTAATGCGACGTGCGCTATCGCTTAAATTAGAGAAGACCACCGGAACGAGCGCTACCGATGCGGCGACTCCCAGCAGCGCTACCACGATTCCGGTAATAACTGCCCCTGATTGTATCCATTCGCCGCGGCTTCGAGCTTCTTCTAATTTTCCGGCGCCGAGACTGCCGCCTATAATGACCGTTGAGGCGGTCCATACCCCGCTAAATACCAGAAAGAAAATATTCGCAATGGTGAAACCGGCTGCCATACCCGCAACCGTTTCTGCTCCCCCGCGCCCGTTTAAGAGCGCTGTTACCACCGTTTCTGAACTGATCCACGATAATTCTGAGGCAAACATCATAAGGGATTTGACAAAGATTTCTTTGATGAGCTTTTTGTCTATACGGAAGAGGCTCATAAAGCCTACAAAGAAAGGACTCTGCCGCTTGTGTACATAGATAATAAAAAAAGACAACTCGCAGAGTCGGGCTAGGATAGTAGCAAGGGCGGCGCCGACAATGCCGAGGCGCGGCGCGCCCATATTGCCGTAAATGAGCAGCCAATTCCCGATGGTGTTGATAACCGTGGCGCAGGCGGAAATCATTAAGGGGATTTTGGGCAGCCCTATTTCTCTGAAACTAGAACCGATGGCTGACGAGATGGCTATAGGCACAAGAGTACAGGCAGTAAAGCGCAGATACTCAGAGCCTTGAGCGACTATCTCCGCCTGTGCGTTATTCCCCGGCGTCATAACCGCAATCATAAGTTCAGGAATAGTCCAACATAAGATAAAGAATACGACTGAAGCTGCTAAGGCGAAGATTACTTTGAACCGGTAGGCATGGCGCATCCCTGCTTGATCGCCTGCGCCCTTAAATTGCGCTAAGTAGATACCTCCGGCGCCGCAGACGGTATTAACCAGCACTATATAGACAAAATTGATTTGATTGGCAACATTCACTGATGCCATACTACTATCACCTAGTCCGGCAACCATAAAATTATCAATAAGCGAGACCATACTCATAATGAATTGTTGCAACATGACCGGCAATGCAATACTCAAAGCTTCGCGGTAAAAGGTCAAAGGACCGATTTTTAAGAAAGCGCGCTTCAAGACAAACACCTTTCGCGGGCTAAGGCTCGTACAAACCGCCCGCAACTTAATTCCTTTTCCATACTCTTTACTATAATGAGAAATTATATTTTTGTCAAAAAAAGCGGCTGGAATATGGCAGCGAAGAACAGTACAGCTCTGCTTGAAAAAAAGAGAAGGTAGCGGATTGCCGCTCCGCTACCTTCTTTCTTGTAGTCTACACTATTTCAATTACTGCGGGTACTTTGCTCTCCGTTCGTCTATGACGGCTTGTGCGCCGGCTTCTAACCATGCTTTAACCTCTCGATCATAGACCGCATCAAACTGAGACTCAGGACAGGTAATAGTCGCGGAGAAAACTATCTTGCTGCGATCCGCTAAGGTTTGATTGAGCGGACCGGCAACGACCAGCGGACTAGTCGTTTTAACCACAAGGGCTGGGCGGGCGTTAGTCAGCGCCGTGGTGTATGAGCGGGAGATAATGTCAGCCGGATATGAATAGCCTGCTGCCAGAGCGCGGATGCTTGCCTCTTCACTTTCAAGGAAGAGACCGTTCATCATCATAGTATAATCAATGTTCTGGTTGCTGTTCATAATCCAACTGGGGTCTTTTGCGGCGCTCGCATCGATCTTTACTACCCCGTCCGAGCCTACCGTATGGGTAATGCCCTCTGGACCGGTCTGCAAGAAATGGTAGTTTTCATATTTCGCCAGCCAGTTCAGGTAGCGCATTGCCGCATCCGGATTCTTGCATGACTTGGGAATAAAGAAGAAGATACCGGCGGCATCATAGGCGCTCTTGTGCGTAATGCCGTCAGAGCTTTGAATAGGGTCTATGGGGACAAAATCACCATTCGGCACGTTTTTGCGTAAGCCGGAGAGCAGACCGTTCGGTTCACGATAGGGAATATCCCAGTCTCCAGAGAAAGCGCCGACAACGCCGCTCTGAATAAGCGGACGGGTGTCATCCCCGCTCTTATAGAGCGGGAAGTCCTTGTCAATAAGACCCGCATTGAACATCTTGTTCATAAAGCGCACGCCTTCTTTATAGCCGGGGACATTAAAGCTCCGTTCAGAAACCGTATTGATCCAGCGTTCTTTATCAGAGATTTTCGGATCAATGAAGGCTTCCATTATGTTGCCGGCTCCCCAGTCAACCCGATCGCCGTCCATAATAAAGGGGACAACTTTATTAAGCCCGACTTTGCCCGGATCCTTGGTTTTGAAGGCGACAAGGGCGTCATAGAATTCCTGTGTGGTCTTGGGCAGAGGAAGCCCCAAGGTATCAAGCCAATCCTTACGGATAAAGATATTGCGCTGGGCAACGTTCATCCGCCGCGCCGGGATAGAAAATATCTGTCCGGTAGAGGTATCAATATTACGCCGTATCAAATCTTTGCCGACAAGCGCCTTATCAGGACCAAGAAAAGCTTTCAAATCCTTGAGTGTAGTATCAATGTACGGCGCTAGGTCTAAAATACCGCCCTGCTCCGACCAGTTCTGAATGTTATCAATGGAATAAGTATAACAGACATCAGGCGGAGTACCGGCGGCAAACAGATTAACCAGCGCATCAGTTTCTGCCCACCGGCTGACCTTTACGAATTCTACGATGATATTCTCATCTTTGAGAATCTTCTGTTGAATCCACTTGGTCCACTGGTTATTAGCCGGGTCGGTCTTGCCGCCGTCAGTACCGCGATCAAAGATTTCAACGGTGATGCGGGCAGGACCAGCCCCTGTGCTGCCGGTGGTGCTTTGACTCCCATTAGCAGAAACAACAGCCCCGATCATGGTCATAATAAGCATGACCATACCAATTCTTTTCATAAAAACCTCCTAAAAATATAATGCTATCATGGAAAATCTTCACTTAACTAAGTGGAGAACTTTCACCTAAACTTATAATAATGTTATCATTGAGCTACCCAAGGCTTTTAGCATTGGGGCTTCTTGTTTCACAGACCAAAATCAGACCGCCAATCCAGCGGTTTCAGCCTCCGCAATAATCTTTGTTCATTCTTGGAGTATACGCCGCTTTCCTACCGCAGCCGCATGTATACCTCCTGTCATCTATCGTTCAGGCTTAAGGTTTGAGCTTTACGTCGACCTTTGGTAAAGCCGCTATCCTTTCACTGCGCCTATAGTAACGCCGCTGATAAAATACCGCTGAAGCCACGGATACACCAGTATAATTGGTATGGTGGCAAACATAACCGCGGCGGCTTTCATACCATCGCTGGCAGAAGGAACACCGGCAGCGCTGCCTTCTTGAATGGCAATATCTATGGACGATAGGTTGTTGATAATATTGTATAATTTGAGCTGTATAGGGTGATATTGCGTTGCAGAGGTGAGATAGAGCAAGGCATCAGAAAAACCATTCCACCGACCGACCGCGTAAAAGAGCGCGAGGGTTGCCAAGACCGGCATTGATAAGGGCAGATAAATCTGTACTAAAACACGGAAAGGGTTTGCCCCGTCTAATTCCGCCGATTCTCGCAAACTGTCCGGCACACCATAGAGAAAACTGCGCAGGATAATCATGTTAAAGACTGAAAGACAGTTCGGTATGATAAGCACCCACGGATTATTAAGCATATTGAGACTCTTCATCAAAATATAGTTAGGTATGGTGCCGGCGCTGAAATACATGGTAAAGATAATCAGCGTGTTAATGAGCGCCTTCCCTTTAAGCGTGTCGTAAATAAGGGGAAAGGCGCACAGTATCGTCATTATTAATGAAACGATTGTGCAAATCACGGTTAAAAACGCTGTCCATATCAAGGAACGGGAAAAGGAAGGATCCGCAAATACATAGCGGTATGAGTCAAGAGTAGGCTCAACCGGAAGAAACGAGACGCGCCGGTTTACAATAGCCATAGGATCGCTTAAAGAGCGCGCAAAGAGATTCAGCATGGGAAACAAACAGATTATAATAACGATGAGGCAGAGAAAAGCAATCAAAACATCGCCCACTTTTCGGGACTGTGACTTAATCATAATAAACTCCTTTATATCATAAAAAACTTAATATTTTAGACGCTTATGGCTTTGGCTTTACCAAATCCCGCGTTCGCCGGAACGTTTTGCTATAGTATTCGCCGCGACAAGGAAAATAACACAAATAACTGATTGGAAAAGTCCTATTGCTGCGGTATAAGAGAATTGATTAGAACGGATACCAACACGGTACACCATAGTACTGATAACGTCAGCTACCTGCATAACCGTGGGGTTTGCCATAGTATACGGGCGATCAAATTCACTTCCTAAAATACGACCAAGGTTCATAATGAGCAGTACCACGATAGTCGGACGTAAACCGGGTAAGGTTACGTGCCAGATTTTGCGCCAGCGTCCGGCGCCGTCAACTTCCGCCGCCTCGTAGATTTCAGGGTTGATAGCGGTCAATGCAGCAAGATAAATGATAGTACCCCAGCCCATCTCTTTCCAGACACCAAGCCCGACATACGTGCCGACCCACATAGTGTTTTCCATAAGAAAATTCACCGGCGGAATACCTATTTTACCCAGCGCCATGTTGATAATGCCGCCACCGAGTGCAAAGAGCTGATTGGAAATGCCGCTGATAATAATCCATGAAAGAAAGTGCGGCAGATAGACAATGGTCTGCGTTAGTTTTTTATATTTTTTATACGGTAGTTCATTGAGCAGTAAGGCAAGAATAATCGGCGCAGGGAATCCAACGATCAAATCAAGAAAATTGAGTCCCAGCGTATTGCGTACTGCAAAACCGAAATTCCTGTCGGTAAAAGCCTGCGCAAACCACTTGCCTCCCACCCACGGAGACTCCCAAACACCCCTGAAGATGTTATAATCCTTAAAGGCAATAACGATGTTAGTCATAGGAACATACCTAAACAAAATAAAAAAAGCCATCGGTAATGCCAGCATTGCGTAAAGCATCCAAGTACGTTTAATGTACTTAACTGCTTCCTTCATTCTCGTATTCTGTGCCAAAATACTTCTCCTTTGTTACTTTAAGATAGTAAGCAAATTCTAGTCCGCCTTAATACCACTGTCAACTCTTTTTTTCACTGTAAAAGGCTGTTTTTAACTGAGGGGAATCTCAGCGCCGGCTGCCCAAGACGAGAAAATCTGCAAGAGCCCGTCTCTTTCTACCATCATTAAAGATATTCGGATACGCGTACGTGCGGCGCGGGCTAGGCTTAGTCGTATCGCAGGCTAATGCTTAGTTGCATCGCAGGCTAATGCTTAGTTGCATCGCAGGCTAATACTTAGTTGTGTCGCAGGCTAATACTTAGTTGTGTCGCAGGCTAATGCTTAGTTGCTTCGCAGGCTAATACTTAGTTGTGTCGCAGGCTAATACTTAGTTGTGTCGCAGGCTAATGCGAGGTCTGACTTACTTTGCCTCGTGTCGCGTAAGGTCTACCCTTCATAAAAGCAGCTTG